>DATBIR010000180.1:0-26054 GCA_036556825.1 Beijerinckiaceae bacterium
CCCTTCAAGCCCGACCACTACCGCTATTGATGTAGTTCCTCCCCGCGGATCTCGGGTGTTCCCGAGATCCGCCACCATACGTGCGCAAGTCGGGAGCGCCCGACTTGCGTTGGGGAGGGCGGACTCGTGTGCGAAGCACACGAGCCTTCGCAGACTCGGTCCTCCCCTCGCGGTGAGGCATGCGGGCGTGTCCTATCGGCAACGCCTCGCCGCTGATGGCGGCCGTGAAGGCTTAACAAGGCCTTAAAGTCTTTGGCGCGAGTCCGGGCCGGTTTAGAGTCCGGTGATTCTTCGGTTGGCCGTGTCAGGCCACCTCCGCTCGCTCTTCGAATCTCATGAACTGAATGCGTGGTTGGGTGATCAAGGCAGCAAAACCCGGCCCGCTTCGAGGGCCATTCAACTCGTCGCGAGACGGCGCCGCCGTCATGGCTGCTGCGCGCCGTGACGCGCCCGCTCTCGGCCACGTCATTGGCCGGCGCGCCGCGGCGTTGCTGGCGGGCGCGTGCTCGCTGAGCTTGATTCCCGAGACGTCCGTCGCATCCGCGCTCGAGCGCGCGCATGCCGACCTTGCGGGTGCTCTTGCGCAACTGAACCCGTACAACGCGATCGGTCTGGCCGCCTTCACCGGCCTTGTGATCTTCGCCACGGCGACGGCGCTGTTGTATCTGCGCGAGCGGCGGCGATGGGCGGAACGCGAGCGCGGCCTGGCGCAAAGGCTCGCCGAGCTGCGCGCCGCGCAGGACCGGGCCGACCTGCTCACCGCCGCCGAGCGTCAGCTCGTCATCGCCTGGGGCGGCCGCGGGGGCGCGCCGCGCCTCGAGGGCGACATCTCGATCATGCCGAGCCACGCCGTCGATCAGCAACTCGACTTTGCGTCGTGGCTCGTTCCCGCCGATGCGAGCCGCCTGGAAGCGGCGCTCGCGCGCCTGAAGGAGCGCGGCGAGGCATTTCACTTGAGCGTGCGCACCAGCGCGCAGCATTTCTTTGAGGCGGAGGGGCGCACCCTAAGCGGCCAGGCCCTGCTGCGCCTGCGCGACGTCACCGGCGATCGGCTCGAGCTGCTTCGCTGCCGGGAGGACCTCGGCTCCGTCCGCGGCGAGCTGAGGAACCTGCACGGCCTTCTCAATTCCATCGACCAGCCGGTCTGGCTGCGCGGCCGCGACGGCGCGATCGCCTGGGCCAACCAGGCCTATCTCACGGCGCTCGACGCCAAGGATCTCGATGCTGTCAGGAGCCGCTCGCTCGAGCTGCTCGACCGCCCGACGCGGGAGGAAGCCGAGCGCCTGCGAGGCCAGAATCTGCCTTTCCATACCCGCGTGGCGGCGATCGTGTTCGGCTCGCGTCATGTCCTCGACATCTGCGAGAGCCCCGCTCCGGAAGGCAGTGCCGGCATCGCCATCGACGTGTCGGAGCTCGAAGCGGTGCGTTCCGATCTGCAGCAGCAGATGCAGGCGCATGCGCGCACGCTCGATCAGCTGCCCACGGCGGTGGCGATCTTCGATGCCAAGCAGCATCTTGTCTTCCACAATGCAGCCTATCGCCAGCTCTGGGGCATCGAGCAGGCATTGCTCGACACGCGCCCGAGCGACAGTGAGATCCTTGACCGTCTGCGCGCCGCGCGAAAGCTGCCGGAACAGGCGGACTATCGCGGCTGGAAGGCGAATGTCCTTGCCGCCTATCGTGCGGCCGGACCGCAGGAAACCTGGTGGCACCTGCCGGACGGCCGCTCGCTGCGCGTCGTCACGAGCCCGAACCCGCAAGGCGGGCTCACCTACCTGTTCGACGACGTGAGCGAGCGCGTCCACCTCGAGGCGCGCTACAACGGCCTCATCCGCGTTCAGGGCGAGACGCTCGACACGCTGACGGAAGGCGTCGCCGTGTTCGGAACCGACGGCCGCCTCAAGCTCTCCAACCGCGCCTTCGGCAAGATCTGGAAGCTGACCCCGGAGGCGATCGCCGCGCAGCCGCATATCGACGAGGTGATCAAGCTCTGCACGCCGCTTTTCGCCGACGAGGGCGCGTGGGGCGACATGCGCGGCGCCATCGCCGGCCTTCCCGAGATGCGCATGGGCGTGAGCTGCCGCATGGAGCGGCGCGACGGCTCGGTGTTCGATTGCGCCGCGCAGCCGCTGCCCGACGGGGCGACCCTGCTGACCTTCATCGACATGACCGCCGGCGTGAATGTCGAGCGCGCCCTCACCGAGAAGAACGAGGCGCTCGAGCGCGCCGCCCGGCTGCGCGACGAGTTCGTGCACCATGTCAGCTACGAGCTGCGCTCGCCCTTGACGAACATCATCGGCTTCACGCAGCTTCTCGGGGACGAGACGATCGGTGCTCTCAATCCGCGGCAGCGCGAATATGCCAGCCATATCATGCGCTCCTCCAGCGCCCTGTTGGCCATGATCAACGACATTCTCGATCTTGCCTCGATCGATACCGGCGCCATGGAGCTCGGGCGCGAAACCGTCGATATCCGCGACACGATCGAGGCGGCGGCGCGCGGCATCGAGGACCGGCTTGCGGAGTCGGCCGTGACGCTGCACATCGAGACGCCCGCCAACATCGGCAGCTTCATTGCCGACGCCAAGCGCGTGCGCCAGATACTCTTCAACCTGTTGTCCAACGCGGTCGGCTTTTCCTCGCCCGGCCAGTCGATCCGGGTCACCGCCAACAAGACCGCGGGCGAGGTGGTCCTCCAGGTCACCGACCAGGGCCGCGGCATTCCCGCCGAGGTCAAGGCCAAGGTCTTCGAGCGTTTCGAAAGCCACACGCTTGGCACGCGCCACAGGGGCGTCGGCCTCGGGCTGTCGATCGTGCGTTCGTTCGTCGAGCTGCATGGCGGCCGCGTCGAGCTCGCCTCCACGCCGGACGCCGGCACGACCGTGACCTGCATCTTTCCCGCCGACGGCGCGCCAGAACGGTTGGCGGCCGCCTGACAGCCATGGCTGATCCCGGCGCCTACGCGAAGCCGGCCGCCGTGGCCGGGCCCGTCACCGCGTGGAAAGTCGCTCTTCCGGATCTTGCGGCGACCGCAAGTCTGGCCGCCTTCATCGCCGCGCAGGTGCAGCCCGGCGATCTCGTCACGCTGTCCGGCGATCTCGGCGCCGGCAAGACCGCTCTGGCACGCGCCATCGTCCGCGCGCTGGCGGGCGATCCCGAGCTCGAGGTGCCGAGCCCCACCTTCACGCTCATGCAGGCCTACGAGAGTCCGCGCGGCCCGATCGTTCATGCGGATTTCTACCGCATCGGCGGGCCGGGCGAGCTGATCGAGCTGGGTTGGGACGAGGTCGCGGACACGTCCATCCTGCTGGTCGAGTGGCCGGAACGCGCCGCCGCCGCGCTCGACCGCGCGCGCCTCGACGTCCATCTCGCGCTTGCTCCCGCCGACGGCCCGGACATGCGCATCGCCACCTTGCGGGCGACCGGCTCGCTGGCGGGCCGCTTCGCGCAGGCGCGCGCCCTGCGCGGCCTGCTTTACGATGCGGGATGGGCGGGCGCGACGCGCATCCCGATGCAGGGCGACGCCTCGACGCGGGCCTACGAGCGCCTCGTCAAGCCGTCCGGCGAGACCGCGGTCCTGATGATCTCGCCGCCGCGGCCGGACGGCCCGCCGGTGCGGCGCGGCAAGCCGTACAGCGCCATCGCCAGGCTCGCCGAGAGCGTGCACGCCTTCGTCGCCATGGACAAGGGCCTGCGGGCATTGGGCTTCAGCGCGCCGCGCATCTACGGCGAGGATCTCGGCGCAGGCCTTCTGGTGATCGAGGATCTCGGCAACGAGCCGGTCGTCGGTGCGGACGGGCCGATCCCGGAGCGTTACGCCGAGGCGACACGCCTTCTCGCCCGGCTGCACGGCACCATGCTGCCGAACGTGCTGCCGGTGGCCGAGGGTCACGACCACGTCCTTCCGCCCTACGATCTCGACGCGCTCCTGATCGAGGTCGAGTTGCTCGTCGACTGGTATTGTCCGCATATCGCCGGCTTCGATCCGTCCGGATCGGTCAGGGGCGAGTTCGTCAATCTCTGGCGGGAGGCGGTTGGCGAGATCCTGCGCGGCCCGACGACCTGGACGCTGCGCGACTACCACTCGCCCAATCTTCTATGGCTGCCGGAGCGCTCCGGCGTGGCGCGCGTCGGCCTGCTCGATTTCCAGGATGCGGTGCTCGGCCATCCTGCCTATGACCTCGTCTCGCTTCTGCAGGATGCGCGCGTGACGGTGCCGCCGGATCTCGAGATCAGGCTGCTCGGCCTTTATGCGCGCGAGCGGCAGGCCGCTGAGCCCGACTTCGACATGTCTGCCTTCGCCCGCGCCTACGCCATCCTTGGCGCGCAGCGCGCCACCAAGATCGTCGGCATCTTCGCGCGCCTCGACCGGCGCGATGGCAAGCCGCACTATCTCACCCACCTGCCGCGCATCGAGACCTATCTGGCGCGCAATCTCGCCCACGCGGCGGTGGCGAGGCTCGGCTCATGGTATGACACGCATCTGCCGCGTCTCGCCGGCAAGGCATGACCACGACGACACCAGGCCGCATGAGCAAGACCCCGTCATCCCCGCTGACAACGGCCATGGTGCTGGCCGCCGGCCTCGGCAAGCGCATGCGCCCGGTCACGGCGACGATCCCGAAGCCGCTCGTGAAGGTGGGCGGACGGGCGCTGATCGATCATGCCCTCGACCGCCTCGCCGCGGCCGGCACTGAGCGCGCCGTCGTCAACGTGCATTATCTCGCCGATCTCGTTGAAGCCCACCTGCGCGGCCGGCAGCAGCCGAAGATCGTGATCTCGGACGAGCGCGGCGAGCTTCTCGAGACGGGCGGCGGCGTCAGGAAAGCTTTGCCGCTGCTCGGCAGCGCGCCGTTCGTCCTGCTCAACTCCGATTCCCTGTGGATAGAGGCGCGCGAGGCCAACCTCTCGCGCTTGCGGGATGCCTGGGCTGCCGACAGGATGGATGTCCTGCTGCTTGTTGCAGCGATCGGGCAAACCCTTGGCTACGAAGGCTTTGGCGACTTCGCCATGGAGCCGGACGGCCGCCTCGTGCGGCGCGGCGAGGGGCAGGCGGCGCCGTTCGTCTATGCCGGGGTCGCCATCCTGAGGCCGCAATTGTTCGATGACACGCCGGACGGGGCGTTCTCGCTGAATCTCCTGTTCGATCGGGCCATCGCGGCAGGCCGGTTCTACGGCCTTCGTCTCGACGGGCAATGGCTGCATGTGGGCACGCCCGACTCGATCGCCGCAGCGGAGGAGCGCCTTGTCGCAGGCATGCGCTGAGGGCTTATGGCGTCATTGGACCCCCGTGTCTTCACGATCCCGTCGGGCGCGCCGTTTCTGCCGACGCTCGCCGATGCCCTGACGCACGGCCGCATCCTCGAGCGGCTCCGCGACGCTGCGGAACTCTCGCGCGCGACCATCTATCTGCCGACGCGGCGGGCCGCCCGGGCCCTTGCGACGCTCCTCGCCGCGCATGGCGACGGGCGCGCGCAGCTGCTGCCGCGCATCGTGCCGCTGGGCGAGGCCGACGGCGCCGAATTCGAGCTCGCCGGCCCGGACGGGGCCGCCTTCGAAGGCGCCGAGGCGCTTGCGCCGCCGATCGCCCCGCTCGAGCGGCGGCTGGTCCTGACCCGGCTGATCCAGCGCTGGGCCGAGACGGTCGACCGCGCCCGTCTCAGGCTCGAAGCCGACGCGCCGCTCCTCGTGCCGTCCTCGCCGGCCGATGCGGTCGGCCTCGCCGGCGACCTCGAGCGGCTGATGGACGCGTTCACGACCGAGGGCATCGCCTGGGAGCAGCTCGCCGAGGCGGTCGAGGTCGATTTTTCCGAATATTTCGGGCTGACGCTCGATTTCGTCCGCATCGCCACCGAGAACTGGCCGAAGATGCTGGCGGAACGCGAGGCGAGCGATCCGGCGTCGCGGCGCAGCGCGCTGATCCATGCCGAGGCGCGCCGCCTTCTGCGCGAGCGGCCGACGGCGCCGGTCATCGCCGCCGGATCGACCGGCTCGATGCCCGCCACCGCGGCGCTGCTTAATGCGATCGCGCATCTTCCCAACGGCGCCGTCGTGCTGCCTGGCCTCGACACGGATCTCGACGAGGCGAGCTGGGCCTCGATCGGCGGCCTCGAGACCGACGACAGCGATCCGGTTCACGGGCATCCGCAGGCGATGCTGCGGCGGCTGCTCGACGGCTATTTCAGGATTCCCCGGGCGGCCGTGCAGGTCCTCGACACGCCCGCCGCTCCGCTCGCGGCGCGCAGCCGTGTCCTGTCGGAGGCGCTGCGGCCTGCCGACACCACCGATCTTTGGGGCACGCTGCCGGCTGAGGCCCGCGCCGATCTGGCGCGCCAGGGCTGCGATGGCATCAAGCTGGTCGAGGCGGCCGACGAGCGCGACGAGGCGCTCGCCGCGGCCATCGCCTTGCGCGAAACCCTCGCCGCGCCGGACCGCACCGCGGTGCTCGTCACTCCCGACCGCGGGCTCGCCAAACGCACCGCCGCCGAGCTCGCGCGCTGGGGCATCGCTGTCGAGGATTCGGCCGGCGTGCCGCTGTCCGAGACGCCCGCCGGGATTCTTGCCCGCCTTGCCGCCGATGCCGCGGCGCTCGATTTCCATCCCACCCGCCTGCTCGCGCTTCTCGCCCATCGAGAGGTGCGGCTCGGATGGCCGCGCGCCGTGCTCGAGCAGGCCGCCAGCGCGCTCGAGATCGGCGTTCTGCGCGGTCCGGCGCCGGCGCCGGGCCTTGGCGGCCTCCGGCACGCGCTCGCCGGCAGCCGCACCGCCTTCGGCCGGCATACGCCGCGTCCACGCCGCCGCCTGTCGGCCGAGGACTGGAAGCTGGCTGCCGATCTCGTCGCGCGGCTCGAGGAGGCGTTCGCCGGATTCACGGCCGAGACGCTCGGCGAGGAGGCGGTCGATCTGGTGGCCCTCGTGCATGCGCACCGGCGCACGGTCGAAGCCTTGGGCGCGAGCCCCGACGAGCCGGACGCCGATGGCGCGGATGACGGATCGGCGGAGGCGCTCGCCGCCTTGTTCGACGATCTCGTCCTGTCGGAGACCGGCGGCGTCCGCGGCCGCTTCGCCGACTATCCGGCCTTCTTCACGACCTTGGCGCGCGAGCGCGTGACCAGCGCCGTCTGCCGGCGCTCGACGCATCGCCGCGTCAGGATTCTCGGTCTTCTCGAAGCGCGCCTGCTCTCGGCCGATCGCGTCGTCCTCGGCGGCCTCGACGAAGGCGTATGGCCGCCGCGCACAGAGACCGACGCGTTCCTCAACCGGCCGATGCGCGCGCGCGTCGGCCTGTCGCCGCCCGAACGCCGCATCGGCCAGACCGCCCACGATTTCGTGCAGGCGCTCGGCACGCGCGACGTGGTGATCACGCGCGCGCAGAAGCGCGACGGCGCGCCGACGGTGCCGTCGCGCTTCCTGCAGCGCATGAAGGCTTTCACCGGCGAGGCGATCTGGCGCGATGTGGCGGCGGCGGGCGAGCGCTATCTGCGCTTGGCGCGCGCCCTCGAGACGCCGAAGCCGGCGCGGCCTCTGCCGCGGCCGGCGCCGAAGCCCGACCCGGCGCTGTTCCCGCGCACCCTCAGCGTGACCGAGATCGAAACACTGGTGCGCGACCCCTACAGCATCTTCGCGCGTCATGTGCTCAAGCTCGACGCGCTCGAGCCGATCGCCGGCACACCGAGCGCGGCCGAGCGCGGCACCATCATTCACGACGTCCTCGGCAGCTTCGCATCCGATCACGCCCGGGAGCTGCCGCCGCACGCGCTCGAGGACCTGATGCAGCGCGGCGAGGATGCCTTCGGCCGCATCGCCGATGCCTTTCCCGAGCTGTATGCGGAATGGTGGCCGCGCTTCGTGCGACTCGCCTCCGAATTCGTCGTCTGGGAAGAGGCGCGCCGCCCCGCCCTCGCCTGCATTCATCCCGAATTGTCCGGGGCCCTGCCCATCGCCTTGCCTGACGGCAGCACCTTCACCTTGCGCGCCCGCGCCGACCGCATCGAGGCGCGCCGCGACGGCAGCTACGCGATCATCGATTTCAAGACGGGCACGCCACCCGGCGTGAAGGAGGTGTTCGCCGGCTTCTCGCCGCAGCTGACGCTCGAAGCCGTGATGCTGATGCAGGGCGCCTTCAGGAACGTTCCAGCGGCGCCCGGCGCGCCCGACCTCGTCTACGTGCACACGTCGGGCGGACGAAATCCGCTGAAGCCGCGCGAGCTCAAGCCGCCGCCCGGCGACACGCGGTCGCTCGCCGACATCATCGAGCAGCACCGTGTCAGGTTCACCCATCTCCTCGGCCGTTACGTGTCGGGCGAGATCGGCTACCTGTCGCGGCCTTATCCCAAATACGCCAAGCGCTACTCCGACTACGACCATCTGGCGCGCGTCAAGGAATGGTCGCTGACGAACGGTGCCGACGAGAACGGACTGGAATGATGGACGAACTCGTCATCGGGCCGGAAACCAGGGACGCGCAGCGCCGCGCCGCCAATCCGCGCGCCTCGGCGTGGGTGTCGGCCAATGCCGGCGCCGGCAAGACCAAGGTGCTCACCGACCGCGTCGTGCGCCTCTTGCTCGACGGCGCCCATCCCGGGCGGCTGCTCTGCCTCACCTTCACCAAGGCTGCGGCCGCCAACATGGCGATCCGCGTCTTCGAGCGGCTCGGCAAATGGGTGACGCTCGAGGAAGCCGACCTCGTCCGCGAACTCACCGAGCTCGAAGGCGCGGCGCCGGGCAGGGCAAAGCTGCGCCTTGCGCGTCGGCTGTTCGCGCGCGCCGTCGAGACGCCGGGCGGCCTCAAGATCGAGACCATTCACGCCTTCTGCGAGCGCCTGCTGCATCTGGTGCCGTTCGAGGCCAACGTGCCGGCGCGCTTCGCCGTGCTCGACGAGACGCAGACGGCGGAGCTTGTCGCCGAAGCCACCGCCAACGTGTTTGCGGAAGCGGCGAGCGGCGAGGATCCCCGTCTTGCCGCCGCGCTCGACGTGATCAGCGTCGAGGCCGCAGGCGACGCGCTCGCCGCTGCGATCAGGGATGCATTGAAGGAAAGCGCCAGCCTGGAGCAGGCCGGCGGCCTCGCCGTGGCGCTGCAGCGGCTCCGCACGACGCTGGGCCTCTCGGCGCACGAGACGGCGGCCGACATCGAGCGCGCGATGCGCGAGGACGGACTTGCGTCCGGGCAGTGGCCCGGCATCGCCGCCGACCTCGACACCGGCAAGGCGACGGACCGCATCCGTGCCGCGGCGCTGCGCGCCGCCGCCAACGCCATCAATCCGGACGAACAGCTCGGGCATTATCTCTCGGTCTTCTTCACCGACGACGGCAAGCCGCGCGCCGAGAGCGCGATCGTCACCAAATCCGTCGACCCGGCGCTCAAGGCGCGCCTCATCGACGAGCAGGGGCGGCTCTGCCGCCTTGCGGAGCGGCTGCGCGCTGCGCGCAGCCTCGAGCGCACGACCGCCTTGTTCACGCTGGCGCAGGCGATTCATCGCAAGGTCCAGGCGCACAAGGCGCGTCTCGGCGCCCTCGACTTCGACGATCTGATCACCAGGACGCTGCAGCTGCTGCGCCGCGGCGACACCGGCTGGGTGCTCTACAAGCTCGATCGCGGCATCGATCACGTGCTCGTCGACGAGGCGCAGGACACCAACCCGGAGCAATGGGAAATCCTGCGCATCATCACGGCCGATTTCACGGCCGGGCACGGGGCCCGCGGTGACAAGGTGCGCACGCTGTTCGCGGTCGGCGATCCGAAGCAGTCGATCTACGGCTTCCAGGGCGCCGAGCCGCGCGAATTCGAGATCAGCCGGAATCTCTGGAGACGCAAGGTGGCGGCCGCCAACCTCGCCTTCGAGGACGTGCGCCTGACATTGTCGTTCCGCTCGGTCAAGGCGGTGCTGTCGGCGGTCGACGCCACCTTCGCGCTGGAGACGCACTTCAAGGGCTTGTCCTTCGAGGACAAGATCGTCGGCACGGTACACGAGAGCGCGCGGCCGAATGCGCCCGGCCTCCTCGAGCTCTGGCCGACGGAACGCCCCGCCGAGGAAGAAGAGCCGGACGCCTGGACGCTGCCGGTCGATGCGCCCGAGCAGACTTCGCCGCCCGTCGCCGTCGCGCACCGCGTCGCCCGCGCGGTGCGGGCCTGGACGCGCGAGGGTGACGAGATGGGCCAGGTGGCGCGTGCCGGCGACATCCTGATCCTCGTGCGCCGGCGCGGGCCCGCTTTCGACGCGGTGATCCGCGCTCTCAAGGAGGCGGGCGTGCCGGTTGCCGGTGCCGACCGGCTCGACATCGGCGCGCACATCGCCGTGCTCGATCTCGTCGCGGCCGGGCGCGCCGCGCTGCTGCCGGCCGACGACCTCAACCTCGCCACCGCGCTCAAGTCGCCGCTCGTCGGCCTCGACGACAAGGATCTCATCCGCCTCGCCGTCGATCGCGGCGACGACGAGGCGCTGGCGGCCGCGTTGCGGCGGCACGCCGGTGCGGGCGACGGCGCCGCCCGACGCGCCTGCGAGGCGCTCGACACGTGGCGCCGTCTCGCCGCCGCGCATGGGCCCTTCGGCTTCTACGCCAGCCTGCTCGGGCCGCTCGGCGGGCGTGCGCAACTGGTGGCGCGGCTCGGCAGCGAAGCGGGCGACGCCATCGACGCCTTCCTGTGCTTCGCCCACAACGCCGAGCTCAGCGACACGCCCTCGCTCACGACATTCCTCGCCCGCTTCGGCTCGGCCTCGCACCAGATCAAGCGCGATCTCGACACCACCCGCGACGAGGTGCGCGTGATGACGGTGCACGGCGCCAAGGGTCTCGAGGCGCCGATCGTCATCCTGATCGACGGCTGCGAGGTGCTGGGCAAGGATCCGCCCCTGATCCGGGTGCCGATCGGCGGCGGCGCCGTGATCCCGGTCTGGTCGCCGGGCAAGGCCTATGACTGCGACGTGGTCGCCACGGCCCGCGAGGCCCTCAAGGGCCGCGGGCTCGAGGAGCACAACCGGCTCCTCTATGTGGCGATGACGCGCGCCAAGGACCGGCTGGTCATCGCGCCCTTCATGACGAGCCGCAAGGAATCGCCCGAGCAGGCCTGGTGCGAGATGGTGCGGCGCGGGCTGGTGGCGACGACCCGCGGCCTCATGCTGCGCGAGGCGCCTTACGGCCCTACGGAAATCTGGCGCGACGACATCGCCTGGGCCCCGGCCGAGGCCGTCGCCGCCGCGGCGCTGCCCGCGCCGACCGAAATTCCCGGCTGGCTGACCAGCCTTGTGCCGGCCGAGCCCGAGCCGGGGCCGCCGATCCGGCCGTCGAGCGCCCTCGGCGCCGCCGACCGTCTCACGCGTCCCGGTGATGGCCCCTATGCGCCCGAAGCGCGGCTGCGCGGCACGCTCGTCCACGCCCTGCTGGAGCGGTTGCCGGCGATCGCCGCCGGCGAGCGCGGGCACGTCGCCCGGGCTTTCGTGGCGGCGCGCGCG
Source organism: Beijerinckiaceae bacterium (assembly GCA_036556825.1). Lineage (GTDB taxonomy): Bacteria > Pseudomonadota > Alphaproteobacteria > Rhizobiales > Beijerinckiaceae > JAJKJG01. Next base: position 11,454 of record DATBIR010000180.1, read on the forward strand.
CCGCGGCTCGATCCCGACACGCGCGCGCGCATCGTCGCCGACGCGCTCGGCGTCCTCGACGACGCGGCGCTCGCGCCGCTCTTCGGGCCGGACTCGCGCGCCGAGGCGGCCATCGCCGGCCGGGTGCGGCTGCGCGGCGCCGACCAGCCGGTATCGGGACAGATCGACCGTCTCGCCGTGCGCGACGGCGAGGTGCTGCTCGCCGACTACAAGACCACGGCGCGGCCCCCGCGGGACGGCGAGCCGCTGCCGCCCGCCTATGTCGCCCAGCTCGCCCTCTACCGGGCCCTGCTCGAGGAGATCTATCCGTCGCGGCGGGTGCGGCCCTTCCTGATCTGGACGTCCGGGCCGATCGTGCGGGAGCTCACCGGGGCCGAGCTGGAAGCTGCCCTGACGGCGATCAAAGCGCCGTGACTCGCGCCGCGGCTCGGCTTGCACCGCCTGCCGTCGCCGCTTACCTACACCGTGACCACGCGGCTCGCGCCGCGCAGCAGAAAAAGGTGACGTGATGGCGACCGTGAAGGTGACCGATTCGAGCTTCGAGAGCGACGTTCTGAAATCGTCGGAACCGGTGGTCGTCGACTTCTGGGCCGAGTGGTGCGGCCCGTGCCGGATGATCGGTCCGGCCCTCGAGGAGATCGCCAACGAGATGGCCGGCAAGGTGAAGATCGCCAAGGTCAATGTCGACGAGAATCCCGGCATCGCCTCGCAGCTGGGCATCCGCTCGATTCCGACGCTGATGCTGTTCAAGGGCGGCAAGCTCGCCGGCCAGAAGGTCGGCGCCGCGCCGAAAGGCGACCTCGCCAAGTGGATCCAGCAGGCGACGGCGTAACTGTTGGGCAACCCTCCCCTAGAGCGGGGAGGGCCGCGGCAGTTCACCCCGGCGGAGTGCCGTTGGCGGAGAGCACCTCGCCCGCGAGATACAGCGAGCCGCAGACGAGCACGCGCGGCGGCCGGTCCCAGACATATTCGTGGAGCGCGGCCAGCGCTGCCTCGACATTCGGCGCCGTCGTCGCGGTGAGCCCGACGCGGTGCGCGATCGCGGCGATCTCCTCGGCCGGGCGCGCCGCGACCTGCGACGGGATCGGCACGGCGATCACCTCCCGCGCCAGCCCGAGGAAGTGGTGCAGGAAGGCGTCCGCGTCCTTGGTGCCGAGCATGCCGACGACGAGCACGAGCGGCGCGGCGTTGCGTTCCTCGAGATCGGCCATGGCGGCGGCGAGCGCCCGCGCCCCGTCGGGGTTGTGGCCGCCATCGAGCCACAGCTCGGAGCCGTGCGGCACGATCGCCGGCAGGCGGCCGCGCGTCAGGCGCTGCATGCGCCCCGGCCAGTCGGCGCGCTCGAGCCCGGCCTCGTAGGCGGCCGGCTCGAGGTCGCCGAACCCGGCCGTCCGCAGGGCCGCCAGGGCCGTGCCGGCATTGACGATCTGATGGCGGCCGAACAGCTTGGGGTGCGGCAGGTCGAGCAGCCCCCATTCGTCCTGGTAGACGAGCCGGCCGCGCTCCTCGTGCGCGGAAAAGTCCTGCCCGCCGATCAGGATCGGGTTGGCGCCGAGGCGCTCGGCGCGTTCGCGCAGCGTCGCGTCCGCTTCCAGATAGTCCTGCGGCGCGATCACGGCCGGGCGGCCGCGCTTGATGATGCCCGCCTTCTCGCCGGCGATCGCCGCGAGGGTTCGCCCGAGATATTCCGCGTGGTCGTGGCCGATCGAGGTGATGACGGCCGCGGCCGGTTCGTCGATCACGTTGGTCGCGTCGACGCGGCCGCCGAGGCCGACCTCGAGCAGCAGCACGTCCGCCGGCGTCTCGGCGAACAGCACGAAGGCCGCCGCCGTGGTGATCTCGAACATCGTGATCGGCTGGCCGTCATTCACCTCCTCGCAGCGGCGCAGCGCCTCGACGAGGCGCTCCTCGTCGACGAAGCGGCCGCCGCCGATCTGGCCGAGGCGGATGCGCTCGTGGAAGCGCACGAGATGCGGAGAGGTGTAGACATGCGCTGCGAAGCCGGCGCTCTCGAGCACGGACCGCATGAAGGCGATGCACGAGCCCTTGCCGTTGGTGCCGGCGACGTGGATGACCGGCGGCAGGCGGCGTTCGGGATGGCCGAGATCGGCGAGAAGCCGCGCGATACGCTCGAGCGAAAGGTCGATCGTTCTTGGATGCAGCGCGAGAAAGCGCGCGATCAGCGCGTCGGACGAGTCCATCGCGGCGATGTCATTCGGCGGCCTTCAACATCTCGCCCGGCATCTCGTCGGCGACCGGCTGCGGCGCCTTCATCAGCAGGCGTGACAGGCGCACGATCGTCGCCTTGAGCTCGTGACGGTGCACGACCATGTCGACCATGCCGTGCTCCTTGAGATATTCGGAGCGCTGGAAACCTTCGGGAAGCTTTTCGCGGATCGTCTGCTCGATCACGCGCGGGCCGGCGAAGCCGATCAGCGCGCCCGGCTCGGCGAGCTGCACGTCGCCGAGCATCGCATAGGAGGCGGTGACGCCGCCGGTCGTCGGATTGGTCAGCACGACGATGTAGGGCAGCCTGGCCTGGCGCAGGCGCCGCACCGCCACCGTGGTGCGCGGCAGCTGCATCAGCGACAGGATGCCCTCCTGCATGCGCGCCCCGCCCGAGGCGGCGAACAGCACATACGGCGTGCGCTTGTCGACGGCGGTCTCGGCGCCTTTGACGAAGGCTTCGCCGGCGGCCATGCCGAGCGAGCCGCCCATGAAGCTGAAATCCTGCACGGCGATCGTCATCGGCAGGTCGTCGACCCGGCCGAAGCCGATCTTGAATGCATCCTGCATGCCGGTCTTGGCGCGCGCGTCCTTGAGCCGGTCGACGTAGCGCTTCTCGTCACGGAATTTTAACGGATCGGTCTCGACCTGCGGCAGAGCCACGTCGAGCCACGTGCCGGAATCGAACATCAGCTTGAGGCGCTGCGTGGCGTCGATGCGCAGATGGTGGTTCGAGACGGGGATGACCCAGCCGTTCGCCTCGACGTCCTTGTGGAAGACCATCTGCCCCGTCTCGGGGCATTTGATCCACAGGTTCTCGGGCGTCTCGCGCTTGAACAGCGTCTTGATCTTCGGCCTGACGACCTCGGAGATCCAGTTCATCGATTGCTTACCTCCTCGTCCCTCGGGGGAGGGCAGGGTAGGGCTGTTCCGCCTAGCACATTCCGGCCGGCCCGGTCTCGCCCGGCCGGCCCGCCCGTGCCAAAAGGCGCGGGATAACTCAGGCGGCCCTGGCTTTCGACACCGAACGCACGCCCTCGCTCAGGTCGCGCACTAATGTAGTGACCGCCTCGACGGTCTGCGAGGTGGCCCGCCCCTCGCCGTCCAGGGAGCCGTGAACGGCGTTAACGAGGGCTGACCCGACCACCACCCCGTCGGCGCCCCTGGCGATGGCCGCCGCATGGGCGCCGGATTTGACCCCGAAGCCGACCACCACGGGCAAGGGCGTGTGCCGCTTGATCCGCTCGACCGCGGCCGCGACCTTGCCGAAATCCGGCGTCGCCGCCCCGGTAATTCCCGTGATCGAAACGTAATATACGAATCCGGCCGTGTTGGCGAGCACGGCCGGCAGGCGCCGGTCGTCCGTGGTCGGCGTGGCCAGCCGGATGAAGGCCAGCCCGGCCGCCAGCGCTGGCAGGCACAGCTCGTCGTCCTCCTCGGGCGGCAGGTCGACGACGATCAGCCCGTCGACCCCGGCCGCCTTGGCGTCCGCCAGGAAGCGCGGCACCCCGTAGACGTAGATCGGGTTGAAATAGCCCATCAGGATGACCGGCGTGTCGGCGTCGCCCTTGCGGAACTCGCGCACCAGCTCGAGCGTCCTGGCGGTCGTCTGACCCGCCTTGAGGGCGCGCAGGGCGGCCGCCTGGATGGCCGGCCCGTCCGCCATGGGGTCGGTGAACGGCATCCCGAACTCGACGATGTCGGCCCCCGCCTTGGGCAGGTTCTTGAGGATCTCGAACGAGGTTTTCGGGTCCGGATCGCCCGCCATCACGTAGGTGACGAGCGCGGCGCGCCCTTCGGCCCGGCAGCGCGCGAACGTCTCTTCGATGCGCCGCGTCACATCTTCACTCCGAGATGCTCGGCCACGGCGAAGATGTCCTTGTCGCCGCGCCCGCACAGATTCATGATCATGAGGTGATCCTTCGGCTTCTTCGGCGCGATCTCGATCACCTTGGCGAGCGCGTGGGCAGGCTCGAGGGCCGGGATGATGCCCTCGAGCTTCGACAGCAGCTGGAAGGCGTCGAGCGCCTCCTGGTCGGTCGCCGACAGGTATTTGACGCGTCCGGTTTCGTGCAGCCAGGCATGCTCGGGGCCGATGCCCGGATAGTCGAGGCCGGCCGAGATCGAATGCGCGTCCTGGATCTGCCCGTCGTCGTTCATCAGGAGGTAGGTGCGGTTGCCGTGCAGCACGCCCGGGCGGCCGCCGGTCAGCGAGGCCGCGTGCAGGCCGGTCGAGAGGCCGTGGCCCGCCGCCTCGACGCCGTAGATCTCGATGCTGCGGTCGTCCAGGAAGGGGTGGAACAGGCCGATGGCGTTGGAGCCGCCGCCGATCGCCGCGATGAGCGAATCCGGCAGGCGGCCTTCCTGCTCCATGATCTGCTCGCGCGCCTCGCGGCCGATCACGCACTGGAAGTCGCGCACCATGGCCGGGTAGGGATGCGGCCCCGCCACCGTGCCGATGCAGTAGAACGTGTTGTCGACGTTGGTGACCCAGTCGCGCAGCGCCTCGTTCATGGCGTCCTTGAGCGTGCGCGTGCCCGATTGCACCGGCACCACTTCGGCGCCGAGCATCTTCATGCGGAACACGTTCGGCTTCTGCCGCTCGACGTCGACGGCGCCCATATAGACGACGCAGTCGAGCCCGAAGCGGGCGCACAGGGTGGCAGTGGCGACGCCGTGCTGGCCGGCGCCGGTCTCGGCGATGATGCGCTTCTTGCCCATGCGCTGCGCGAGCAAGAGCTGCCCGAGCACGTTGTTCACCTTGTGGGCGCCGGTATGGTTGAGCTCGTCGCGCTTGAGATAGATCTTGGCGCCGCCGAGATGCTGCGTCAGCCGCTCGGCGAAATAGAGCGGGCTCGGCCGGCCGACATAATGCTTGAGGTCGGCATTCATCTGCGCCTGGAAGGCCGGGTCGGTCTTGGCCTCGTTGTAGGCCTGCTCGAGCTCGAGGATCAGCGGCATCAGCGTCTCGGCGACGAAGCGGCCGCCGAAGATGCCGAAATGGCCGCGCTCGTCCGGCCCGGACCGGAACGTGTTGGGATTCTGCGGAGCGGTCACGCGGGCTTGTCCCTGGTTGCACGCAGGCCGGGTCGTCCCGGCTTGCACATTAGCGCGGCTTCCCGGCAGGTCCGGGATCCGCCGTGGTGAACGCCGCGCGGGCGGCCTTCACGAATGCCTCGATCCTGGCCGGGTCCTTCTCGCCGGGCCGGCGCTCGACGCCCGACGAGACGTCGACTGCGCCGACGCGCGTCAGCGCGATGGCGGCGGCGACGTTGCCCGGATCGAGCCCCCCTGACAGCATGACCGGCTTGCCCGGGTCAAGGCCGGCGATCAGCCTCCAGTCGAAGGTGAGCCCGTTGCCGCCCGGCAAGGCTTCCGTGGTGGCGGGCGGCTTGGCGTCGACCAGCAGCCGGTCGGCGACCGCCGCATAGGCCTCGAGCGCGGCGAGGTCGCCGGCCTCGGCGATGCCGACCGCCTTCATGACCGGCCGGCCGAACCGCGCCCGGATCTCGGCGACCCGCTGCGGCGTCTCGGAGCCGTGCAGCTGCAGGAGGTCGGGGTCGAAGGCCTCGACCGTCTCGGCCAGGGCCCGGTCGTCGGCGTCCACCACCAGCGCCACCCGCGCGGCCTTGCCGCGCGCCCTCGCCGACAGCGCCCGCCCCTGCTCGAGTTCGAGATGGCGCGGGCTCCTGGCGAAGCGCACCAGCCCGATCATGTCGGCGCCCGCCCCGAGGGCGGCGTCGAGCGCCTCGAGGCTGCTGAGCCCGCAGATTTTGACGATGGAAGTCATCCTGGCGACGCCCTGACATGCAGGGCTTGCCTTGTCCACTGGTGCCGTGTCGCCCATCGGGCGAGCTTATCACGAAGCGACGCCCCGATCATGCGCGAGGCTGCGCCACACCAGCGTGGCCGCGGTGAGATCTTCCAGGGCGGTGCCGACGGATTTGAACACGGTGATCTCGTCCCGGCCGGCGCGCCCGCGGGCGTGACCCCGACACAGGTCGAACAGGTCGCCCTTCACGTCCGCTGCCGAGATCGCGCTCGACTTCAGTGCCAGCGCCACGTCGCCGCCTTCGCTTCGGGCGGCCGCGGTGTCGACGTAGACCGATGCCCGTCGCAGCGCTTCGTCGTCGGCCTCGCGCATGCTTAAGGTAAAGGCGCCGACAAGGTCGAGATGGCTGCCGGGCCCGAGCCAGGCACCTTTGACGAGCGGCGCGCTCGAGAGCGTCGCGCACGACACGAGGTCGGCGGCGCGCACCGCGCCTTCGAGGTCCCGGGTCGCGCTCACGGGCAGGCCTTCGCCGCCAAGAATTTCGGCGAGCCGCTCGGCCTTCTCCGCCCGATGATTCCAGATCTGGATCCGCTCGATCGGGCGCTGGCTCAGATGCGCCCGGATCAGGAACGGTGCCAGCGCGCCCGCCCCGACCATCGCCATGCGGCGTGCATCGCTGCGGGCGAGGTGGCGGGCGGCGAGCGCCGACGCGGCCGCGGTGCGCCACAGCGTCAGGCGCGTGCCGTCGAGGGCTGCCAGCGGTGCGCCGCTGTCGCCGTCCATGAGCAGGTAGGTGCCGAGCACGCTCGGCAGGTTCTTGGCATTGTTGTCGGGAAACACCGACACGATCTTGACGCCGATGAAGCCGGCGGCGCCGGCGCTCCACGCCGGCATCAGCAACAGCGTCGCGGCGCTGTCGCCGCGCCTGATGCCGTGGTGATGGCGCACCGGCACGACGACGTCGCTGCGGAACGCCTCGGCGAGTGCGTCGACCAGCGCCGGAAAGCTGAGGAGGTCGTCGATTTCGGCGGCGGGTACGACGCGCATCGCCGCCGCGCTCTGAGGCTTCAGAAGGCCGAGCGGTTCGCCGACGGCAGCGTCGCCAGCGCCGTCGCGTCCGAACGCGACCGCAGCCTGTCGGCATCCGAGCGCAGATGATGGACCTCGCGCCGGTAGCGCCGCTCGGCCCGGCGATGCTTGGCCTGCGCCAGCCACGCGCCGACGCCGCCGATGACGACGCCGAGCATCACGGCCGCGAAGATCAGCGCGAACAGCGGCACCGTGAGCGTAAGACCGGCCTCAGGTGCCGCGCGCGAAAACGGGTCGAAGGACAGCGTCACCGGCCCGCGGTTGGCGACCGCCAGCAGCACGACGACGACGGCGACCGGCAGGAGGATCAGGGTTTTCAGAAATGTGCGCATCGCCCCGGACCGTCACTGCGCCCCCGCGGCCTTGCGCGGAGGCGCTTCAGGAAAATTTCTTGCGGTGTTCCTGTCCTTGTTGAGACGCACGCGCATCTCCTTGCCGGTCTTGAACACCGGGATCAGTTTTTCGGAGACGGAAACGGTCTCGCCCGTGCGCGGGTTCCGCCCCGTGCGCGCCGCCCGCTTCTTGACCGAGAAAGCGCCGAAGCCGCGCAGCTCGACCCGGTCACCATGCGCCAGCGCCTCGGCGATGGTGTCGAGGATCGCATTGACGATATTCTCCACGTCACGTTGGTACAAGTGATCGTGGCGTTCCGCGATTTTCGCGACGAGCTCCGACTTGATCATGGGAAAATTCCGCTATCCCTTTGATATCATTCTCATTTTTCCAGAGCAGGCTGCCAGAGGGCGAGCAGCCCGTCAAGCTTGGCGCTTTGCGTCGTCAGGCTGATCTGGCGAAGGCCGGTGGCGAGCGTCTCGAAGCCGAGGGCGTCGGCGGCAGCGGCGGCGCCCGTCCATAGGTCGAAGCGGCTTCTGTCGCGCGGTTGCCAGTCGCGCACCGGCAAATCCTTGCGCACGTTCTTCTCGCGTTCAAGCCAGGCGATCGCATCGCGCTCCGCCCCGAGCTGATCGACCAGCTTGAGCGGCAGACTCTGGCGGCCGTTGAACACCTGCCCCGTCGATACGGTCCCCAGCTGGGCGTCGTCGAGGTTACGGCGGTCGGCGACGAGCCGCTTGAACCAGTCGAAGGTGTCGTTGACGACGTTCTGCAACGCAGCGCGCGCTTCCGGGCTGGCCGGATGGAAGGGGCTCGGCTCGGCCTTGAGCGGCGCCGACTTGATCTCCTCGACGCGTACGCCGAGCTTGTCGAGAAGCTGCGAGGTCTCGGGAAACTGGAACAGCACGCCGATCGAGCCGACGAGCGAGGTCTCGCGCGCCACGATGTGATCGGCCGCGAGCGCGGTGATATAGCCGCCCGAGGCGGCGGTGCCGTCGACGAAGGCGACCAGCGGTTTCTTGTCGGCGAGCTGCCTGAGGCCGCGATACAGCTCTTCGGCGCCAGTCGTTGTGCCGCCCGGCGAGTTGATCGAGATCACCACGCCCGACACCGACCGCGCATCGCCGACGCGCTTGAACAGGTCGCTCATGCGCTGGCTGCCGGCGATGAAGCCGGACACCGAGATGCGCGCGATCTGCTCCTGTCCTTCGCCCGGCGTGCGGCCGGCGACCGCGAGCCCGCCGACGATCACGGCAACGATCAGGGCGAGAAACCCGACGACGCGCCAGAACGACACCTTGCGGCGCAGACGCCGGCGGTCGGCGATCATCTCGGCATCGATTGGCATGAACGGCAATCCTTGGGTCTGAAGCGGGTTCGTCGGGGGGAGCGCGGCACACTACTCTTCCGGCGGACGATCGCAAGCGGGGCCTTACCCTACTGCGCGCGGAACTGTCCTGAGAAGACGTGCGCGCGGCTCGCGAGCGGCTCAGCGCGGTACGGCGAACTCCACCCGTGCTTTGCCCGGCTTGGCGCGGTCCCGAAATGTCATGTCGCCGCTGAGCGTCGACACCTCAATTCGCAGATGTGAAGGCCGATTTGAGAACGGCCCTTGGGAAATGAAGAATGCGAGACACGGTCCATCCAGGCGAGGCGCGAGAGACAGGACTCAACCTTCGCAACACCAGTCATCTGACAAAAAACCCCGCGCGGAGACCGCGCGGGGTGGACTTTCTCTTTGCGATCCGGATCGCCGCGCCTGAGGCGGCGCCCGGACGACGCGCCGCAAGGCGCGTCACTTCTTGTCGCCGCGGGCCTTGTTGAGCGCGGCGCCGAGGATGTCGCCGAGCGAGGCGCCGGAATCGGTCGAGCCATATTGGGCGATCGCTTCCTTTTCCTCGGCGACTTCGAGCGCCTTGATCGACAGCGACACGCGGCGCGCCTTGCGGTCGAACTGCGTGACGCGGGCGTCGACCTTCTCGCCGGCCGCGAAGCGCTCCGGCCGCTGGTCGGCGCGGTCGCGGGCCAGCTCGGCGCGGCGGATGAAGGTCGCGAGGTCGGTGTCGACGATCTTCACCTCGATGCCGGAATCCTTCACCTCGAGCACTTCGCAGGTGACGATCTGGCCCTTCTTGATCTCGCCGGCATCCGCGAACGGATCGCCTGCAAGCTGCTTGATGCCGAGCGAGATGCGCTCCTTCTCGACGTCGATGTCGAGCACCTGGGCGCGCACGATGTCGCCCTTCTTGAACTCGTCGATGACCTGCTCGCCGGGACGGTTCCAGTCGAGATCCGACAGGTGCACCATGCCGTCGACGTCGTTCTCGAGGCCGATGAACAGACCGAACTCGGTGCGGTTCTTGACCTCGCCTTCGACCACCGAGCCGCTCGGGTGCTTCTCGGCGAACGCCTCCCACGGATTCTGCAGCGTCTGCTTGAGACCGAGCGAGATGCGCCGCTTGACCGGATCGACCTCGAGCACCGCGACCTCGACCTCCTGCGACGTCGAGACGATCTTGCCCGGATGCACGTTCTTCTTGGTCCACGACATCTCCGAGACGTGGATCAGGCCCTCGATGCCAGGCTCCAGTTCCACGAAGGCGCCGTAGTCGGTGATGTTGGTGACGCGGCCCTTGAGCTTGGCGTCGACCGGGTAGCGGACGGCGATGCCTTCCCACGGATCGGCCAGCAGCTGCTTGATGCCGAGCGAGATGCGGTGCGTCTCGTGGTTGATCTTGATGATCTTGACCTTGACCGTCTGGCCGATATTCACGACCTCGGACGGATGATTGACGCGCCTCCACGCCATGTCGGTGACGTGCAGGAGGCCGTCGATGCCGCCGAGATCGACGAAGGCGCCGTATTCGGTGATGTTCTTGACGACGCCGTCGATGACCTGGCCCTCTTCGAGGTTGGCCACGAGTTCCGAGCGCTGCTCGGCGCGGCTCTCCTCGAGCACGGTGCGGCGCGACACGACGATGTTGCCGCGGCGGCGATCCATCTTGAGGATCTGGAACGGCTGCGGCATGCCCATCAGCGGGCTGACGTCGCGAACCGGACGGATGTCGACCTGGCTGCGCGGCAGGAACGCCACGGCGCCGTCGAGATCGACGGTGTAGCCGCCCTTGACCTGGTTGAAGATGACGCCGCTGACGCGCTCGTTGTTCTCGAACGCCTTTTCGAGCTTGACCCAGCTCTCTTCGCGGCGCGCCTTGTCGCGGCTGATCACCGCCTCGCCGAGCGCGTTCTCGATGCGCTCGAGATAAACTTCGACTTCATCGCCGACCTTGATCGGCACGTCGCCCCGGCCCGGGCCGGTGAATTCCTTGAGCGCAACCCGACCTTCGGTCTTGGCGCCGATATCGACGACGGCGACGTCCTTTTCGATGGCGACGACGGTTCCTTTGACGACCGAGCCTTCCTGGATCTCGGAGCGGCCGAAGGATTCCTCCAGAAGCGCCGCGAAGTCCTCGCGGCTCGGCGCGCGTTGCGTAGCTGTAGCGATTGCCATTCGTTCTCCTAAGGGGCACCCCATGGGGCGCGGCGCCGGCGGCTCGTGTGACGGGCCGTTCCCGTCCGTCGCTGCCTGGGGTCTGCTGGGCCCGAGGCGTGCCGCTTCTTCGGGAAGCGGGCCGGCGCGTCGTCGACGGTCGGGAACTGATGCTTGCCGCGAGGTCCTGAGCAACGCAAAACGGGGCGCGTTCGCACGCGCCCCCTTGAAGCGCCGCTCTCAGCGTCTCGTCGGATTGTCGGCGTTCTTAGTGGAAATCGGCGGGCCCCACAAGGCTTTTCAAGCGATCGGCAGTCGCCGGCCGGCAATCGGCAATCGCCCCTCGCGCCGCGAAGGCGGCGACCGCCCCGATGCTCGCTCGCTGATCACTGATCACCGATCACTGATCGCCGCCCGTCCGGCCGCTCGCCGGCGGCCCAGGCGAGGGCCTGGTCGAGCCGGTCGTTGCCCCAGAACATCTCGCCGTCCTCGGTCAGGAAGGTCGGCGCGCCGAACACCCCGCGCGAGCGCGCTTCCTCGGTGACGGCCTTGAGGCGCGCCTTGTTCGGCTCGGCCATGGCCATTGCCAGGATGCTGTCGGCGTCGAGCCCGAGATGGGTCAGGATTGCGGCCACCGCGGCCGGCTCGGCGATCGAGCGCCCCTCGCCGAATTCGGACCTGTAGACGGCTTTCGTGAAGGTCGGGCCCCAGGGATGGTCGTCGCCGACCAGCGCCACGCGTGCGGCCACGAGCGTGTTCTGCGGAAAGGGATCCGGCTTTTTCAACGGCAGACCGAGCCGCGCCGCCTCGCGTTCCATGTCGCGCCACATGTAGCGGCCTTTCACCGGATAGAGGTTGAACGGCGACGTCGTCCAGCCCTGGGCCGCGAAGATCGGCCCGAGCAGGAACGGCCGCCAGCGCAGGTCGATATCCGCCGCGGCCGCCGCCGCCTCGATCCGCATTGCCGCGAGATAACTGTAGCTGGAGCCGAATTCGTACCAGAATTCCAGCACGGGGCGGCGGACCATGACCATCTCCTGTCGTTCCGGCAGCATTTCCGGTTCATGCCGCCTCCGCAAGCCGGTTGCGCGCGCGGGCCGTGCTCCTATAAGTCGCGCCGGTCCCTTTTTCCGGGCCATGGAACATCCGATGACCGACAAGCGCGTGAACAAGGTCGTGCTCGCCTATTCGGGCGGCCTCGACACCTCGATCATCCTGAAATGGCTGCAGACCACCTATGGCTGCGAGGTCGTGACCTTCACGGCCGATCTCGGTCAGGGCGAGGAGCTCGAGCCGGCGCGCCGCAAGGCGCAGCTGCTCGGCATCCGCGACGAGAACATCTTCATCGAGGATCTGCGCGAGGAATTCGTGCGCGACTACGTTTTTCCGATGTTCCGCGCCAACGCCCAATACGAGGGGCTGTATCTGCTCGGCACGTCGATCGCGCGCCCGCTGATCGCCAAGAAGCAGATCGAGATCGCCGAGAAGGTCGGCGCCGACGCCGTCGCGCACGGCGCCACCGGCAAGGGCACCGACCAGGTTCGCTTCGAGCTGTCCTACTACGCGCTGAAGCCCGACGTGACGGTGATTGCGCCGTGGCGCGAATGGGACCTGACCTCGCGCACCAGGCTGATCGAGTTCGCCGAGGCGCATCAGATCCCGATCGCCAAGGACAAGCGCGGCGACGCGCCATTCTCGGTCGACGCCAACCTTCTGCACGCCTCCTCCGAGGGCAAGGTGCTCGAGGATCCGGCGCAGGAAGTGCCCGATTACGTGTATTCGCGCACGCTCGATCCCGAAGAGGCGCCCGACACGCCGACCTACATCACGATCGATTTCGAGCGCGGCGACGCGGTCGCCATCGACGGCAAGCGCCTGTCGCCCGCGACGCTGCTGACGCGGCTCAACGAGCTCGGTCGCGCCAACGGCATCGGCCGGCTCGACCTCGTCGAGAACCGCTTCGTCGGCATGAAGAGCCGCGGCATGTACGAGACGCCCGGCGGCACCATCCTGCTGCAGGCGCATCGCGGCATCGAGTCGATCACGCTCGACCGCGGCGCCGCGCACCTCAAGGACGAGTTGATGCCGCGCTACGCCGAGCTGATCTATAACGGCTTCTGGTTCTCGCCGGAGCGCGAGATGCTGCAGGTGCTGGTCGACAAGTCGCAGGAGTTGGTGACCGGCTCGGTGCGGCTGAAGCTGTACAAGGGCGGCGTCTTCGTGGTCGGCCGCGACAGCCCGTATTCGCTTTACGACCAGGAGCTCGTGACCTTCGAGGAAGGCGCGGTCGCCTACGACCACCGCGATGCGGCCGGCTTCATCAAGCTCAATGCCTTGCGCCTGCGCACGCTGGCCCAGCGGAAGAAGAAGCTTGGATTGTAACTTGGGCCAGTCCCGGAACATACGGCCAAGGTTGGGGGTTGAATCGGCACAGCCGGGGAGGGTTCCATGCAGGGAAACGTCGGCGCACCGGCTCGAGTTGCGCTCGCAAGAACCACGCGCCCCATGAGGGCGTGCGCGCCGGTGCTTCTGCTCCTCGCCGCGGCAGGCGGTGCGCAGGCGAGATGCTCGGATGCGCCGCGCGCCGGGGTCGACTGGACCGGCTGCAGCAAGCCGCAGCTGATGCTGTCGGGAGACGATCTCGCCGGCGCCGTGTTCACCAGGGCCTATGTGAGCGGCACGGATTTCGCGCGGTCAAAGCTTGCCGCGGCGAAGCTGGACGAGGCGGATGTCAGCTTCTCCAAGTTCGAAGGCAGTGATCTGTCGGGAGCGGACCTGACCAAGGCCGTGGGCTGGCGCGTCAACTTCAGCCGCGCCAATCTGCACAAAGCCAAGCTGCACATGGCGCAGATGATCCGCTCGAGCTTCGTGCAGGCGAAATTCGCCGGCGCCGATTTGTCCAAGTCGGAAATGAACCGCTCCGATTTCGGCGGCGCTGATCTCGGCGGCGTCGACATGTCGAAAGCGGAGCTGGCCCGCGTCGTGTTCGCCAATGCCAGGCTGTCCGGCGCCAACTTCAGCAACGCCAATTTATCGCGCGCCAACCTGTCGGGTGTCGATCTCGACGGCGCCAACATGACGGGCGCGTATCTGTTCCTCACCAACCTGCGCGGCGCCAATCTGAGCCGCACCACCGGCCTCACGCAGGCGCAGCTCGATCTCGCCTGCGGCACGCCCGAGACGAAGCTTCCGGCTGGCCTTGCGCCATCGAAGGACTGGCCTTGCACCGACGATGATGAATGAAGGCGAATAGCTGTTCGCTGTTCGCTGGTCGCCGCTTCAGAAGCAGCGCAACGCTTCCACCGTATGCTCGACCTCGGGCGGTTGCGCAAAGCAATGGCCGACGAGCTTCCGCCATTCCTGAAAATCGGCCGATCCGCGGAATGCGACCGTGTGGTCCTCGAGCGTGGCCCAGCGCACGAACAGGCGGTAGCGCGTCGGTTTTTCGATGGACCGTTGCAACTCCATGCCGCCGCATCCCTTGGCGCGCTGGAACAGCGGCGCCGCCTTGGACACGCCGGCCTCGAACTCGGCCTCGAGGCCCGGCTTCACGTCGATCTGCGCGATTTCGAGGATCATCGGCGTCGCTGTCCCAAAATTTTCGGATGAAGGAAAGTCTGTGCGCCGCTGCGGGCCCGGATGCAAGCTATTGCGAGAGAACGAGCGCCCAGTAATGCTCGTATCCGGTGCC
>DATBIR010000181.1:0-5482 GCA_036556825.1 Beijerinckiaceae bacterium
CCAAGCTCTCCCACGTCCTTCAAAGGGCCAGGGCTTCACGGTCCCGCCCGCCCGGCTTGCGATGGGTGGCCACCCATCGCAAGCCAAACCCATTACTCCGGCGATTCGCCTCGGGAACGAACATGCAAGGGCAGACTCGCAGCGACCTCCGCTTTAGCCCTCTCCCCTCGCGGGAGAGGGCGGGCGCCGTAAGGCGACCGGGTGAGGGGGCTTTTCACCCGAGTTTTCGGTGACTTCCGCGCATATGGGCTTCGAGCCGGATCGGACGAATCCGCGAGAGCGGTGCTACCGCTAGACGGCGGCCGCGGAAACCATGCGCGGCGACATTTTCTTCGCCAGCCGTTCGACGATCATGCGCCCGATCGGCAGGGCCGAGGTCGCAGCCGGCGAGGGCGCGTTGCACACATGCAGCGTGCGCTCG
The DNA here is from genome assembly GCA_036556825.1 of Beijerinckiaceae bacterium. Lineage (GTDB taxonomy): Bacteria > Pseudomonadota > Alphaproteobacteria > Rhizobiales > Beijerinckiaceae > JAJKJG01. The sequence continues at coordinate 422 of DATBIR010000181.1, forward strand.
GTTTCGCAGAACAGGAAGTCGTGCACCAGCGTGCCGTCGCGCAGCACGGCCTGCGCGCGGATGCCGGCCTCCTGCGGACGCAGGTCGTCCAGCTCCAGGCTCGGGCAATATTTCCGGCATTCGGCGAGATAGCCGCGCCGGGAGAGCGAGTTGCGCATCTCGGCGAGACCCGACCTCAGGTGCTTGCGCATCACCCGCCAGAAGCCGGGAAAGCTGAGGAAGGTCGCGGTGTCGCGCGCCGAGAACGAGAATTTCGGATAGCCCTCGCGCGCCCAGCCGAGCACGGCATTCGGCCCGACCGTGACGCCGCCGTCGATCATCCGCGTCAGGTGGATGCCGAGAAATGGCAGGTCGGGATCGGGCACCGGGTAGATCAGCGCGTTGACGATGCCGTTCTTCTCCGGCGGCAGCCGGTAATATTCGCCGCGGAACGGCACGATCTGGAAGTCCGTAGCGATGCCGGCGAGCCGCGCCAGCCGGTCCGATTGCGCGCCGCCGCAGGCGATCAGGTAGCGCGCCTGCCAGTCGCGCCCGCCGGCCTCGATCGCGACGTGGTCCGCCTTCTCGCGGATCGCGGTGACCTCGGCGCCGAGAACGATCTCGCCGCCCCGTTCGCGGATGTCGCCCGCGAGCGCGCCGCAGATGCGCTTGTAATCGACGATGCCGGTCGATGGCACGAAGATCGCGCCGACGCCGGTGATGCTCGGCTCGCGGCGGCGCAGCTCGGCGGCGTCCAACCGCTCGGCCTCGACCTTGTTCTGGCTCGCCCGCTCGTAAAGCTGATCCATGCGGGCGCGCTCGGCCTCGCTGGTCGCCACGATCATCTTGCCGCAGGTGATGTGCGGTATGCCGTGGGCGTCGCAGAAGGCGGTGGTCTCGGCGACGCCTTGCCGGCACAGCTCGGCCTTGAAGCTGCCGGGCGCATAGTAGATGCCGGAATGGATGACGCCGCTATTGTGCCCGGTCTGATGCCGGCCGAGGCCGGCTTCCTTCTCCAGCACCAGGATCGCGGCGCCCGGATGGGTCTCGGCGAATTTATAGGCGCAGGCGAGCCCGACAATGCCGCCGCCGATGACGCAGAGGTCGCAGATCATGCGGCGCGGCCGCGAGATCCGCGGGGCGCCGCCGGATCAGACCTCCTCATCGTCTTCCCGCGAGCCGACCAGTCCTGAGACCTCGTCGTCGCCGTCGTCGTCCTCGACCTCGATGAAGGTCTCGTCCTCATCGTCGAGCTCGGCGGCATCCTCGTCGATCAGCTCGCTGTCCTCGATATCAGGCAGATCGGCCTCGTCGGCAGCCACCTCGTCCAGCGACACGATCACGACGGCGCCGGCCGGCGCGGCGACCACATCGTCCTCATCGTCGTCGGCCGCATTGCCGGCGAGGGCGGCTTTCGGCCGGACCTCCTGATTCTGGAAGACCGCCTGGCAGATCGGGCAGATGATCGGATCGCGGTTCAGGTCGTAGAATTTGTTGCCGCAGCTTTGACAAACCCGCTTCGTGCCGCGGGCAGCTTTTATTGACATAGGTTTGCCTCGCAAAAGCCTGTTGGTGTCTGGAAGTTGGCGAATTGCATAGACATGGTTTTTGCGCCCTGTCAAAGCCTAATCATCCATCTGTGTGCGGGCGCGATTGATAATTGACAGATCAAGCGCCGCAAGGCTCTATGGCGGCAGAAAAGCTTTTGCGGGGACGCCGGCAGGTTCGAAGGCCGGGCTATTATTATGCCAATGCTTGCCGCTGCCCGATCAGGGCCGTTGTCGGGCCGGGCCAGGGTGCCCGGCGACAAGTCGATCTCTCACAGGGCGCTCATGCTCGGCGCCCTCTCCATCGGCGAAACCACCATTACCGGACTGCTCGAAGCCGCCGACGTGCTTGCCACGGCGCGGATCGTCGGACAACTCGGCGCGGCGGTGGCGCATTCGGGCGGCGTGTGGACCGTCACCGGCCGCGGCATCGGCGGTCTGATCTCGCCTGCCGAGCCGCTCAATTTCGGCAATTCCGGCACCGGCGCGCGGCTGATGGCCGGCATCGTCACGGGGCACCCGATCGAGGCCGTCTTCACGGGCGACGCCTCGCTCTGCCGGCGGCCGATGGGCCGCGTGCTCAACCCGCTGAAGGAGATGGGCCTCAGCGTGCGCGAGGAGCGCAAGGACACGCTGCCGCTCACCCTGCGCGGGACGGCCGATGTGATCCCGATCGTCTATACGCTTCCGGTTCCCTCGGCGCAGGTCAAATCCGCGATCCTGCTCGCGGGCCTTGCCTCCTCCGGCGACACCACCGTCGTCGAGAAGGAGATCACCCGCGACCATACCGAGAAGATGCTCACCTATCTCGGCGCCAGGATCGAGGTGACCGATGTGAACGAGGGCCGCCGCATCACGCTGAAGGGTCAGCCCCATCTGAAGGGACGCCCGATCGCCGTGCCCTGCGATCCGAGCTCGGCGGCCTTTCTGACCGCGGCCGCGTTGATCTGCCCAGGCTCCGACATCGTCATCGAGAATGTGCTGATCAACCCCACCCGGATCGGATTCTATGATACCGTTATGGAAATGGGCGCCAAGGTCGGTTTCGAGAACGAGCGCGAGCAGGGCGGCGAGGCGGTCGCCGATGTGAGGGTGAGGCATAGCCCCTTGAGAGGCGTTCGCGTTCCACCGAGCCGCGCCCCGTCGATGATCGATGAATATCCCGTGCTCGCGGCGCTCGCCGCCTATGCCTCGGGCGAGACCCGCATGGAGGGTCTAGCCGAGCTGCGCGTCAAGGAGAGCGACCGGCTCGCCGCGACCGAGGCGGGTCTGCGCGCCTGCGGCGTCAGCGCCGCCGCCGAGGAGGACAGCCTGACCGTCACCGGCCATGGCGACGTGCCGGGCGGGGCGATAATCCGCACCGATATGGACCACCGCATCGCCATGGCGTTTCTGACCCTGGGCCTCGGCGCCGATCAGCCGGTCACGGTGGACGATACGACGATGATCGAGACCAGCTTTCCCGATTTCACGGCCGTTATGACGAACCTCGGCGCAACGTTCACACCCGCGGGTGATGAGGCGGCATGATTATAGCGATCGACGGGCCGGCCGCCTCCGGGAAGGGGACGCTGGCCAAGCGCATCGCCTTGCGCTACGGGCTGGCGCATCTCGACACCGGCATGCTCTACCGCGGCGTCGCCCGCGACATGATGCGGGCGGGTGAAAGCCTGGAGGACCCGGCGCTCGCCGAGCGCGCCGCCCGCCGCCTCGATCCCGCCGATCTCGACGATCCGCTGCTGCGGGCCCGGTTCATGGGCGAGGCGGCTTCGATGATCGCGCAATATCCGGAGGTGCGCGAGGCGCTCTTGGAGACGCAGAGAAATTTCGCCTCCGAGCGCGCCGGCGCCGTCGTCGAGGGCCGCGATATCGGCACCGTCATCTTCCCCAATGCCGACGTCAAGCTCTTCATCACTGCCGATTTGCGCGAGCGGGCCCGGCGGCGATGTCAGGAGCTTGCCGCGCGCGGGGAACCCGCGGAGGAGGACGCGGTTTACGCCGATCTGGAAAAACGCGACCAGCGCGACCGGACCCGAGCCGTGTCGCCTTTGCGCCAGGCGCCCGACGCGCACTTGCTCGATACGACCAAATTGGATATAGAGGCAGCATTTTTCGCCGCCGTAAGATTGATTGACGCTGCGATAAGCCGGTCCAGAGATGCCTAGCTGCTGGGAGATTTAGCTGGACATCCGTGCGACGCGGGCTTTATTCGGTTATTCTTAGTCTTCGGGCAAAAAGTAATCGCGAATGACGGCTTGGCCCTCTTCCCGCCGGTATGAAGAGGCTGCCTGCCCGTTTATTCTTTTTGGCGCCTTCGCGCGCTGACCAACAGCCGGCAGGGACTTTGATGAGTTTACCGCAAGCAAGCCAGCAGGGAGCCACGAGCTACAACCCGTCGCGTGACGACTTTGCTGCACTCCTGGAGGAGTCATTCGAAAAAGCCGATATCGATGAAGGCGCCGTGGTCAAGGGCAAGATCGTCGCTATCGAGAACGATGTCGCAGTGATCGATGTCGGGCTGAAGACGGAAGGGCGCGTGGCGCTCAAGGAATTCGGCGTCCCCGGCCGCCCCGGCTCCGTCGGCGTCGGCGATACGGTGGAGGTCTATCTCGAGCGCGTCGAGAACGCCCTCGGCGAGGCCGTGCTCAGCCGCGAGAAGGCGCGCCGCGAGGAGAGCTGGAACCGGCTCGAGGAGAAGTTCAACGCCGGCGAGAAGGTCGAAGGCGTGATCTTCAACAAGGTCAAGGGCGGCTTCACCGTCGATCTCGACGGCGCCGTGGCCTTCCTTCCCGGCAGCCAGGTCGATATCCGCCCGGTGCGCGACATCGGTCCGCTCATGAACGTGCCGCAGCCCTTCCAGATCTTGAAGATGGACCGCCGCCGCGGCAATATCGTCGTGTCGCGCCGCTCCGTGCTGGAAGAAACCCGCGCCGAGCAGCGCTCCGAGATCGTCGCCAAGCTCGAGGAGGGCCAGACGGTCGACGGCGTGGTCAAGAACATCACCGACTATGGTGCGTTCATCGATCTCGGCGGCATTGACGGCCTCTTGCATGTCACCGACATGGCATGGCGCCGCGTCAACCATCCGTCCGAGATCCTGAATGTCGGCGATACGGTGAAGGTGCAGATCGTCCGCATCAATCCGGAAACCCACCGCATCAGCCTCGGCATGAAGCAGCTCGAATCCGACCCGTGGGAAGGCATCGAGGCGAAATATCCGATCGGCGCCAAATTCACCGGCAAAGTCACGAACATCACCGACTACGGCGCGTTCGTCGAGCTCGAGGCCGGCGTCGAGGGCCTGATCCACGTCTCCGAGATGAGCTGGGTGAAGAAGAACGTCCATCCGGGCAAGATCGTCTCCACCAGCCAGGAAGTTGAAGTGCAGGTTCTGGAGGTCGATCCGAACAAGCGGCGCATTTCGCTGGGCCTGAAGCAGACCCAGGAAAATCCGTGGATCGCCTTCGCCGAGAAGCATCCCAAGGGCACGGAGATCTCCGGCCAGATCCGCAACATCACCGAGTTCGGCCTGTTC
>DATBIR010000182.1:0-4474 GCA_036556825.1 Beijerinckiaceae bacterium
CGCTCGACGACTATCGCATCGCCCCCTTCCACCTGCTGGCGACAGAGGGCGCGCTCCACATGGACAAGGACCATCTCTGGCACATGGCCGAGGTCGGGCGCCTGGCCGAACCGGGGGACAGGATCATGGTCGCCACGACGCACCACCTCGCCGATTTGGCCGACCCGGCGAGCGCGGACGTGGCGGCACGGTGGTGGACCGATCTGACGGCAGGCGGCGGCGAAGGCATGGTGGTGAAACCGCGAGATTTCATCGCGCAGGGCCGCAAAGGGCTGGTGCAGCGGGCCGTTAAGTGCCGCGGGCCGAAGTATCTGCGCATCATCTATGGCCCCGAGTACGACGCCCCGAGCATCTGGCCCGCCTGCGCAGCCGCGGCCTAGGGAGGAAGCGCTCGCTGGCAATTCTCGAGTTCCTCCTTGGCCAGGAGGCGCCTAAGCGCTTCATCGCACGCGAGCCGCTGCGCCGCGTCCATGAAGCGGTGTTCGCGGCGCTGGCGCTCGAGAGCGAGCCCGTCGATCCAAGGCTGTAGTGTGCGTAGATGGGCTACCGAGGTTGGGCTCACCTGCTGCGGCGGTAGTTGCGGCAGTTGGGGGTGATGCAACTCTGGCCTCGGTCGCCCTGCGGTCTGAAGAGCGCGTTGCCATTCCTTTCGGTCCCAACGGGCGGGCTACTTTCCGACTGAATAGACTGGCCCAGCCTGCGCAGAATCGGCAGGCAGATCTAAGCAAACCAATATCTTAGCCAAAAAGTGGGCACTACATTTTCTGCGCTGGCTGGGGAGGTCAAGGCAAGCGTGATGGCACCGCCGTTCGTCCAATGAAAAATTATCGTCCGCCGCCCGCACCTCCGGAAAAACCTCCGCAGAGAAGAATGTGGAATGGCCCTCGAGGCGGAAGCCGCGAGGAGCCGCTCCTCTCACTCAGCAGGCGGGAGGTTTTTTCGATGACAGTGGTGAAAATCGCGGCAGTTGCGTCGGTCACACTGGCGTTCGCCGGGGCCGCGACGGCGCAGGAGCCGGGGACAAAGGCGATCAATACCGGCAGCGAAAGGGGCGCCTACCACACGCTGTTCTGTCCACCGCTGCCGGCCGCGCTCTCCAACGCCTATTTCCAGGGCTACAAGTGCGTGCCGAGCCGGGGCACGATGGAGAACATCGACCGGGCGCTGCAGCATCCGACCAGCATCGGCATGGTGCAGTTCGATGTCTTCGCCAGCGAGGCGACGAAGCGCGAGGAGGAATTCAGGAAGCTCGCGGTGATCCGCAGCGATATTGCGTGCGAAGGCCTGTGGATGGTGACGAAGAACCCGGACCTGCGCAATTATGGCCATATCCTGGCGCTGTCGCGGCGCATCCCGTTCATCCTGCCGGCCCAGGGCAGCGGCGCGGCGGCGAGCTTCGCGTTCCTGCAGGAGAACGATCCCGAGGGCCTCGGCCGGCTGCCCGAGGCGAACAAGCGCTACGTGGCCGACACCACCACGGTGCTGAATGAAACAGCCGCGAGCGCCACCGGCGCCGTGGGCTTCTTCGTGCAGTTCGCCGATCCGGAGAACGCCAACATCAAGCTGATCTTAGAGAAGGGGCTGACCGTCGTTCCAGTGGCGAGCCGGGACATCCTGCGCATCCGCCTCGACGGCCGCAGCGTCTATCAGCTGCAGACGTTCACCCTCAAGGCCGGCGGCGTCTTCGTCAAGGCGACGGAAGCGACCACGGCCTGCACGCAGGTGGGGATCATCACCGGCTCGCCCGATGTCTTCGGCAGCGACCGCGATGCGGCCGACGACCAGCGGGACATGATTCAAAAGGTCCGCGAGGTGCCGGCGGAAAAGCTACTCCCGCAGGTCGGCCGCGTCGCGGCGATCTTGAAGCGGGCCCGGAGCATGACGCAGCAGGCCATCGACGAAGTCACCGCGCTGGTCGAAAACACGCGGCAGATGATCGAGGACCGCGGGCGCTTTTGACGGGAGGTCGGGACGGACCACGTGGCCGCAGGGCGCAATGGTGACAGCGTATGCGCCGCCGTCGTCGCCGGGCTTGTCCCGGCTACGACAACGAAGAAGATTCGATGCCGCCGCGCGCGGCGAAAAAACCGCCACGGAAGCAGTGACAGAAATGACGGCGCCGGAAACGGAGGAAGAGGGACATGGTCTGGGAACTGGTCAGGCTGATGTGGCGCAGTTACCGCGTGCGGGCGGCGGCGCTGATCGTGGCGGCCGCAGCGTGGATGTCGTTTCCCTCCGATGTGCTCCGCCTCGACGGCATCGCTGATTTCGCGTCGCGGCAGTTCGGCGTCTGGAGCGAATCCACATGTGCGCGCAACAGGGTAGCCTGCCTCATGGCGAAGCAGGCGCAGCTCAACGGGCTTCATGCCGCGCTTGCGGACGCCGTCACGGTGCTCGCCGAGCGGAAGGGAAAGGTCAGCCGCGATTCTGGCGACCGGGAGCGCAAGCTCATGGACAACACGGTCCTTCTCGAAGAGGGCAGGCGGCTTCACGGCCCGTCGCTGGCGCAGAAGACGGTGCATTTCAACGGCCGTGACTACGCGCCCGACGTGCTTGAGCGGCGGCTGGAATCGCTCAATGACGATACAAGGTCATTGCAGACGCTCGTCCGCCAAGCCAAGGCGCTCGACGAGGCCGTGGATCGCAAGCTCAAGGACCTGCTCGTCAAGAAGGAGCTGGTGCGGGCGGCGCGAGACCTGCTGCCGCCGCTGATCGAGCTCGTGCAGGCGAACAGCGCCTTCGGCGACATCGACGCCGTCCTGCGCGATCTGGCGGCGCTGTCCAACGGCGCGGACGCGACGCTTGCGGAAGTCAGGGACGTCGATGACTGGCTGAAGGCCACCGCAGAACTCATCCGGCGAAAGGACGAGGCGGCCAGACGGTCGAGCGAGCGGTCCTGAAGTTGGCTGAACCCCGTTTTCGCGGGCGACAGGAGCGCCCACAACAAAATTCGTCGAGCAAGCGAGCCGATCATGCCCGGATATGAAGATCACAGAGCCGTCGAGACGTATCTCACGACGTCCTGGAAGCAGACGCGGCACGCCGTCATCAAGCGGTTCATCGGCCGCGCCGACCAACTGCTGGAACTCGTCCATCACTGCGAGGCATTCGACGAAGAGCTGAGCAGCGGCATCGTGGAGGAGACCGGGCGGATCATCGCCGAAGTTGTCGGCGAGCCGTGGAGCAGCCGCCCCATGTGGGAAGCGGCGATCGCCGTCTGTCCCGACCGCGAAATCCTGGTCGAGGAAATAAGCAGGGACAAGGCGGTGCGCGGGCTTCGTCCCGATGTCGCCGCGGACCGGGCGCTGGCGCAGATCCTGCGCTGCCATCTCGACGCGCGGTGCCGGGAAGCGATCGGCGTGACGGAGTACGAGGCGCGGGTCTGGACGAGCCTCCGCCGGATCAGCGATGACCTGATGCGTGGATATCAGGCGACGCACGGCCGTTTTCCGCCGCCGGGGTACCGGTGCTGCCGCGAGCACTTTCGCGACATCCGCGGGCACATTCTGCTCCACATGCCGTCCGACCGGCTGGTCGGGACGATGAAGACGGCGACGATCGAGACCTATTTCGCGAAGTTCTGTGACGAATGCCGCGAACTGGCCCATCGCGCATACGCCGAGCCATGGAGCGATGAGGCGGCCGGCATGCCGCCCTACCTGCAGGAAGAAATGACGCAGGCGCTGGCGGGCTGCGTGGACCAGCTCGACCCGCCCCTGCGCGACGTCATTCATGCCGCCTACCTGTCGTCGGCCCCGGCCCGCACGCCGGACGGCGACGAGGGCGACGGCTATGTTACGCTGGCGTCCGACGGTCAGGCCTTCAAGCGGCTGAAGAAGGAGGCGCTCCGCCGGCTCCGCCGCTGTGTCGAACACAAGATGACAGAGAGGATGCGATGACCGCGGAATCGGGAATGGAAAGACTGTGGAAGGACGTGCTCGCGCTTCAGGACGAGGACGGGCGCGGCGCGGCGCTAGCAGAGAAGCGCGTCAGGGAGGTGCTGTCGGGACGGGACGCCTTCACGGCCGAGGAGGAATTCCTGCTGACGACGTCGCCGCTCGCGCGGTCGGTCTACGCGGAGGTCGTGGAGGACCTGCGCCTGGAGGAGGCAGCGTTCGTGGAGCGCTTCAGGAGGGCCGGGATCGACACCGTCGTCGCCTATCCCCTGGCGGCGAGCAGCGGCGGGGAGCCGCTCGAAATGTCGAACGCAGATTTCACCGTCAGGCTGCAGAAGCATCCTTCGTCTGAGGAATGGGTCGTGTCCGTCATACTGAGTGACCGGGTTCGGGATCGCAAGATCATTTCTGCGGGCGACTGGCTGACCCTGGTCGATGACCAGGGCGTGACCTGGCTTCGCGGCCAGGTGAACACGTATGGAGAAATTCACTCCTACGGGTTGTCTTGCGCCGAGGAACTGGCACAACATGTTCGAATGGCAGGATTCAGGCTGCGCGTCAGACCCGGCTGACGTCTC
>DATBIR010000183.1:0-5265 GCA_036556825.1 Beijerinckiaceae bacterium
TCGATGCGCCGATATTAGTGATGACGTGATTGACGTCGGCAAGCGCGCGCACGTCCCTGGGCTTGTAGTCGGTCTCGTAGGCGAGGGTCATCTCCGCCGCCTTGGTCATCACTAGATGCGTTTCAACGCCGGTCCCCTTGAGGATCTCGAGGGTGCGCACGCCGTAGATGACGCCGGAAGCGCCGGTGATGCCGACGATCAACCGCTGCGGAGTAGTTTTCGTCACTCTTTGTCTCGCGATGATGCTGGCCGAAGGCTTGCCGGACCAGCTCAGGAACCTGAAGCCTGATCCGTTTCGGCCCGCGAATATTCCAGGAACACCTTAAGCAAAGCATCGCTCAACGGGGCAGGAAATTCCGTGCCGAGCACGGAGGCGTAGCACTTAAGGTTAACGCTGGCGAAGGCGTCCCGGAACGGTTCCGGCTGGCTGCGCGGCTCGATCGGGAACAGCCGGTAGAGCATCTCCTGCTGCAGACGCTCGGCCTCGAGCTCGGCCTCCTGGATGCGCTGGCGGAGGGCCGCCGCCGGGCCCGGCTGGACATCCGCCGGCGGCGTGCGCAGGAAGCGCCGGGCGGTGCGCAGCGGCGCCACCACCGACTGGCGCCAGCCGTCGACGGCGCCGATGATGGCGCGCACGCCGTCTTCCTCGATCCGCCGGCCGTGCTGCGCCGCCCAGAGCAGGAACAGGAGCACGTTGACGTCGACCCCATGGCGGTCCTGCAGCGCCAGGCAGGCGCCGGCGAAATCCCGCTCCGCATAGAGCTTCAGGGAAAACCACCAAAAGGGAGAGTTTTGCTTGCCGGCAGGCTCCATTGTGCGTCCGTCGATATTGCGCTCAGATCGGCGCGACGGGCGGGCAGCCCGTTCATGACCGTGGGAGACTCGCCCCTAGCACGAATTGGGCCCCGGGCGAGCCGCAAACGCACAAGGAGCCGACAATGCCCATCGGGTGGCGTGTATCTCGATTCTTGCGACGCGCCGGCGCACTCGCAGCCGGATTCGGCCTGGTGGCGGTCGCGCAGCCCGCATCCAGTCAGTCTCCGGCCGAGCCGTTCTACAGCGGGCGCAAGATCGACCTGATCATCGGCTACACGCCCGGCGGCACGTATGACCTGTATGCGCGCCTGGTCGCCCGGCACATGGGCAAGCACATTCCTGGCAAGCCGACGATCGTGCCGCGCAACATGCCCGGGGGCGGCAGCCGCGTCGCCGCCACCTGGGTCTACGAGGCTGCGCCCCGGGACGGGACGGTCCTGGCTACCGCCGACCAGGCCCTGCCGGTGGAGCAGGCGATGGGCGACAAGCAGCTCCGCATCGACACGACCAGGCTGAACTACATCGGCAACCCGATCGCGGGCAACAACACGACCGTGACCTGGCATACGTCCGGGGTGAAGACGATCGACGATGCTCGGCGCGTCGAGGTCCCGGTCGGCGCCACCGGCGCCAGCACGTCGTCGCAATATCCGCGCGCCATGAATGCCCTGCTCGGCACGAAGTTCAGGATCATCCTGGGCTATCCCGGTGCCAACGATATCAACCTGGCGATGGAGCGGGGCGAGGTCGCGGGCAAGGGCTCGGACAGCTGGACCGCCTGGAAGGCGACCCGGCCCGACTGGCTGCGCGACAAGAAGATCAACATCCTGGTTCAGATCGGCCTCAAGAAGGAGCCCGACCTTCCCGACGTTCCGCTGATGATGGACCTCGCCGCCAATCCGGACGACCGGGCCGTCCTGAGACTGCTGTCGGTGTCCGGCACCATCGGCCGCCCGATCTTCACGACCCCCGAGGTCCCCGCCGATCGCGTCAGGACCTTGCGCGAGGCTTTCCAGATGACCGTGAGGGATCCGGCCTTCCTGGAAGAGGCGAAGGCCGCGAATATCGACCTCAACCCGGTGTCCGGGGAGGAACTGCAGAAGCTCGTCGGCGAGATCGTCGCGACGCCGAGGCCCATCGCCGAGCGCCTGCACGGCATCATCAGCGAGCAGAGCGCCGCGAAATAACCTCAAGTTGCGCGTTGCCGATGCGGGCGGGCGAAGCCCGGCGCTGGCCATCGCTCGAATGCTTGGCTACAGCAGCTTCCGGCGAAACGGTTTTCCGTTTCGCCGGAAGAAAATGCGTCCTCAAAAAAGGCGGTTCCACGAATGTTGAACCCCGTTTAGATAGCGGGCGCCCATGGTTGACGGCGCCGTGCGGCGCGAAAGGAATGTGTGTCGATGGCAAAGCTTGATCTGGTTCTGGAAGAGCTCGTTACCGCCAACAGAATTCTGGCGCGCGAGGAGGTGGTCGACTCGTTCGGCCATGTCAGCATCCGTCACCCGGACAGGCCCGACCGCTACTTCCTCTCGCGCGCCCGCGCTCCCGACTGCATCGAGGTCGACGACATCATGGAGTTCACGCTCGAGGGCGAGCCGATCGATGCGCGCGACCGCAAGCCCTATCTCGAGCGCTTCATCCATGGGGCGTGTTATGAAGGGCGGCCCGACGTGCAGGCGGTCGTGCACAACCACAGCCCCAGCGTGATCCCATTCGGCGTGACGGGCCAGAAGCTCAGGCCGCTGCTGCACATGTGCGCATCGATCGGCCATGACGTGCCGACCTGGGACTCGCAGACAAAATTCGGCGACACGACGCTGCTCGTCGAGAACATGGAGATGGGCCGCGATCTCGTCGCGTCCCTCGGGCGCGGGCGTACCGCCCTGATGCGCGGCCACGGCGCCGTCGTGGTGGCGCCGACCCTGCGACAGGCGGTGTTCGTCTCGGTCTATCTCGAGCTTGCCGCCAAGCTGCAGATGCAGGCGATGCCGCTCGGCAACGTCAAATACCTGACTGACGGGGAAGTCGAGAAGATCATTAGCCGGACGGGGCCTTACACGATCGACCGGGCCTGGGAGAACTGGTGCCGGCGCGCCGGCCGGCCGATGACCAAGTCGGCCTGATTCGTTTGCTGCAGCGTCGACCGGCGCGATGAAGAGGATAGCATGTTGAAAGCAAGATTGGCCATTTCGCTCGTGGCGCTGGCCACGCTGGCCTACGCCGGGCCAGCGGCAGCGCAGGACGATTTCTACAAGGGCAAGACCGTCGAGATCATCGTCGGCTTCGGCCCGGGCGGCGGTTACGACACCTATGCCCGCGCGCTCGGGCAGTTCCTGCCCAAGCACATTCCGGGGCAGCCGACGGTCATCGTCAAGAACATGCCCGGAGCCGGCAGCCTCACGCTGGTCAATTATCTGGTCAACATCGCGCCCAAGGACGGCACCAGCTTCGGCACCTTCGACCAGAGCCTGATCCTGGCGCCGCTGTTCGGCGGCGAGGCGGCGAAATTCGACGCCAGCAAGCTCAGCTGGGTCGGCAGCATCGCCAAGGGCAATACGGTGTGCATCACCTGGCACACGGCCGAGGTGAAGAGCTGGGACGACCTGACGAAAAAGAAGGCGGTGTTCGGGGGCACCGGACGAGAGGACGTGCGCTACACGCATGCCGCCATGCTGCGCAACATGTTCGGGGCGGACCTCAAGATCGTCACCGGTTACAAGGGCAGCAGCGATCTGCGCATCGCCCTGGAGCGCGGCGAGATCGACGGCACCTGCGGCGACTCGTGGACCAGCCTCAAGAGCACGGCCGCCGACTGGGTTCGCGACAAGAAGATCAACATCCTGGTGCAGTTCGCGCTCGATGCGCATCCCGACATCCGCGACGTGCCGCTGCTCACCGAGAAGGCGCGAAGCGACGAGGACCGCGCCGCGCTCAAGCTGCTGTTCGCCGCGCAGGTCGCCGGCCGTCCCTTTGCCGGGCCGCCGGGCGTGCCGGCGGAGCGCCTCGCGGTGCTGCGGGCGGCGTTCGACGCCACCATGAAAGACCCCGAATTCCTCGCCTTCGCCGAACGCGCCAAGCTCGAGATCGACGCGGTCGGCGGGGCCGCGATCGAAGCGCTGGTGCGCGAGGTGTACCAGACGCCCGCGCCGGTCGTCGCGCGCGCCAAGGCCGTGAGGGAATAAGGTCGCCAGCCACGCGGATCTCGCCGCCATGCATCTTTTCGAAATGCCCGACTGGGCCGTCCAGCAGGCCGTTTCGCGGCGGGGCCGGGTGCACGTCTTCGACAGGCCCGACCCGCTCAGGACGGCGCTGCTCGTCATCGACATGCAGAACGCTTTCCTGATGGACAGCGTGGCCCACAGCCCGATCCCGATGGCGCGCGCGATCGTGCCGAACGTCAACCGCATCGCGCATGCCCTGCGCGAAGCCGGCGGTCTCGTCATCTGGATCACCACCGTCGTCACAGAGGAATCGCTGGTCAGCTGGTCGGTGTGCAACGACGAGCTCTCGACGCCGCAGCGGCGCCAGAAGCGCTACGAGGCCATGCGCGAGGGATCGATGGGGCAGGAGCTGTGGCCCGATCTCGATGCGCGGCCGGGCGACGCCAGAATCAGGAAGACGCGCTACAGCGCCTTGATCCAGGGCTCGTCGCCGCTCGAGGAGTTCCTGCGCGAGCGCAGCATCGACACGCTGATCGTGACCGGCACGGTCACGGGCGTGTGCTGCGAGTCGACGGCGCGCGACGCCATGATGCTCAACTTCAAGACGATCATGATCTCCGACGCCAACGCGGCGCGCAACGACGCCGACCATGCCGCCGCCCTGGTCTCGTTCTACGTCACCTTCGGCGACGTGATGACCACCGACGAGGTTCTGGCATGCCTCGCCAGGGGCGCGCAAAGCGAGCGCACCGTCTCGTCCTGAGATGCGAGCGGCGCGCGAGCCGTGAGGATGGAGCAGTTGACGGTGCGTGCTTCGAGGCCCCTCACGGGAGTCTATCCCGGGCCCGCCAGAGTCGGGACCCGGCGGCGCCTCGCACCTCGCATTAGGGAAGCATTTGTCCAGGTTGACAGGCAGACGATCCTGAGGCTCGCTCGAGACATCAGATAAGCAGGGAGAACACGCGCCATGAGATCGTGGGGTGCCGGTATCAGGCGATGGTTCGCGATCGTCGCCGCAGCAACCGCCGTGGTCGCGGCGACGTCGGCGTGGGCGTCGGACGTGGCCGATTTCTATCGCGGCAAGACCGTCAACATCATCGTCGGGTTCGGTCCGGGCGGCGGCTACGATCTCTATGCGCGCACGCTGGCCCGCCATCTCGGCAAGCACATCCCCGGCAATCCGAGTGTCGTGGTGCAGAACATGGAGGGCGCCGGCGGGGTGCGCGCGGCCAATCACGTCTACAATGTGGGCGCCAAGGACGGCACGGTGATCGCCGGTGTCAACCAG
>DATBIR010000184.1:0-10559 GCA_036556825.1 Beijerinckiaceae bacterium
GCCGTACGCTGAGGAGCGGTTTTCAAAGGAGGCTCACAGGTTATATGGCGTCCTGGACCGCCGACTGACGGACCGTGAGTTCGTGGCCGATTCGTATTCCATCGCCGATATCGCCATCTGGCCGTGGATTTCGCGCTTCGAGTGGCAGCACGTCGATCTCGCGCAGTATGCCAACGTCCACCGCTGGTACAAGGCGATCGCACAGCGCCCGGCCGTGCAGAAGGGCTACGATATTCCCAAGAAGGTTGGTGACATCCCGATGCCACGCGCGTGAACCCGCGGCGCAGGGCGAGCGTGACCCGAGTGGAGACGCGAAGCCGACAACGCTACTGACACTTGCCAAAGTGAGGACTTTTGCATCATGCCGCCCGCGAACACGCGCGACATCGCCTTCATCGGTTTCGGCGAGGTCGGGCAGACCTTCGCCAAGGGGCTGCTCGCCCATGACGACGTCCACATCGCGGCCCACGATATCCTCGTCGGGCAGCGCGCCGGCAGGCGCCTGGAGGCGCGCGCCGCCGAGCTCGGCGTGACGCTGCACGCCTCGGCGCCTGCCGCCGCACGCGATGCGCACATCGTCGTCTCCGCAGTCACCGCCTCGCAGGCCGAACCGGTGGCCGAGGCCGCCCGCACATATCTCGCCGCCGGCCAGATCTTCCTCGACGTCAACTCGGCGGCCCCGTCGACCAAGCAGCGTGCCGCCAGGCACGTCGAGGCGGCGGGCGCGCATTATGTCGAAGGCGCGGTGATGGCGCCGGTCCTCAGGCCGGGGCTGAAGGTGCCGATCCTGGCCGACGGGCCGCGCGCCGCCGAGACCGCCGAGCTGCTGAACGGGCTCGGCATGAATCTCACGCCGGTCTCCACCGAGCACGGCATTGCGTCGGCCATGAAGCTGTGCCGCAGTATCGTCATCAAGGGCCTCGAGGCGCTGATGGTCGATTGCGCTGCGGCGTCGGAAGCGTGGGGCGTCAAGGATCCGGTTTTCGCCAGCCTTGCCGCGACCTTCCCGTCGATCGACTGGCATGCCCTGGCCGCTGACATGCGCGAGCGCGTTGCGACGCACGGGCTGCGCCGCTCCGCCGAGATGCGCGAGGCCGGCGAGATGCTGGCGGCGCTCGGCATGAGCCCTGGCCTTGCCAATGCGGTCGCCGACGCGCAGCAGCGTGGCGCGCGCCGCAAGGCGGCTGAGAACGATTGAGGCGCCGTCCCGCGACATCATGCACGATGAACCCATCATGGACGTGGCCCATCTCGGCCACATCGAGCTGCTCACCCCGAAGCCCGAGGAGAGCCTGCGTTTCTTCGTCGACGTGCTCGGCATGACAGAGAGTGGCCGCAGCGGCGACTCGATCTTCCTGCGCGCCTGGGACGATTATGAACGCTACTCGCTGAAGCTGACGGGTTCGCCGACTTCGGGCCTCGGCCACGCGGCCTTCCGCGCCCGCAGCCCGCAGGCATTGCAGCGACGGGTGCAGGCGCTTCAAGGCTCCGGCTGCGGGATCGGCTGGCACGAAGCCGAGCTTGGGCACGGCCCGGCCTATCGGTTCCGCGATCCGGACGGCCACGTGATCGAGCTCTATTACGAGACGGAGTGGTACGAAGCCCCCGCTCCCCTGCGGCCCGCATTGAAAAACCAGGCGCAGCGCTATCCGGCGCGCGGTGTCAACGTGCGTCGGCTCGACCACTTCAACTGCCTCGCCGTGGACGTGAAGGCCAACCGGGAATTCTTCGAGCGCTATCTCGGCTTCCGGCTCACGGAAAAGATCGTGTTGAACGACGGCACGGAAGCCGGCATGTGGCTGACCTGCACGAACAAGAGCTACGACTTCGCCTACACGCGCGAAGCGCATGGCGTAGGCGGGCGCTTCCACCATGTCACCTACGCGCTCGACAGCCGGGAAGACATCCTTCGCGCCGCCGACATCTTTCTCGAGAACGGCGTCTTCATCGAGACCGGGCCGCACAAGCACGCGGTCCAGCAGACCTTCTTCCTTTACGTCTACGAGCCCGGCGGCAATCGCGTCGAGGTGGCCAATGCCGGCGCGCGCCTGGTCCTGGCGCCCGACTGGAAGCCGATCGTGTGGACCGAGGAGGAGCGCAAGAAGGGCCAGGCCTGGGGCCTGAAGACTATCGAAAGCTTCCACACGCACGGCACGCCGCCGCTTCCGGGACAGGCCGGTCATGACGAGACGGGCGACACGGATCTGTCGGAAAAGGGCATCGCGTCATGAAGGCTCCCCGGCCTGGCTCGCACTGGATTGAATTGTCATCGTTGCCCGATCCATAGTGACGAACCGGCGGCGACGCATTCTCGCGCGCAACGCCTGCCACACCCGGCGCAACGATGCCGCAACATCTGGGAGGAAAGCGCAATGAGGACCAGTACCCAGGCGACTCTGGTGGCATCTCTCGCGATCGTCGCCGCGCATCTCGCTGGCCCGGCCTCCGCCCAGGAGGCATGGCCGAGCAAGCGCCTGACGATGGTCGTCGGCTTCGCAGCGGGCGGCTTCGCCGACAGCGTCGGCAGGATCGTCGCCCGCAAGCTGGGCGAGCGCCTCAAGCATCCGGTCGTGGTCCAGAACATCGACGGCGCCGGCGGCAATATCGCCGCCCGCAACGTGTCGATGGCGCCCGCCGACGGCTACACGATCCTCGTCACGACGACGTCGCTCGCCATCAACGAGACGCTCGCCAAGGACAAGGGGTTCACGGCCGATACGCTCGTACCCGTCGCCATCCCGGTCGAGGCTCCGGAAATGCTCGTCGGCAACCCGAAGCACAACATCCGCAGCCTCGCCGACGCAATGGAGCATGCAAAAACCGGCAAGCTCTACTTCGGCAGCTCGGGCGTGGGCAGCGGCTCGCACATCGCCGTCGAGTATTTTTTCAAGGTGTTGGCCAAGGTCGAGGCCAAGCACATCCCGTTCAAGGGCGGCCATCCGGCCATGCACGCGCTGCTCACGGGCGACGTCAACCTGCTGGCGAGCACGGCGACCGCGAAGCCGCACATCCGCAGCGGCGAGCTGGCCGGGCTCGCCGTCGCGAGTGATGCGCGCGATCCCTCGATCCCGGACGTGCCCACCTATGCCGAGCTCGGCTATAAAGGCTTCAAGGCGAGCTCATGGGTCGGCGTGTTCGCGCCTGCCGGCACTCCGGACGCTGTTGTCGAGCGTCTCAACACGGAGATCAACGCGGCCCTGGCCGAGCCCGACGTGCAGCGTCAGCTCGAGCAGATGGGACTTCTGGCGTCGACGCGTTCGGCGCAGGAGACGGCGGCGCTGTTCAAGTCGGACGTCGCGCGCTGGCGCGAGATGGTGCAGGCGATCGGGCTGCTCATGAATTGAGGTGGTGGCCTGCGCCACGACCGGACCGCCGGCCTTCATCTGAGCCTGCCGCAGGGCCATGATCTCGACGATTGCAGATGAGGTTTGTGCATGTCCGCAAAGGCTGTCGTCCGTTACCTTCCGATCATCGTAGCGCTCATTGGATTGCACGCGCTTTGCCAATCCTCACCGGCCGCGGCGCAAGATGCTCGCGCAAGCGCCGGCTCCTCTGCTCCGTCGGCCGGCGCGCAGACGATGCCGATCGTCGACGCTGCCAATGCCTTCCTCGCCACCTTGAGCGAGCAGCAGAAGGCGGCCGTGCTGTTCGACTTCAACGACGCCGGGCAGCGGGTCCGCTGGTCGAACCTTCCGGTCGGCATCTTTTCGCGCAGCGGCATGGCTTGGGGCGACATGGACGCGGCCCAGCGGGCGGCCCTGACCGGCCTCCTCGGCGCGGTGCTCGGACCGGACGGGGCCGAGAACGTGCGCGAGCAGATGGCCGCCGACGACGCGCTGAAAGCGCCGCGCGGCGCCGGGCCGAGATTCGGCAGCGAATTCTACTTCGTCTCCTTCCTCGGCACGCCGTCAACGACCGCGCCGTGGATGCTCCAGTTCGGTGGCCATCACCTGGCGATCAACGCGACCGTCGTCGGGCCGAAGGTCACGCGCTCGCCGTCGCTCACGGGCGGCCAGCCGCTCAAATTCGTGGCGGACGGCAGGCCGGTCTACATCGTCGTCGAGGAGGCAGTGCAGGGCGCCGCGCTGCTGGACAGTTTTGGCGCCGAGCAGCGCACGAAGGCGGTCCGCGGCACCCGCTACATCGATCTGGTGCTGGGGCCCGGCAAGGACGGCAGGACGTTGGAGCCGGAAGGGCTGCCGGCATCCGAGATGGATATCCAGCAGAAGGCGCAGCTCCTGGCGCTGGTCGAGGCGCGGCTGCGCATCCTCATGAACGCCGCCGACCGCGCGGCGAAGATGGCCGAGATCGAGAGGGATCTCGACCGGACCTGGTTCGCCTGGTGGGGTCCGGACAAGCCGCTCGGCGCCGCTTACTGGCGCGTCACCGGCCCGACGCTGCTCCTCGAATTCTCGCCGCAGCCTCTGGGCGGCGACCCGACCCAGCACGCCCACAACATCTACCGCGAGCCGGGCAACGATTACGGCGCTGCCTGGACGGCGCTGAAATGAGGCCATCCCTGCCAGGGCTGGCAGTAATTCTGCTGACTCTGTTGCCAGCCGAGCCGAGGGCGCATCCGCTCGATGAAGTCTTGCAGGGCGCCTATCTCACACTCGCGCCGGGAGAGGTGCGCCTCGAGCTGGACCTGACGCCCGGCACCAACATCGCGGACGCGCTGCTCCAGGCGCTCGACGCCAATGCGGACCGGATCATCAGCGACGCGGAGGCGCAGCGCTACGCCCGGCGTGTGCTGGCCCAGTCCAGCCTCACCCTCGACGATGTGGCGGTGTCGTGGGCGCTTGGCGGGGTCAACGTGCCGCCGTATGGGGCGCTCGAGGCGGGCGGCGCCACCATTGCCATCCGCGCCGTCGCCGCACGCCCGGACAGCGCGGGGACGCATGTCCTCGACTACCGCAACGACCACCAGCCCGCGCCGAGCCTGCGGACCGCAAATGTCTTCCTGGAGCCCGGCGAGGGATGGCAATACCGGGTCGTCACACAGCAGCGCAGCGACGAAGGAGCCCGGCTCACCGTCACCTACACTATCGCCCGGCAGTGACGCCGCGCGCCGCGGCGTTGCGATGAACCCGTCGGGCGAATTCGTCCTGCCGGCGTTCAAGCGCTGCGAGCGGCGACCCGGTTGCCATGCCGGCGGGCGAAGCGCCGCCATCTGCGGCGCGCCCACATCCACATGCCGGATCCGAGCAGCCCGAGCAGAGCGGTCGAGGTGACGAAGTTGATCAGGCTGCCCCAGAGAGCGGAAAACGTGCCTTCATGGACAAGCCGCGGCCAGTTGCGGGTCTGCGCGACCAGTCCCTCGCGGGTGACCGCATAAACCCGCTGCTCGCCGCCCTCGTTGATGCGGGCGAGCATGCGGCCGCCTTGCGACCTGATCCAGACAGTCGCCGCCAGGTCGTGCTCTTTCCCGACCTGGCGGACCGCTTCCGCCAGCGGCAGCCGCTCCGGCCGCAGGCCCGCTTCCGGTGCGGGCGCGAGGGTCATCCCGAAGGCGACAAGCAGGCCAGTGAGGGGACTGAGGAGCACGAGCGGCAGCGCCAGCCACGCCGTCCCCTGATGCCAGCCGGAGAGCGTGTTGCGCAGCTGCGGCAACCCCATGCCGATGCCGATTGCGATGATCACGAGCATCGCTGCCGTCGAGCTCACCACCAGCCAGGAATTGCCGAGCAGCAGGCGCTCGTGCAGTTGCCGCGCAGTGCCGAAGATGCCGGACAGTCTGAACCCCGCCGTGCCGGCCTCTTCGCCCGTGACGAGGTCGATCACGAGCGGACCGCCGGGCCGCGCGCCGAGCAGCGCCATGGCGTTCTCGTAAGGGCGCAGGGCGATGCCGCGCGCCCCGCCTTGCGCGTCATGACGCTGCAGGAGGGATTCGAGCGTCGCGGGCGAGAGCGTGCCTGGCTTGATGGCGGCGGTGGCGACGAGCGGCTCGACCGACAGGACCAGACCCGTCCCGATCACCGCAAGCAGGGGAAGCCCGAACAGCAACGCGATCCAGCGGTGAAGGCGCAACAGCGAGGCTCGGGTCATGGCAAATCACGACGGCAACGTGGGCAAAACTTATCGGACCGGCATGGGCGGGCCGCCTAGTGAATATTTCGTAATGGGGCTCGCGAAGTGGGCTGGCCCCCCTGCCGCGGCGCGCCGGTTTTAAAGTTTTGAAGAATGCGCAAATTTTCGAAAATAAGCACTTTCCTCGACAAACTGCGTCGGCTAACATCGCGCTATCATTTGGGGAGACGCTCGATGCTCAAGGAATACCACTATGACGATCTCATCCGCTGGCCGAACGGGGAGCGGGCGGCGGTCTTCCTGACTTTCGATTTCCAGGGCGGCGAGGACGTCAAGCCGGACAAGAACGGCATCCTCAATTACGAAATGTGGAGCCAGGGCGAATACGGCCCGCACCACGCCATCTACCGCATCCTGCGCATCCTCAAGGAGGAGAACGTCAAGGCGACGTTCATCACCTGCGGCGCCATCGCCGAGCGCTTCCCGGAAGCCGTCCAGGCGATCCTCGACCACGGCCATCCGGTCGAAGGCCACGGCTACAATCACGAGATCGCGCGCTACCTGAAGCGCGAGGAGGAAACCGAGGTGATGCGCAAGGCCATCGCCATGATCGAGAGCCGCACCGGCCGGCGGCCCTACGGATGGCGCTCGTGCACGCAGAGCACCAACACCCTCGAGCTCCTGATCGAGCACGGTTTCCGCTGGAACAGCAACTGCTTCCACGAGGAGCTGCCGTTCCTCTACGAGCATAACGGCAAGGTGCTGGTCGAGCTGCCGCGGCAGCCGTTCGGCGACGGCACGCTGTTCGGCCACCGCCACGGCGAATACGGCAACCCGTTTGTCGGGCTCGAGACCTGGAAGGCTTATTTCGACGAACTCTATGCCGAGTCGGCCGAGCGGCCGAAATACATCCCGTTCACGTGTCATCCCTACATCATCGGCCGGCCGGGACGCGCGACCGCGACGCTGCGGGCGATGCTGCAGCACATGAAGAAGGCCGGAAACGTCTGGTTCGCCACCGGCGACGAGATCGCCAGCTGGTGCCTGAACGAGCTGTTCGCGCCCGAGCATAAGAGCGCCGCCGCCGGCTAGGCACAACGGATCGAAGAGGGACGGGGAGCATGCGCGGCCAAGACCGGACCGCCGCATGCTTCCGCCGCCATCGAAGACCAGGGATCCACCGCGCACAAGTCAGTTGAAACGAGAACGGCGCAAGCCGTCACATCCAGGGAGGTTACAATGCCGTATCATGGCCTCACTCGCAGGGCCGCCTTGTCTGCCGCTGCATGGGCGATGCTCGTCGCATCGAGCGGCGCCGCATCCGCGCAATCGGCCGAAAAATTCTACGAAGGCAAGACGATCCGGATCATCGTCGCGCTCGGCACGGGTGGCGACTACGACAACTACGCCCGTCTCGCCGGCCGCTGGCTCGGCAAGCACATTCCCGGATCGCCCAGCGTCGTCGTGCAGAACATGCCGGGCGCCGGCGGCCTGATCGCCGCCAACTACCTGCAGAACGTCGCGGCGAAGGACGGCACGGTGATCGGCGCCCTGCACGCCAACACCGCGCTTGCGCAGGTGACGGGGGCGCCCAACGTCGAATATGACGCCCGGCAGTTCGCCTGGATCGGCCGCACCTCGACTGGCGGCCTGAACGTGCATCACACCTTGCACACCTCCGGGATCAAAACGTTCAAGGACCTGATGAGCCGGCAAGTGGTGGTTGGCGCGGGCGGGCCGACGTCGGATTCCACTGTCCTGCCGACGGCCATCAACCAGATGATGGGCGGCAAGCTCAAAATCCTCGGCGGCTATTCGGGCACCAACGAGACGACGGTGGCGCTCGAGCGCGGCGAGGTCGACATGGCCATGCAGAACTGGGAGTTCCTGCGCAGCCGCAACGCCGACCAGCTGCGCGACAAGAAGATCAACCTGATCGTCCAGTATGGGCTGCAGCGTCATCCCGAACTGCCGGACGTGCCCACCATCGTCGAGATGAGCACGACCAACGAGCAGCGCCAGGTCTGGGAGCTGTTCCTGAAGTCGGGCACGATCGGCTACTCGCTGACGATGCCGCCCGGCGTTCCGGCCGATCGCGTCGCCCTTGTGCGCAAGGCCTTCAACGAGATGGCCAAGGATCCAGGGTTGATCGCCGAAGCGGGACGCATGCTGCTGCCCGTCGAGCCGCTCGCCGGCGACAAGCTGGAGGAGACGGTGCGCTCGATGTTCGCCATCGAGCCGGCCTCGCTCGCCAAGGCCAAAGCCATCCTTGGGCGCTGACGGTCTGGAGTCTTGGCGAAAGCGCGCGAAGGTCTCGTGACGGCTCCTGAAACCCTCGCGCCGCAGCGGCCGCACAAGGCGTTGCGGCGCCGAGGGGGGTGCCTTAAATGCCACGCTCCAGTCCCCGAGGGACGCTTCAGTTCGACGTTGCGAGCATCATGACCGAGACCGTTGCACCGACATTGGCGGGCCAGGTGCTGGCATTGCTGCGCAGCGACATCCTGGAGCTGCGCCTGCAGCCCGGATCGAAGCTGCTGTTCGAAACCCTGCGCGAGAAATACGACGTCGGCTTGAGCCCGTTGCGCGAATCCTTGTCGCGGCTGGTGGTCGAAGGCCTCGTCGTCGGCGAGGACCGGCGCGGCTTCCGGGTCGCGCCGATGACCGAGCAGGATTATGCCGACCTGACGATGCTGCGGACCGAGATCGAAGTCCTGGCGGTGACGACATCGGTCGAGCGCGGCGACGACGCGTGGGAGGCCGAGCTGGTGGGCGCCTTCCATCACATGAAGCTCGCCGGCGCGCATGCGCACGACGACCACGCCGGCTGGTCCGGCCGGCACCAGGCCTTTCACGAAGCGCTGGTTTCGGCGTGCGGCTCGCCGCGGCTCCTGCATCTGCGGCGGCAGCTGTTCGACCAGTTCATGCGCTACCAGCGGCTGGCGCCGCGGCGCGTCTGGCGCAGCGCCGTCCATGACACCGAGCACAAGAAGGTGCTCGATGCGGCCCTGGCCCGCGACACCAGGAAATGCGAGGCCCTGATCCGCGGCCATATCCGCGTGCTCGATGCGATCATCGACGCGATCAGGGCCATGAACAGGAAGGCGAACGCGTGAACCGGGCGTCGCCTTGCGGCCGACCGACCCGCGCGAGCGCTGGAAAAACGAGGAGGCGAACCACGTGCTGGCGATAAAGGGCGGGACGCTGATCGACGGGACCGGCAGAGCGCCGGTCGAGAATGCCGTCATCCTGATCGAGAAAGGACGGTTCAACGCGGTCGGGCGCGTCGGGCAGCTGCCGATCCCGGATCACGCCGAGATCGTCGACGCGCGCGGCCTCACGATCCTGCCCGGCTTCATCGACGGCCACGCGCATCTCGAGGATTTTCACGGCGAGCTCTACCTGCATCTCGGCATCACGACCTGCGTCACCATCCAGATCTTCCAGGACGGACCGTGGACGCTGGCGCAGAAGCGCGGCACCGAGCTCGGCAAGATCCGCGGACCGCGGATCTGGATGTCGGGCCGGGCCATCGGCGGCGAGCGCGTCATGACCGACGCGCCGGACGGCCGCACGACGCGCGGCAACATCGTCGTGACGACGCCCGAGGAGGCCCGCAAGGCCGTGCGCCGCAAGCACGAGATCGGCTGCGACGTGATCAAGCTGAACGAGTTCCTTTCCTTCGACCTCGTCAAGGTCGTGGTCGAGGAAGCGCACGGCCTCGGCATGGCCGTGACGACGCACAGCATGGACGCCATCAGCTCGGCCAGGGCCGGCGTCGACGCGATCGAGCATATCTGGGCCGTCGGCACCAGCTCGATCCTGTATCCGCCGTCGCGCGAGCAGCTGCACATCGACCGGCTCGGCGGCCTGATCGACCAGGAGATCGCCAACTCCTATTACCAGACGGAAAATTTCGGGCCGATCATCGACGCCATGGTCGAGTGCGGCGTCGCCTGGACGCCAACCATTGCCAAGTGGCTGCGCCCGCTTTCGCCGAGCGCGGAGCGTTTCCGGCAGCGCGAGCGCGAGATCCTCGACAATCCGAAGGCCAACCTTCCCGGCGCCGTGCGCGCCGTGACGGACAACGCCTACGACAAGCTGTTCACGCGCTATGATGCGGAGCGGCTCGAGCGCGCGAAAGTCGGCTACGACAAGGCCAACGAGTTCATCCGCCGCTTCGTCGAAGCCGGCGGCATCCTCAAGGAGGGATCGGATCCGCCGCGCGGCATGGCCGCCCTGCTGATGCACCAGGCACTGGTCATGGACGTGGAGGCGGGCGTGCCGCCGATGACGGCGATCCAGGCGGCGACGCTCAACGTCGCCAGGACCTTCAAGCGCGACAAGGATTTCGGCAGCGTCGAGTCCGGCAAGGTCGCCGACCTGTCGATCGTCGAGGGCGACCCCCTGAAAGACATCTGGGCGACGCAGAATGTGAAGATGGTCGTCAAGGACGGCGAAAAGATCGATATCGCCTTCAGCAACTACAAAAACCCGATCCCGGCCTTCTACTCCTATCAGACGCTGCCGATGGA
>DATBIR010000185.1:0-38280 GCA_036556825.1 Beijerinckiaceae bacterium
GGCGTCGCCGCCGACACGTCATTCACCGAGAACGAGCCCCAGGTTTGATGGGTGAGCGCCGCCTTGTTGGCGCGAATCTGCTCGCGCATCGCGGCATATTGCAGGAAGTTGAGATTGGCCCTGATCCCGACCGCCTTCAGGTAGCCGATCAGGGCTTCCGTCTGATGCCGTTCGCGGTAGGCGACGATCGGCACCTCGAAGCCGTTCGGGAAGCCGGCTTCCGCCAGCAGCTGCTTCGCTTTGCCGGGGTCATAGCCGTAGCGAGCGGCGCCTTCATCCGTGCAGCCGAACTGCGACGGGAAGCAGATCGTGTGGATGACGCGCGAGCCCTCTCCGACCAGCGCCTTCGCCATCTGCTCGCGATCGATGGCGTGATTGATGGCGCGGCGCACGCGAACGTCCTTCAGCATCTGAAACGGGGTGCCATCCTGCGAGTTGATCTGCATGAAGACGATGCGCATCGTCTCGCCGCTCACCACCTGCAGGTTCGGCATCGTCCTGATCTGGTCGGCTTGATCCTTCGGGACGTGCATCAGGAAGTCGGCCCCGCCCGACAGCAGCTCGGCGAGTTGCGTCTGCCGATCCGGGATGAAGCGGATCTCGATCTTCGCCACCTTGGGGACGCCTTTCGGCGACTCCTTGAAGTAGTCGGGGTTGCGCTCCAGCGTGATCGACTTGCCATGCGCGTGCTGGGTGACGCGATACGGACCCGAGCCGATCGGCTTCTCGTTCTGTCCTTTGGGCCCGGCCTTCGCGTAATACTCGTTGGGGTGGATGACGACCGGTCCCGCCAGGTATTCGATGGCGGCCGGGAACACGTCCTTGGTGACCAGCCGCACCTTGTATTTGTCGAGCTTTTCGGCCTTCCCGATCCAGCTGACATTGGCCTGGGTGACGACCTTGTTTTCCGGCTTGGCGATGAAGTTCAGCGTGTAGACGACGTCGTCGGCATCGAACTCCTCGCCGTTATGGAACTTGATCCCTTCACGGAGGTCGAACTCGATCGTGCGGTCGTCGACCTGCCGCCACGCCTTCGCCAGCAGCCCCTTGTACTCGCCGCTGTTCGGGTCGCGGTAGATCAGCGTGTCCCAGACATGGGCGCCGATGATGACGCCGATGCGCACGTTGTTGAAATATGGATCGACATTCTCGGGCGCCTGGTCGTAGGCGAAGCGCACGGTGTCGTCGCGCTTTGCCGCCCATGCGGGCCAGGATGCAAGAAGGCATCCAACGAATGCAAGACGAATACAGTTGCCGGTCAGTTTCACGGTCGCGTCCTCGCAATGGCATGCGACCTTACCGTGGTTGGCCCTCGGGGTGAAGCGCCGACATTTCCAGCACTTAGTACCGGAGCAATATCCCGCGTGGGCGAGGCGGATCAGCTTCGCGGATAAGCAGCGTAACAGCGGCCATCAGGGTCGTCGCGAGCGCGACCGACCACCACACGGTCGTATATGACCCAGTGTCGTTGAAGACGAGGCCCCCTAACCAGACCCCACAAAAGGCGCCGACCTGGTGCGACAGGTAGGCAAGCCCGTATAAGGCGGCGAGGTTACGCGTGCCGAAGGTGACTGTGATCAGTCCAGCGACCGGCGTGACAGCGGACATCCAAAGCGAGCCTGTCCCGGCAGCGAAAAGGAAGGCGCTCATGCCCGAGAGCGGAACCACAAGAAACAACCCGATCAGGAGCGCGCGCAGCAGATAGATGGAGAACAGGATATCGCGATTTCGAAACCGTGTGCACAACCAGCCGACCCCGACGGAACCGATGATGTTGAATACGCCGATGGTCGCAATCACCCACCCGGCGGACGGCCGGTCGAGACCTTCGTCCTGAAGGTACGCCGGCAAGTGGAAGTTGACGAAGGCGACGAAAAAGCCACTGACGAGGTAGCCTGCGATGAGCAGGAGGTAGCCTCCTCGATGCAAGGCTTCCCGGAACAGCTGCCGTAATGGCAGGTTGGGCGCCACATTCTTCTCCGCGTGGTGACGCGGCGCCGAAGTCGCGAGTGGCACGGACAGCGGGATGACCATGAGGACCAGCGCGCCGAAGACAACGAGGGTCGCCCGCCAACTCGAGATCTCGAGGAGCAACACGCAAAGTGGCGCGAACAAGAATTGACCGACGGAACCGGCTGCGCCGCCGATCCCGACCGCAAGCGGCCGCTGCTGTTCCTGCAAGAGCTTGCCGAAAGCGGCAAGGACAATGTTGTAGCTTGCACCCGAAAGGCCCAATCCAAGCAGGGCGCCGCCGAGATAGAGCACTGCTGGGCTTGCTGCATTGGCCATAATGAACAAGCCGGAAGCATAGACGAGGCTGCCGGCGCATAACGCCCGGCCGGAGCCGAGACGATCGGCGAACGCGCCGCCGAACGGTTGGGTTACGCCCCATATGATGTGTTGAAGAGCGATGGCCAACGCGAACACGTCGCGAGTCCAGCCCGTATCGCGGCTCATCGGCGGCAACAGAAGGCCCATCGCCGTGCGCGGTCCGAACGTCAACACGGCGATCAGGCATCCGCACATGACGACGAGGGCCGGCATCTGCCAGGCCTCGGCAGCGTTCAGTCGTGCTCGAATCATGCCACCCCCCGAGAGAAGATTCGGGTCGTGCGCGGCCATGTTCGGCGCGTGCATGACGCAACGCGCCCACGTCATCCTTCGGCGTCAGGATTGCGGGGTTTTCTTATTGGATCCGCGCTCGGGTCCGTCCCACCACTCCTCGCGCGCGTTGGCGAGAAGCCCCGCTTGTTCCTCTGGCGTCTTCCCATCCCGTTTTCCCTTGATGGTCGGACATTCCATCAAGATCTTGAAGAGCGTCTCTGCCAGCACCTTTCCGGCTCTGCTGTCGGACGGGTAATGCACGCCCAGAACCTCGCGGTTGCGGGCGATCCGTTGCGCCATCTGCTGCAGCGGAGATGTATCGGGCAGCGGAACCGCGCGGTCCGCAACCGGCATGACCTGGGCGAGGCAGGCGGAAATAAGATAGGCCTCGGTCGCGTGACCGCTTGGGAATGAGGCGTGCCCCGGAACATCGATCGGCGGCAGGAGCCCCGGCGAATATTGCGACGGGCGCGGCCGGTTGAATTCTCGCTTGTAGTGCATAGCCGCAAACTGGCCCACGCGTAGGGCGATCTCGAGGAGGTCTCGCGTGTAGGGGGTTGACCACGCATCGCCCATGAACAGAGCACGATAATAGGCCCAGGGATTCTCACGTTGCGCCAGCGCCTCCGCCATGACCCCCGAGCGGTATTCGATCAATTCGGCGAGCTCATCGAGTTCCGCCTTTACGTCGGCGCTTTTCAGCTCGTGTTCGAGCGCGTTCCTAACGTCTTTCGAGTTCCAGGTGAGCCCATCAGCAGACTTGGTCGTCACGAACTCGGCCAATACGGTGAACGAAAAGTGGTACGAGCTCCAATAAGCGCGCGGAAACGTCTTCGGAGCGGCGATGGCTGCCCGTGGGTCGAGGCCAATGGGAGGCCATTTGGATCCACGGTACCAATCTTCGTTGTCTCGCTTGCGTAGGGCAGGGCTTAGGCCGATCGGACGAACGGCAGCTCCTGAACCAGCAAGCGAGATGGTCGACTGCGTGTCGTGGTCATGATCGTGGTCATGATCGTGATCCATCGAGCCGATGCCGTGCTTCATGACCTCTCCTCCGTCCTGCACCGTCGGTGAGGCGCCCCCTCACTCCGGCAAGCCTGCTTTCTTCAGATGGTCGATGTATCTGTCCCTGATCTCCGGCACCCGGAACGGCTGGAGCGTTCTTTCGAACTCGCTGAGGCGAAAATCCGGCTGAAGCTGCAGCAGCTTTTCCGCCACGGCACGGGCTTCTTGCAAACGGCCCAGCGCGGCGAGCCCTGCGGCCAGATAGCGAAGGTTGGCGGTGTACCGCGGGTTCTCATGGGCTGCCATCCTGCCCCATTTCACGGCTTCTTCGTAGTTGCCGTGTCCATAGTGAACCTGGTTCAGGAAATCGTAGTAGTAAAACAGACTTCGGTCCAACGGCGACAGCCGCAATGCCTGCTCGGCATGCCGGATGGCTTGCTCCCCGCGCCCCAGATAACTCAGGGTTGCACTCGACAGGAGCCACGCCAGGGAATGGCTGGGCGAGGTCGTCAGGGCCCGATCGAAATACGTCAGGGCGCTGTCGTAATCATGGAAGAGAAAGGATCTAAGGTGGCCATAGGTCGCCAGGGCGAGCGCGTTATTGGCCTCGAGATCAATCGCACGCGCGGCTAGATCCACTGCCTTCGCGCGATCTTCGTCGGGCTTGGGAGACCAGCCCTGGCCGACGTACAAGCTGTGCCAGCGCGCTGCCCACGCGACCGGCATTGCAAAATTAGGATCCTCCGTCATCGCCCGGTTGAAATATGCGAGCGCCTGCGAGAACGTATTCACGTCAAGCGCATTGATGACGTGCAGACCGCGCAGCGTACAGTCGTAAGCCGTGAAGCTTTCCGGTCGTTTTCTCATGGCCGCGCGCAGCTCCGCAGCGCGCACGTTCGGCGCAATGCCGGCAACGATTCGCTCGACGATCCGATCCTGCAAATCGAACAGTTCACCGGGAGCAACCTCCGCCTTCTCCCCCCACAGACTGGTGCCGCTCTGTGCCTCGCATAGCTCGACCGAGACCCGCACCAGCCGCTCCGATCGGCGCACCGTGCCTCTGAGGACATAACGCACCCCGAGCACGCGCCCGACCTCGCGCAGATCAGGCTGGCGGCCACGATACGCCAGGGTCGACCCGCGCGAGATCACGGTAAGTTCGTGCAGACCGGCCAGGGACAATGTGATGTCCTCCACACATCCATCACAAAAATAATCGTCGGCCGGATCGCCCCCGAGATTTTGGAGGGGAAGAATGGCGATGGAGGGGAGCTTGCCCTCCCTTGGGAGGACCGGGACGGCCATGCCCTCGACTTCCGGGTCGAGCGCATAGGCGCGCACGGGTCTGCTCAGATTTTTGAGCTCGATGTAACCAAGATCACGGGCCTGGACATCGACGCTGTCGCGCACATTGTCGTACACCACCTCCGACAGCACGATCCCGCCCGACGGCGCATATTCCTGCAGCCGGGCAGCGATATTGACCGCATCGCCGAAGACATCGAGCTCCGTCACGATGATCTCGCCCAAGTTGATCGCGATGCGCAGGACGATCGACAATGGGGGCTGATCGCCGGGCTTCGCGTTCAGCGTGCGCTGCACTTCGCGCGCCCATTCGAGCGCGTTTATCGCACTCGGGAATTCGACCAGAACACCGTCCCCGGTCGATTTCACGAGGGTTCCGCCATGTTCGACGATCTGCGGCTGGACGATCTCGTCGAGCACAGCCATCCAGCTGCGGTGGGTGCCAGTCTGATCGCTCGACATCAGGATCGAGTAGCCGACGATGTCGGCGAAGGCGATTGCCGCCAGTCTCCGGTTGAGGCGCGGGGCGCTTGCGTCGCGGGGCGGTCGAAGTGGCATACCAGATCGCTTACGTCTGTCCGCAGCGGACGTCCATGCAACTGTTTATCGGACTACAATTTGTCTGTATGGTTCGAACCATGCAAGCATCGGCCGCAGGGGAGCGTGTGAGATGGGGCAGGTCCACACGGGGGAATTTGGCCCGGCCGCGTTCAGCGAGCATTGGTGCCCGCACGACGCCGGGGACGCCGTCTTCGCCAGCCGATCGGCAGCGGAAAGGCTGCACGGGATCGACTTCCTGAAGACGCAGCCCGGTACGACCGGAGAGAGGGTCAATGTTGTCGTCGTCGACCAGGGGTTGAACAAGGAAGTTCTGGGCGACCGTTACGGAGGTGGTTGGAAAGTTGGCGACACTCGGCCCGGCACCGCAAGGCCTGAACCGGGTTCGCGCCGGCGCCCGCACGGCATGATGATCGCGCACAACATTCTCGCGATCGCGCCGAAGGCGACGCTGTTCGATCTCCCTCTCGCTCCCGTGAAGATTTCCGACATTCAGGCCTTCCTAAAGGTGGCCGTACCAAAATATCGAGAAATGCTCGATGACATTGCCCAATGGCGGGAGACCAAGGAGCGCTCCGGCCCGTGGATATTGGTCAACCCCTGGGGCATCTTCGATCGCCACTCCGAACAACCCAAGGGCCATTATACGGAGACTTTGGAGAGCCCACTGAACCAGATGATCAAAGACGCTGTGTCGAAAAACATCGATGTCGTGTTCGTCGCCGGAAACTGCGGCCAGTTTTGTGCCGACGACCGCTGCGGCCCGACCGACCAGGGCCCCGGCCACAGCATCTGGGGCGCCAATTCGCTCGACGCGGTCCTAACCGTGGGCGCGGTGCGCGCCGACGGCATGTGGCTCGGCTACTCCTCCCAGGGCCCGGGCCAAAAGCAACTCGGAATTCGCAAGCCGGATCTCTGTGCCGCGAGCAACTTTCGGGATGACGATGACGCTTTCAGCATCCATACCGGGACGTCGGCCGCCTGCGCGATGGCCGCTGGGGTGATCGCCGCATTGCGCAGCAAGTGGCATTCCCAAACGGTGTCCCCGCTGGCCTTGAAGGACGTGTTGAACCAGACGGCCTTGCCGTCCGGCGGGGAATGGAACCCGCGGCTGGGGCACGGCATCCTCAACGCGAGAGCGGCGTTCAAGGCTCTGGCAAACTCAGCCGCAGTGGCTGCCCCCTCCGCGTCCGCATGACGGCGGTTCTCGAAACGCTTCGCTCCCCCGGGACGTGAACCCGAGGAGCGGGCATTTTTCCACGGGCGACGGCCGCATCCTTCTGGTGTAAACCAGGCGGCGAGGTCCTCCGCGCACGGGCAGCGTCGCTACGGGGCTCAGGATGGGAATGGCCGCCATGTGCAAGCGCGTTGCAATTGCCGCGATCGCCGTATTCGCTCTCACCCTCTCGGCCGCCGCCGAAGTCGTCTACAACCGCGGCAATGACGGCGACCCGGAGACGCTCGACCCCCACAAGACCTCGTCGGTCGCCGAAGCGCATATCCTGCGCGACCTCCTCGAAGGCCTTGTGATTCATGACGCCAGGGCCGAGGTCGCTCCCGGGGTGGCGGAAAGCTGGACGATTTCTTCGGACGGGCTCACCTACACCTTCAGGCTCCGGCCCGACGCCCGCTGGTCCAACGGCGACGCGGTGACCGCGGCCGATTTCGTGTTTTCCTTCCGGCGCATCATGACCCCCGAGACCGGCGCGAAATATGCGAATGTCCTCTATCCCATCGTCAATGCCGAGAAGATCAACAAGGGAGGCGCAAAGCCGGAGACGCTCGGCGTCAAGGCGCTCGACGAGCGCACGGTGGAGATCACGCTGGAGAGGCCGACACCCTACTTCCTCGAGCTCCTGGCCCACCACACGGGCCAGCCGGTACATCCGGCCTCGGTCGCGAAATTCGGCAACGATTTCGTGAAGCCCGGCAACTACGTCTCCAACGGCGCCTACATGCTCGCCGAGAACGTGCCGAATTCGCACATCAAGCTGACCAGGAATCCGCGTTTCTACGACAGCAGGAGCGTGCAGATCGACGCGGTGAATTACTACCCGAGCCCCGATCTTGCCGCGGCGGTGCGGCGCTACCAGGCCGGCGAGCTCGATTCCCTGAGCGACCTGCCGGCGGACCAGATCAAATCGCTGAAGCAGCGGTTCGGCGCACAGGTGGTGCTCGGCCCCTATCTCGGCACCTGGGTCCTCGTCGTGAACACCGCCAAGCCGCCATTCAGCGACGCCCGCATCCGCCATGCGCTGTCCATGCTGATCGATCGCGAGTTCATCGCCGAGGAGATCTGGGGCCAGACCATGCTGCCGGCCTATTCATTCGTTCCACCCGGCATCAACAATTACCGCGAGCCCGCCATTCTCGATTACAAGGATCTGTCGCCGATCGACCGCGAAGACAAGGCCAGAGCTCTGCTCAAGGAGGCGGGCTACGGACCGGGCAAGCCGCTGAAGGTCGAGATCCGCTACAACACGACCGACAACAACCGCAATACGGTGGTGGCGCTTGCGCAGCAGTGGAAGCCGCTCGGCATCGAGACCTCGTTCATCAACACCGACTCGAAGACACACTTCGCCTATCTGCGCGACGGCGGCGATTTCGACCTCGGGCGTTACGGCTGGATCGGCGACTATTCGGATCCGCAGAATTTCCTGTTCCTGGTCGAGAGCGACAACAAGGGTTTCAACTACGGCAAATACAACAATCCCGAATACGACGTTCTCATGAAGCAGTCGGGCGTCGAGATGGACCTGGGCAAGCGCGCCGACATCCTGTTCAGGGCCGAGCAGATCTTCCTGCGCGACCTGCCGTGGATCCCGGTCATGCATTACGGCACCAAGAACCTGATCTCGCCGAAGCTCAAGGGCTTCCATCAGAACCTGCGCGGCGTCTACCCCACCCGTTTCCTGTCGATCACGCAGTAGCGGAGCGTTCGCATCGGACGCGGGGGACCGGGCGTGCTCGCATTCATCCTGCGCCGTTTGCTGACCGCCATCCCGACGCTCTTCCTTGTCGTCACGATCTCGTTCTTCCTGATCCGCCTCGCGCCCGGCGGGCCGTTCGACCTCGAGCGGCCGCTCGAGGCGAAGGTGATGGAGAACCTCAACCGGATCTACAAGCTCGACCGCCCTTTGCTCGAGCAGTACCTGTCGTATCTCGGCGCTCTGTCGAGGGGCGATTTCGGCCCGTCCTTCTATCTGCGCGATTTTTCCGTCGGCGACCTGTTCGCCGCCGGGCTGCCGGTGTCGATGGCGCTCGGCGGCCTCGCATTGCTGTGCGCCACGGTAATCGGCGGGGCGATCGGCTGTGTGGCGGCGTTCCGGCAAAACAGCCCCGCCGACTATGTGGCGACGGCCGTGGGCGCGGTCGGCATCACGGTGCCGAATTTCGTCGTCGCGCCACTGCTGCAGATCCTGTTCGGCTTGACGCTGGCGTGGCTGCCGGTTGCCGGCTGGGGCGGCGGCTCATGGCGCAACCTGATCCTTCCCGTGCTGACCCTCGCGTTGCCGCAGATCGCGGTCATCGCCCGTCTGAGTCGGGCGTCGGTGATCGAAGTGCTCCGCTCCAATCACATCCGCACCCTGCGCGCTCTCGGCCTTCCCGGCCCCGTCATCGTCCGGCATGCCCTGCGCAGCGCGGCCCTGCCGGTCATCTCATATCTCGGCCCGGCGGCGGCGGCCCTGCTCACCGGCTCCGTCGTGGTCGAGACCATCTTCGGCTTGCCCGGTGTCGGCCGCTATTTCGTCGAGGGTGCGCTGAACCGCGATTACACGCTGATCATGGGAACAGTTGTGCTGGTCTCCGTCTTCGTGCTCGTCTTCAATCTGGTCGTTGACGTCCTCTACGCCGTCATCGATCCGCGCGTGCGGCTGAACTGATGACGGTGCCGACCAGCATCGATGCGGGTCGTGACGCCTCTCCGGGCCGGCGCTCCCTCTGGGCCGATGCGCGCGCGCGGGTGGTTCGCAACCGCGCCGCCGTCGCCGCATTCCTGGTGCTCGGCCTGATCACGCTTGCCTGCCTCGCCGGCCCGCATCTCACCGGCCACGCTTATGACCAGGCCTATCCGGACTACGTCCGCACCGGGCCGGCGCTCGACGCATATCCACGCGCCGAGCAGATCGCGCCGGCCGTACAGCGCGTCGCAGCGCGCATGCGGACGCAGGCTGACCACGTGAGCGTGACCGGCGACATCGTGCGCGCCACGCTGTCCGGCAGAGCTCGGGTCGACGAGCGCCTGCTGGCCCTGTTCGAGCGGTCGGACCTGTTCCATCGCGCCGCCGTGCTGGAGCGATCCGCCGACGGCTCCACACTGCTGATCGAGGTCGCGGTCGAGCGGCATCGCTTTCTGTTCGGCACCGACGCCAACGGCCGCGACCTCCTCACCCGCACGCTGATCGCCGGACGCATCTCGATCGCGATCGGGCTGCTGGCAACGCTGGTCGCGCTCGTCATCGGCGTCACCTACGGCGCCGTGGCCGGCTATCTCGGCGGCCGCGTCGACGGTCTGATGATGCGCATCGTCGACATCCTCTACGGCCTGCCGTTCATCTTCTTCGTCATCATGCTGGTCGTCTTCTTCGGCCGCAATTTCGTACTGATGTTCATCGCCGTCGGCGCCGTCGAGTGGCTGGACATGGCGCGCATCGTGCGCGGCCAGACGCTGTCCATCAAGCGCCAGGAATATGTGCAGGCGGCGGAGGCGCTCGGCGTGTCGAGCGCCGACATCATCCGGCGCCATGTGATCCCGAACACGATCAGCCCGGTGGTCGTGTTCGCGACCCTGCTCGTTCCGAAGGTGATTCTGCTGGAGAGCTTCCTGTCATTCCTCGGCCTTGGCGTGCAGGAGCCGATGACGAGCTGGGGCGTCCTCATTTCGGAGGGTGCTAAGAACATCCAGAACGCCGCCTACATGCTGGCCTTCCCCTCGATCTTCCTGGTGCTCACCCTGCTGTCGCTCAATTTCATCGGCGACGGCCTGCGTGACGCCCTCGATCCGCGCGATCGGTGAGGCGCTTGACGTGACGCCGCCCGTCCTGTCCATCCGCGGCCTGCATGTCCGCTTCCGCACGGGGGCAGGGCTTCTGCACGCCGTCAGGGGCGTCGATATCGATGTCGGGCCGGGCGATACGGTCGCCATCGTTGGCGAATCCGGTTCGGGGAAAAGCCAGACCGCGATGGCGGTGATGGGACTTTTGGCAGCCAACGGCAGCGCAGAAGGATCGGTGACCTACCGCGGCCGCGAGCTGACCGGCCTTGGTCCGCGCGAGCTGAACCGGTATCGCGGCGCGAAGATGGCGATGGTGTTCCAGGAGCCGATGAGCTCCCTCGACCCGCTTTACCGGGTTGGCACGCAGCTGGCGCTGCCGCTGATGGCCCATGCGCGGCTGCGCCGGCGCGAAGCCCGCGCTCGCGCCCTCGAGCTGCTGCGGCTCGTGCGCATCGATGATCCGGTCAGGCGGCTCGACGCTTACCCGCACGAACTGTCCGGGGGCCAGCGCCAGCGCGTGATGATCGCCATGGCGCTTGCCAATAACCCTGATCTCTTGATCGCCGACGAGCCGACGAGCGCTCTCGACGTCACCACGCAGGCCCATCTCCTGGACCTGTTGCGCGACTTGCAGCGGCGGCTCGGCATGGCGGTCGTGTTCATCACCCACGATCTTCGCATCGTGCGCCACTTCGCCCGCCGCGTTTACGTGATGAAGGAGGGGCAGGTCGTCGAGAGCGGCAACACCGAAGATGTCCTTTCGCGTCCGCAGCACCCGTATACCCGCCTGCTCGTCGACGTCGAGCCGCATCGTCGCAAGCAGCCGGTGCCCGCGGATGCACCGCCCGTGCTCGAGGCCGCCAATCTCGGCGTGAGCTTCGTGATGCGCGCACAATGGCTCGGTCGCAAGCATCACGAAATCCGCGCGGTCGAGGCTGCGGACCTTGTCGTGCGTGCCGGCGAAACGGTGGGCGTGGTCGGCGAGTCGGGCTCCGGGAAGACGTCGTTGGGGCGCGCGCTTCTGCGGCTGCTGCCGGCGAGCGGCGCCTTGCGGCTCGACGACATCGACCTGATGGCGGCCAACCGCGGCGTCCTGCGGCGGCTCCGCCGCGACATGCAGATCGTGTTTCAGGACCCGTTCGGGTCCTTGTCGCCGCGCATGACCGCCGGCGAGATCGTGTCGGAAGGACTCCTCGTCCACAACCCCGGCCTGTCGCGCCGCGAGCGCGACCGGCGTGCAGCGCTCGCCTTCGCGGAAGTGCGGCTCGACCCCGGCACGCGGCACCGGTTCCCGCACGAATTCTCGGGCGGCCAGCGGCAGCGCATTGCCATCGCCCGGGCCATGATCCTGCGACCCCGCCTGGTCGTTCTCGACGAGCCGACCTCGGCGCTCGACCGCTCGGTCCAGCGCGACATCCTCGAACTCCTGCTCGACCTGCAGCGTACCCACAGCCTCGCCTACATATTCATCAGTCACGACCTGACCACCGTCCGGGCGATGTCGGACGAGCTTCTCGTCATGCACAAAGGACGGGTGATCGAGCGCGGCGCCACGGAGGCGGTCTTTCAGCGGCCGCGTGCCGAATACACACAGCAACTGCTTGCCGCGGCCCTGCTCGGAGAGCGCGGGCAGGCTTTCGGCGAGGGCAAAGCTCCGCGCTAGGAATTCGATCACAGCGCCTCTCCTGCCACCTGAGGACCTGCCTTCGCCGGACCCCTCACGTTCTTGTGATACATGCCTAGTGATAAAAGTTGACATTCGTCACTCGTCAGATTACCTCCTTCGCCGTTCCCCAGCGCGTTGCCAAAGGGACGTGCCATGTCAGGACCATTGATCCGGCTTTTTGCGGCAACCCTCGTGGGCGGCCTTGCCGCCTGCCAGGAACCGACCGCCGCGACGCGTCCGCCCGAGCGCCCCGTTCTGGTCAGCCGCGTCGTCTACCAGCAGCGCATTCCCGACCGCTCCTTCGTCGGCACCATCAAACCACGGGTCGAGAGCGATCTCGGCTTCCGCGTCGCCGGCAAAATCGCGCGCCGGCTGGTCTCCGCCGGCGACCGCATCAAGGCCGGCCAGGCTCTCGCCACGCTCGACGACGCCGACCTCCGGCTCCAGCGCGAACAGGCCGAAGCCGAGATCCGCGCCGCCGGCGCCTCGCTGGCGCAGGCCGAGGCCGAGCTTGGGCGCATCGCCACCTTGCGCAAGGCCGGCTGGTCGACCGTGACAGGCTATGATCGCCAGAAGGCCGCCACCGAAGAGGCGCGCGGACGGCTCGTCCGTGCCGAGCGCGCCCTCGCTCTCGCCCAGAACGCCCTGTCCTACGCCGCGCTTGTGGCCGATGCCGACGGCGTCGTCACCGCCACCCAAATCGAGCCCGGCCAGGTCGTCGCCGCCGGCCAGCCGGCCGTGAGGCTGGCCCGCACCGACGAGAAGGAGGCCGTGGTTGCCATCCCCGAGGCGCTCGTCGAGCAGCTGCGCAGCGGCACGGCGAGCGTGAGCTTGTGGGCTGACGCGGGCACCCGCTATGCGGCGCGGCTGCGCGAACTGTCGCCATCCGCCGATCCCGTGACGCGCACCTACCAGGCGCGTTACGCCCTTCTCGGCGCCGGCGACGAGGTTCAGCTCGGCATGACCGCCGCCGTCACCGTCGGCGCTCCCGGCGGCGCCCGTGTCGCGCGCCTGCCGTTGTCGGCGCTCTACAACCAGGGCAACGGCCCTTCGGTGTGGGTGGTGAGCGAGGGCGGGGCACTGGCCCTGAAGCCGGTCACGATCGCTGCGCTCGAAACACGCGAGGTGCTGGTCGCCGAGGGCATCGACGATGGCGACCAGGTCGTCTCGCTCGGCGTGCAGAAGCTCGATGCCGGCCAGAAGGTCCGCATCGTTCAGGCCCTACGGTTCTGAAACGTGATGCGGCGGCGCGTTCATCGCCGCCGGAAGCCGCGTGCGGCGAAAGAGGTTCGGCCATGAAGCGCTTCAACCTGTCCGACTGGGCCGTCCACCATCAGGCTTTGGTGCTGTTCCTGGTCCTCGCCATCGGGGCCGGCGGCGCCTTGTCCTTCGCGCGGCTCGGCCGCTCCGAAGATCCGAACTTCACGATCAAGGTGGCGATCGTGACGGCGATCTGGCCCGGCGCAACGGCCCGCGAGATGCAGGAGCAGGTTGCGGACCGTATCGAGAAGAAGCTGCAGGAGCTGCCCTACTTCGACAAGGTCCAGACCTACACCAAGCCGTCGTTCACGGCCATGCAGGTCGTCTTCCGGGACAACGCGCCGCCGCGCGAAATTCAGCAGCTGTTTTATCAGCTGCGCAAGAAGCTCGGCGATATCCGCAGCGAGCTGCCGCAAGGGTTGATCGGTCCAGCCGTCAACGACGAATATGGCGACGTCGACTCGATCCTTTACATGCTGACCGGCGACGGGGCCGACTATGCTCAGCTGAAAACGGTCGCAGAGGGCCTGCGCCAGCGCCTGCTCAAGGTGCCGAGCGTCGTCAAGGTCAACCTTTACGGCGTCCAGGACGAAAAGATCTTCGTCGAGTTCAGCCACGCCAAACTCGCCACCCTCGGCGTCCCGGCGCAGGCCGTGTTCGATTC
This sequence comes from Beijerinckiaceae bacterium, assembly GCA_036556825.1. Lineage (GTDB taxonomy): Bacteria > Pseudomonadota > Alphaproteobacteria > Rhizobiales > Beijerinckiaceae > JAJKJG01. Next base: position 14,062 of record DATBIR010000185.1, read on the forward strand.
CCTGCAGAAGCAGAACGCCGTGGTGCCAGCCGGCGTCGTCGAGACCTCGGCGCAGCGGGTGGCGTTGCGCGTCAGCGGCGCGCTCGATGGCGCCAAGGCCGTCGCCGAGACGCCGGTCGAGGCGAACGGGCGCACCTTCCGCCTCGGCGACATCGCCACCATTACGCGCGGATTCGAAGATCCGTCAGACTTCCTGGTGCGTCAGCGCGGCAAGCCGGCGCTGGGTCTTGGCGTCGTCATGGCCAAAGGCGCCAACATCCTCGCCTTCGGCAAGGACGTTGCTGCCGCAACGGCGGAGTTCATGGCGGCCGTGCCGCGTGGCGTCGAGATCGAGCAGGTTGCCGATCAGCCGGTGGTGGTCGATCACGCCATCGGCGAGTTCCAGCGCTCCTTCCTGGAGGCCTTGGCGATTGTGCTGGCCGTCAGCTTCATCTCCCTTGGGTGGCGCACCGGCATCGTCGTGGCGCTGTCGGTGCCGCTGGTGCTTGCCATTACCTTTGTGGTCATGGGCGTGCTCGGCATCGACCTGCACCGCATCAGCCTCGGCGCCCTGATCATCGCCCTTGGGCTGCTCGTCGACGACGCCATCATCGCCGTCGAGATGATGATGGTAAAGATCGAGCAGGGCTGGGACCGCATGCGCGCCGCGGCCTTCGCCTGGACCTCGACGGCCTTCCCGATGCTCACCGGAACCCTGGTGACTGCGGCCGGCTTTCTGCCTGTCGGCTTCGCCAATTCCGCGGTCGGCGAATATGCGGGCGGCATCTTCTGGGTGGTGGCGATCGCGCTGATCGCCTCGTGGTTCGTGGCGGTGATCTTCACGCCTTACATCGGCGTCAAGCTGCTGCCCTCGAATCTGTCGAAGCACGCGCAGGCTGACCCGCACGCGATCTACGAGACGCGCACCTACAACGTCCTGCGCCGCGTCGTCGCCTTTTGCGTGCGCCGGCGCGGCCTCACGGTCGCGCTCACGCTCACCGCTTTCGCCGCCTCCCTTGTCGCGTTCGGGCGTGTGCAGCAGCAGTTCTTCCCATTGTCGGAGCGCCCGGAACTGTTCTTCCAGATGCGCGTGCCGGAGGGCACCGCCATCGGCATCACGGCCGAGAGCGCGCGCCAGGCCGAGCGCCTGCTGGGCAACGATCCGGACATCGCCACCTACACGACCTATATCGGTCAGGGTTCCCCGCGCTTCTGGCTCGGCCTGAACCCGCAGCTCCCGAACGAAGCATTTGCCGAGATTGTGATCGTCGCCAAGGGCGTCGAAGGCCGCGAACGCGTCAAGGCCAGGATCGAAGCAGCAGTGGCGGACGGCGCGCTCGCCGAGGCGCGCGTGCGCGTCGACCGCTTCAACTTCGGGCCGCCGGTCGGCTTTCCCGTCCAGTTCCGGGTCATCGGACCGGACGCCGCCCGCGTGCGCGACATCGCCTACCGGGTGCGCGATACAATGCGCGCCAACCGCAACGTCGTCGACCCGCATCTGGACTGGAACGAGATGACGCCCGCGGTCCGGCTGGAGGTCGATGCGGAACGCGCGCGCGCCCTCGGCCTGACCCCGCAGGACGTCTCGCAGACCCTGCAGACGTTGCTGTCCGGCGTCCCGGTTACCACCGTGCGCGACGGCACCGAACATGTCGACGTCGTCGCGCGCGCGGTCGCGGCCGAGCGGCTCGATCTCGGCCGCGTCGGCGACCTCACCCTGATGTCGCGCAACGGCGTGGCGGTGCCGCTCTCCCAGGTGGCACGCATCGAGATCGGCCACGAGGAGCCGATCCTGTGGCGGCGCAACCGCGACATGGCGATCACCGTGCGCGCCGACGCGGTCGACGGGGTGCAGCCGCCGGACGTCACCAATCAGGTCTGGCCGGCGCTGCAGCCGATCCGCGCCACGCTCGAGCCCGGCTACCGCATCGAGATCGGGGGCGCCGTCGAGGAGTCGCAGAAGGGCAATGCCTCGATCTTCGCGCTGTTCCCGATCATGATCCTGGCCATGCTGACCATCCTGATGGTTCAGTTGCAGAGCTTTTCCCGGCTGGCCCTCGTGTTCCTGACGGCGCCGCTCGGCATCATCGGCGCCTCCCTGGCCCTGAACCTCGCCGGCAAGCCTTTCGGCTTCGTGGCGCTGCTCGGCCTGATCGCCCTCGCCGGCATGATCATGCGCAACACCGTGATCCTGGTCGACCAGATCGAGACCGATGTGGCGCACGGGATGAGCCGGGGCGAGGCGATCGTCGAGGCAACGGTGCGGCGCGCCCGCCCTGTGGTGCTGACGGCCCTGGCTGCGATCCTGGCCATGATCCCCCTGTCGCATTCCGCCTTCTGGGGACCCATGGCCTTCACGATCATGGGCGGGCTGTTCGTGGCGACCTTCCTGACCCTGCTGTTCCTGCCGGCGCTTTACGCCCTGTGGTTCAGGAAGCACCTCGATCAGGAGGGCGTGCCGGCTCCAGAGCAGGCGCCCCCGTCCGCCGGGCGCGCTCCCGTGCCGCTGGCGATGGCCGCGGAATAGGGTCGCGCGCGGGTGGAACGCGGGCTCCGCCGAATTGGCTAAAGCGAGGATCGAGATTAGAATTTAGACATGATGAACGTGACAGTTGTTCAGGATTCCCAGACTGAGACACGGCGCCGGATCGTCGACACGGCCGACCGTCTCTTCCGCGACATCGGCTATCAGAAGACCACCGTCGCCGACATCGCCAAGGCGCTGCGCATGAGCCCCGCCAACGTTTATCGCTTCTTCGAGTCGAAGAAGGCGATCAACGAGGCTGTGGCCGAGCGCTGCATGGCCGAGATCGAAGGCGAGTTGAGCCGCATCGCCGGGAGCCGGAAGCCCGCCGCCGAGCGATTCCGCGAGGCCGTCGAGACCTATCATGGCATGAACGCCGAGCGTTACACGGCGCACCATCGCATGCACGAGATGGTCGAGGTGGCCATGACCGAAAGCTGGGAGGTGGTCTCCAGGCATATCGAGCGCGTCGACGCGATCTACCGGCGCATTATCGCCGACGGCGTCGCCAGCGGCGAATTCGTGGTCGACGACGTCGAGGTCGCGACGCGTTGCGCCCACGTCGCTTTGGTGCGCTTCTGTCACCCCACTCTGATCGTGCAATGCGCCAGCCAGCCGGGTCCCACCTTGGGCCAGATGATCGACTTCGTGCTCGCCGGCCTCGGCCACCGGTCGCGCGCGACCGCGCGCCGGCGCTGACCAGGCAAGCATCGTTGCCCGGGTCACCGGGCGCGAGCGGCGCCGCATGCACCTGTCGTTAGTATTTGACCGCTATACCTGTGCATCCAGCAACAGGACCGCGTGCCCCGACCCGAGCCGAGTTCGGTCCATGGAGTCGCTCGCATGTCCATTGCGTTGGACGGAGGGAATGACCACGCCTCCGATCGAGTCCCGCATCTGCTCATCGTCGACGACGTCGCCGAGAACCGCAACGTCCTGACACGCCGGTTCCAGCGGCAGGGGTTCGTTGTCACGGAGGCGGAAAACGGTCACAAGGCGCTCGAGCTGATCGCCGCCCACAACTTCGACAGCGTACTCCTCGACGTCATGATGCCGGGGCTCGACGGCTTCGAGGTGCTGACCCGGATCCGCCGGACGCATGGGCCTGCGGCACTCCCGGTCATCATGGTGACAGCGCTTGCGCAGAACAGCGATGTCGTGAAGGCGCTGTCGCTCGGCGCCAACGACTATGTGACGAAACCCGTCGACTTCGCCGTCGCGCTCGCGCGGACGAGCACGCAGGTGGCGAGGAAGCATGCCGAGGAGGAGGTGCAGCGCGCCAACCGCGCCCTCCTGGACGCGAACGAGAATCTGGAGCGGCGCGTCGCGGAGCGCACCCGCGAGCTCGTCCACGCCAACGAGCAGCTGAAGATCGAGATCACCGAGCGCGAGCGCTCGCAAGCGACGATCCAGTTCCTGGCCCATCACGATTCCCTGACCGGGCTTGCCAACCGGGCGCTGTTCCGCAGCCATCTGGAGGAGGCGCTGGCCCGGGCGCGCCGGAGCGGCGAGAACCTCGCCGTTCATTTCCTGGATCTCGATGGTTTCAAGACCATCAACGACACCCTTGGCCACTCCGTCGGCGACCAGCTGCTGAAGTGCATCGCCGACCGCCTCCAGAGCACGATCAGGGACACGGACAAGGTTGCACGCCTCGGCGGCGACGAGTTCGCCATACTGCAGCTGGCGGCGGATCTCCCGAGCGGAGCGGCCGTGCTCGCCGGCCGGCTGATCGAGGCCGTCAAGGCCCCCTGCGTGATCGGCGGCCACCAGCTCCTGGTCGGGACCAGCATCGGCATCGCCGTGCTGCGGTCGGACAGCCTCCATTTTGACCCGGACCAGATGCTCAAGAGCGCCGATCTCGCCATGTATCGTGCCAAGGCCGAGGGCCGTGGCACGTTCAGGTTTTTCGAGCCCGACATGGATGCCCGCGTCCGGGCGCGCCGGCTGCTCGAACTCGAGCTGCGCACGGCGCTGGCGCGCGACGAGTTTCAGATTCACTACCAGCCGCTCCTCAACCTTCAATCCGACAGGATTACGGCCTTCGAGGCCTTGCTGCGCTGGCCGCACCCGCAGCGCGGGCTGGTCCCGCCGGGCGAATTCATCCCGCTGGCCGAGGAGACCGGGCTGATGGTGCAGCTGGGCGATTGGGTGCTGCACAAGGCGTGTGTGGACGCCGCGGGCTGGCCCGACGACATCGGCGTCGCAGTCAACCTGTCGCCGGTTCAGTTCAGGAACAGCGATCTTGTCCGCTCCGTCGCCCACGCCCTGGAAATCTCGGGCCTGCGGCCAACCCGCCTGGAGCTGGAGATCACGGAGAGCGTCCTGCTCGACAAGACCGATGCCAATCTGGCGGCGCTGCACCGGCTGCGCGATCTCGGCGTCCGCATATCGCTCGACGATTTCGGCACCGGCTATTCCAGCCTCAGCTACTTGCGCAATTTCCAATTCGACAAGATCAAGATCGACCAGTCCTTCGTCAGCCTGATGTCGCGCGAGGCGCAGAGTCAGGCGATCGTCAGCGCCATTGCCGGCCTTGGCGAAAGCTTCGGCATCGCCACGACCGCCGAAGGGGTCGAAACCGCCGACCAGCTCGAAAAGCTTCGCGCGGAGGGCTGCACGGAGGCCCAGGGCTACCTGATCAGCCGGCCCGTTCCGGCCGAGAACGTTGCCGAACTCTTGACGGCGCATCGGCGCCGGCAGAAGAGCGCGGCGTAAGCGCAACCGCCGCCTCCCATCGTTGATGGGGAGGCATCAGGCGCGCATTGCGCGACACGCTCACCCATAAAAAAAAGTCTCGGGCTTGGGGGCCCGAGACAAGGTGGCCGAGGGCAGGATTGTTTCAGTTCGAAGCAATCCCGCCCGAAGCGGCGTGCACACTTGTTAAGCTGCAATCGAGAGTTCGGCCGCCCTGCGCGCCGTGGTCATAACCTGCGGGTCGAGAAGCTGCGGCTCAAGAAGCTGCGGCTCGCGAGACGACGGGCCGGCGAAGAAAGCCTCGTCGAAGCACTCGGCCTCCTTGGCGATCTGCACCAGCGCCCGCGTAGCCCTGTGGGTGGCGCCTGCGCAAGCCAGCGCGCCGAGCAGCCAGAGTGATTTGTCGCGGTCGATATAGCCGGCCCGGCCCGAGCGCCAGACCGCGAATTCGGTGAGCGCGGCGATAAAAAATCCCGGCCAGGAGAAGTGTGCGCTCGGTACCTCGCGATCGAGGGCGATCAGGAGATCCGCCTCGGCGCGGCTCGCGAGCCCGTCCGCCAGAATCGCCCGCTGGAGATGTTCGACGTCGTATTTTCCGATGCGGCCCTTGTCGCGCATGCGTGTGGCAAAGTCTTCGAGTGTCTCGTTGTTGTTCATGGCTCCCGCCTTCATTCCCCATCGATGGAACAGGGTTACGCGGCGGCCCGTTGTCCGAGACTTAAACGCAAATTCTGAATCGCCGTTGAGGTTAAGCAGCGTTGAGCGCGCCTCCGCCATCACCAGCGGCAGCAGCGCGTCGATGTCGTGGACGATCGCGTCCATCGCTTTCCAGCCGGCGGAGTTGCGCGGCAGCCGCCGCTGGCTCGCGAGCAGCGCCTCGCGGGTCGCCCCCAGCCTGTCCCACAGCAAGTCCGCCTCGGGCTGCTGATCGATCGCTTGCGCAAACGCCATGTTGACCGCCATCCTCACCTCCCCTCGTCGAACTGGCCACGCACGTATCCCCGTGACAGGAGCCGCTCGGCGCGACGGCTCCTGCGTTCGTATTCGATCAGGTCGGCGAGCGCGTCGGCGACGATGCTGCGCAGGGCCAGGTGCGGGTCGCCGCCGTTCTCGATCAGATAGCTCGCCGCGATCGTCTCGACCGCGCTGCTTGCCTCGGAATTTGCACGCAACATTCCCTGCCCGGCAGTCATCATGCCTTGCCTCCTGCTCTTCACGCGGCGCTGATGTTCCTACTTTGTTCTTGCGCGCCGCGTGAGTCAAGATGTCACGTGACACGGCAGTGTCTCAGTTCGACTTTTTTTGCTGCTGAGGATTGTGCGCTGACGGCCATTTGCGATTGAGGCGCCCGCGCTGAGGCAAGCTTCCTTCCCCCGCAGCTGCCGCTGCACCGGCCGCCTGCTCGTTCCGCGCACGGGCGCTGCGGCACCGTAGCGCGGCTCCGGCCTCGGTCGCCGACCCGCGATCGTGCAGGACAGAGGCCGCTCACTAACACAGGTTAATGCGGTTTGCTGGGCTCGTTAACAAGGGTGGCGCATCGGGGGATGCAGTGAAGAACGTAGACGAATACCGCCAGAACGCTGAAGAATGCCGCCAGTTAGCCAAGCAAGCCCTTACCCGCAACGAGCGCGACCAGCTCCTGGAGCTGGCTTCGATCTGGGAGCGGCTTGCTGATGATCGGATGACGTCGTTGCCGCTCCGGCCCGATCAAGTGCCGGCGAGGCCGGAAAAGGAATAGCCGCGTCCCATCTTCTGGCGTGCATTGAGGCCCGCCGCCATCCGAAGCAACAGCTTCAGAAACTCCGTAGAAATACGGAGTTGCCCCTCCTTCGGAAATTGGCCCTTGCTGTCCGGCTTGGCCGCTCGGTGAGCGGCGGCGCGGAATCGCCAGTGAAAACAGTCGAGGAGTATCGAAAGCAGGCTGCGGAATGCCGCAATCTGGGAAGACGGGTTGTTGCCCGCGACATTCGCGAGCAGCTCGAACGAATGGCCGAACATTGGGAGGCGCTTGCCGTGCAGCGCGAGCGCTCGTTGCGCCTCCAGGGCATTGTTCCGTCGCCAGGGTCCAAGCCCTGAACCATCTCTCCCGCATCCACGTCGTGGGCTGCGGATGGTGAGATCTGCTGCGGCGCCAGCCTGCCCGAGCGCCGCAGATTTCGCCATTTAGATTTCGCTTTGGATGCGCGTTCAGGCGGCCGCGACGGCTAGGCCTCGCCATCGTGGTTGGGGCGCTCCGCAGGATGATTGCGCGCGAGAGCATCCCGGCACAACGCCACGAAGGCCAGCCCCAAGAGCAGCAGCGCCGCACCTAGACCAAGGCTGGCCACGAACAGGGTTGCGCCGAAAGCAGCGAGGTCAACAAGCTCCGACATGGCCGCGGAAGTTTGGCCGCAACCCCTGAATCGAGCTTTAAACCGATCGCTAAATGACGACGCATGGAGCGGCCCGCCAGGTCGTCGGAACGGAAGCGCGGTGCCCATTCGAGCATCGCAACCCGCGTCCGGATACGGCACGGGCGCTCATCCCGCAGCGCTCGCCCGGCCCACGGCAATTCTCCCCGCAGCGGCACGTCTCTTGCAGATCTCCCGGCGCTCACGTTCCGCAGAACGTCTGCAGCACGCGCTCGTGCGGCTCCGGCGGATCGGCGTAGTGGGCCAGGCCGGGCTGGTCCTCATAGGGCTTCGTGACCACGCCAAGCAGTTCCTCGAAAGGCGCGAAGTCCTTTCGCGCGACCGCCGCCTCGATCACCGCCTCCACGCGGTGGTTGCGCGGGATGAAGGCCGGGTTGACGGAGCGCATGGCCGCGCGGCGTGCTTGCCTGGTCTGCGGCTCGAGAGCGAGGCGCCGGCGCCAGCGCGCCGCCCATGCGTCGTAGGCTCCCGGATCGGCGAACAGCTCCCGCACGCTTGCATCGCCGGCAGAATCCGCGGCGGCATCGCACAGGCGGCGGAACGTGAGCGTGAAGTCGGCCTGGTTCTTGGCCATCATCTCGAGCAAATCCTGCGCCAGCTCGCGATCGCCGTCACCTTCGCCGGACAGGCCGAGCTTGTCCCTGAGCCCGGCGTGATAAGTCGCCTCGAACCGCGGCCCGAATGCCTCGAGCGCCGCCTGCGCCTCGGCGACGGCCTCGTCCTCGTTTGCCCCAAGCAGCGGCACCAGGCACTCGGCCAGCCGCGCCAGGTTCCACAGGGCGATGCGCGGCTGGTTGCCGTAGGCGTAGCGGCCATAGGCGTCGATCGAGCTGAAAACCGTCGCAGGATCGTAGGCATCCATGAACGCGCACGGCCCATAATCAATGGTCTCGCCGGCGATCGACATATTGTCGGTGTTCATCACGCCGTGGATGAAGCCGACCAGCAGCCATTGCGCGACCAGCCGTGCCTGCCGCGCGATCACCTCGTCGAGCAGCGCGCGGTATGGCCGCTCAGCGTCTGCGGCCTGCGGGTAATGGCGCGCGATCACATGATCGGCGAGCAGGCGCAGGCCCTCGCTGTCGCGGCGCACGGCAAAGAACTCGAACGTGCCGATGCGGACATGGCTCGAGGCGACGCGGGTCAGGACGGCACCGGGCAGAAAGGTCTCGCGGGCCACGGTCTCGCCGGTCTGGACCGCCGCGAGCGTGCGCGTGGTCGGAATGCCGAGCGCCGCCATCGCTTCGCTGACGAGATATTCGCGCAGCACCGGTCCGAGCGCGGCGCGCCCGTCGCCGCGGCGCGAATACGGCGTCGGGCCCGAGCCCTTGAGCTGGATGTCGCGGCGCGTGCCGTCGCGGGCCACCACCTCGCCGAGCAGGATGGCGCGACCGTCGCCGAGCTGCGGCACGAACTGGCCGAACTGATGCCCGGCATAGGCCATGGCGATCGGCTCGGCGCCCTGCGGCACGCGCCGGCCGGCGAGGATCTCGACGCCCTCGGGGCCGGCGAGCCGGTCGGGGTCGAGGCCGAGTTCCACGGCAAGCTCGCGGTTCACGCGCACCAGCCTCGGGGCGGCCACCGGCGTCGGTTCGACGCGCGCGAAGAAGCGGTCGGGCAGGCGGGCATAGCTGTTGTCGAAGGGGAACTGGAACGTCATGGGCGCTCGCGCAGGGTCGAATATGCAGATGGCGATGCGAGCTCGAACGTCAACACCTCCCGCGCCCGCTCCTGATCCGATAGGATGACCACCCAGGCGAAGCCGTTCCGTCAGGATGAGGAAGGGAGGAACGTGCCGCCCATACAGATGACGAGGGGAGACGTCGCCGTGACCCGGAGTGCTTATGATACGGACCTCGACAGGAACGCCGCGAATTTCCAGCCGCTGTCTCCCCTCACCTTCCTGGAGCGGGCAGCCAGCGTCCATCCCGACCAGACCGCGGTGATCCACGGCGCCCTGCGGCGCAGCTACCACGAGTTTTACGCCCGCTGCCGGCGTCTCGCGTCCGCCCTCGCGCGACGCGGCATCGGGCGCGGCGACACCGTCTCGGTGATGCTGCCCAACACGCCCGCCATGCTCGAGTGCCATTACGGCGTGCCCATGGCCGGCGCCGTGCTCAACACGCTCAACACGCGTCTCGACGCGCGCATCATCGCCTTCTCGCTCGAGCATTGCGACGCCAAGGTGCTGATCACCGACCGCGAGTTCTCGGCGGTCGTGACGGCGGCCCTGGCGCAGGTATCGCGCAGGCCCATCGTGATCGACTACGACGACCCGGAATTCGCCGGCCCCGGCGAGCGCCTGGGAGACGTTGAATACGAAACGTTCCTCGATCAGGGCGACCCCGGTTTCGCCTGGAGCCTGCCCGGCGACGAGTGGGACGCGATTTCGCTGAATTACACGTCCGGAACGACCGGCGATCCGAAAGGCGTCGTCTACCACCACCGCGGCGCCTACCTGCTCGCCATGGGCAACATCGTCACCGGCGGCATGGGCCAGCATCCGGTGTATCTGTGGACCCTGCCGATGTTCCACTGCAACGGCTGGTGCTTTCCGTGGTCGCTGTCGATCGTCGCCGGCACGCATGTGTGCCTGCGCGCGGTGCGCGCCAAACCGATGTACGACGCCATCGCCGACCACGGCGTCACCCATCTGTGCGGCGCGCCGATCGTCATGTCGGCGCTGCTCAACGCCCCGGCCGCCGAGAAGCGGTCGCTCCCGCATACGGTGCGCTTCTTCACCGCCGCGGCGCCGCCGCCGGAAGCGGTGCTCGCCGCCATGCGCAAGGCCGGATTCGATGTGACGCACCTCTACGGGCTCACGGAGGTCTACGGCCCTGCGGTCGTCAACGAATGGCACCGCGCATGGGACACCCTCGATGCGGCCGACTACGCGGCGCGCAAGGCGCGCCAGGGCGTGCGCTATCCGGTTCTCGAAAGCCTCGACGTGCTCGACCCGGGCACCATGCAGCCGGTCCCGCCCGACGGCGCGACGCTGGGCGAGGTCATGTTCCGCGGCAACGTCGTTATGAAGGGATATCTCAAGAACCCGTCGGCGACGGTGAAGGCCTTCGAAGGCGGCTGGTTCCACTCCGGCGATCTCGGCGTCAAATACCCGGACGGCTACATCCAGCTGAAGGACCGCTCGAAGGACATCATCATCTCCGGCGGCGAGAACATTTCGTCGATCGAGGTGGAGGACGCGCTCTACAAGCATCCCGCCGTGCAGGTGGCCGCGGTTGTGGCGATGCCGGACGAGAAATGGGGCGAGACGCCGTGCGCTTTCGTCGAGCTCAAGCCCGACCACGCGGTGTCCACCGACGATCTGATCGCCTGGTGCCGCGAGCACCTCGCCTCATACAAATGCCCGCGCACCATCAGGTTCGCGGAAATCCCCAAGACCTCCACCGGCAAGGTGCAGAAATTCCGGCTGCGCGAGATGGCGCGCGCGGCAGTCATCCCTCCCCGCGACGGGAGGGTGGACTCGGGTGCGCAAGCCCCCGAGCCTGATGGGGTGGCAGCGCCAACGAAATAAGGTCGCGCCGCCGCCCCGCCCCGGTCGGCTTCGCCGACTCGGCCTTCCCCTCGCGGGGAGGGACACGTCACCGTCCCGTCCACACCGGCTTGCGCTTGGCGATGAAGGCGTCGATGCCCTCGGCGGCGTCCTCGGCCAGCATGTTGCAGGCCATCACGTTGCCCGCATAGGCGTAGGCGTCTTCGAGGCTCATCGTCCGCTGCCGCGCGAACATCGCCTTGCCGGTGCGCACGGCGACCGGGCTCTTGGCGCAGATATCCGCGGTGAGCGACGCGACGGCCTCGTCGAGGTCGCCGTCGGCCACGGCGCGGTTGACGAGGCCGTAGGACAGGGCTTCGGCGGCAGAGACGAAGCGCCCGGTGACGAGCATGTCGAAAGCCTGCTTCGGCGCTACGTTGCGCGACAGCGCCACCGCCGGCGTCGAGCAGAAGAGACCGACATTGATGCCGGAGACTGCGAAGGTCGCGCTCTCGGCCGCGACCGCGAGATCGCAGGTCGCCACCAGCTGGCAGCCGGCCGCGGTCGCCATGCCGTGCACGCGCGCGATGACCGGCACGGGCAGATTGACGATGCTTTGCATCACGCGGCTGCAGGTCGCGAACAGCGTCTCGTAATAGTCCTGGCGCGGATTGGCGCGCATCTCCTTGAGGTCGTGCCCCGCGCAGAAAGCCCGGCCGGCCGCCGCCAGCACGACGCAGCGCACACCCGCCTCGGCTGCGATGTCGTCAAGCGCCGCCTGCAGGGCCGACAGCATCGCTTCCGACAGGGCATTGAACTGCGCCGGCCGGTTGAGCGTCAGCGTGACCACCCCGTCGCGCTCCTCGCGCAGCAGGACGTCCTCGTTGGCGGCGGCGTGCTGCAGGCCTGTGGCGTTCATCGGCGAACTCCTCCGTGCCGGTTTAGCCGACATCGCCGCGGCGTTGAAGCGGCAACCCGCTTAGGCCGCGTCCTGTACCGTCTGGTCGAGGTGCAGGTAGACCTGATCGAACTCGCCGGCCTTGCACAGGGCCTGCCAATCGAGGATGCCGAGAGCGCCGCGCCGCAATTCGATCAGTCCGCTCGCGCGCAATTCCTGCAGCGATCGATTGACGTGCACGGTCGACAGGCCGAGCGCGTCGCCGATCTCCGTCTGGGTGATCGGGAACTCGCATTCCTGGCCGTTCGTGAGGCCGACCGCCCTGAGGCGCAGGTAAACTTCGCACAGCAGGTGCGCGATGCGCGTGACCGCCGAGCGGCGGCCGATGCCGACCATCCACTCGCGGAAGATGGCGGCGTCGATCAGCGTATCGCGCCACAGCACGTCGCCGATGCGCGGGCACCGCCGCGTCAGCTCGGTAAGCGCCTCATGCGGCACGAACGCCACCTTGCACCGCACGAGCGTCTTGACGTTGTGGTCCATCACCGCGAGGTGCAGGCTTTGCAGGTCGGGGATGTCGCCGGGCGTGTGGAACGAAAAGATCTGGCGCCGGCCGTCCTCGGTGAGCTTGTAGCGGCACACGAAGCCTTCGAGCAGGATGCAGGATTGCGAAGGTTGGTCGCCCTCGCGCACGATGTCCTGGTCGGCGTCGACCTGGGCCACGGTGAGCGGCAGACTGCGCAGCACCTGCATCTCGTCGTCCGAGAGCGCGCTGATGCTGCGCAGCTTGCGGATCAGCACGTCGTGCTCGGGCCGCTGGTCGCGAGGCGCGGTCAAAGTCGGAAGGCTCCGAATGTGGCGGGCAATGCGGTCCGTTGCGGGCCGCCGGGAAGGTCCCGGTTATTTACGACGTGGCGTGCCCGCGCGTTAACATGGGTTAAGCGCGACATTTCGAGCGGCCATGCGGCAGGCAGGCCGCCCTTCCGGTGGGGCGCGCTCGCCGCCACCGGCCTCTCGCCGATGCAAGCGGAAGCTGATCCTGTCCTTGCGATCCGGCGCGGCGGCCGTTGGCGCGGCCGGCGTGCTGCAGGTCACAGACGGAGCCCGCCCGGGCGGGCAAGGTGCCGGCAACCGCTCACGATCGATATTCGGAGATCCGTCATGAAACGACCCGTTCTCGCCGGCTTCGCCCTGCTCGCCACCGTCACGTCGGCCCTGGCGCAGCCGCGTCCGTCGACCCTGGCCATGAGCTGCGGCCAGGCGGCGTCCCTCGTCGCCGCGGCCGGCGGCATCGTCCTCGGCACCGGCGGCTTCACCTACGACCGCTTCGTCGCCCACCGCGGCTTCTGCCTGCGCTCCGAGCACGACGAGCCGGCCTGGGTGCCGACCGCCGATACGCCGCAATGCTTCGTCGGCTACCGCTGCCGCGAGCCTTATCACAAGCGCAACTAGGAGGACCGGCGTCTCGCTCGACGGAGCGGGAATTCACGTCCTCAGCACGACGCAGTTGCCGCCGACGGCGCGCAGGCGCGTGCAGAGGGCGTTGGCGGCCTCGCGCGTCGTCGCCGGCACGCGCACCCGGTAGAAGGTGCGCAGCCCTCGGAAGCGCAGGCGCGTGCCGATCACCATCGGCCTGATGTCGCCGAGGATGACGCGATGGGCGGCGCGCGCCCGGCCGAAGCTGGCGAGCGCCACCGCTTTCGAGAAATTACCGGCCAGCTGCACGCCCCACGGCGCCATCGGGCCCTCGCCGATGGCGACCGCCGGCTGCCGCATGCGGCGCAGATTGGCCGTGAGCTGCAGGCACGACGTCTCGCCATCCGGGAAACCCGTCTCGCCCTCGGCTTTGGCCGCCGCCCAGTCCTGCGCCGGCCGCCCGGTGATCCGGATCACGTAATCCTGCGTCTCGGCCGGCAGCCCGCCCTGCCCGGCGAGCCATGACAACACCCGGTTCGGCCCGCCGTTATAGGCGGCGGCGGCGAGGCCGAGATTGCCGAACTGCGCGCGCAGGTCGCTGAGCAGATGCGCGGCCGCGGGGATCGCCTGTTCCGGATCGAACGGATCGGCAAGACCGCGTTCCTGCGCCGTGCCCGGCATGAACTGCGCCACGCCCTGCGCCCCGGCGCGGCTGATGACGGTGGTGCGGAAACTGCTCTCCTGCCAGATCAGCCGCGTCAGGAAGGCGACCGGCAGGCCGCGCGCTTTCGCCGACGTCTCCACCAGCCGGCACAGCGCCTCGCCGACCGTCTCGGTGGCGCCCGCTCCCGGCTGTGCGGCGGGCGCCACCGACGGGCGCGCGACGATGGCGAGCGCGACAAGGCTGGCGGCGACGAGGCGTGCGGGCATGCTCCCCCCTACCATCCCCTCACCCTTGCGGGGAGGGGCGGGGGTGGGGTGGTCGGGCAGGGAAATTGACGCTGCGGGCCGCCGCCCATACGGTCGCCGCCGATGCAGCCGACCGAGAGCTGCGCTTGTTAACGTGGAGGATCGACGCCGTGACCAACCTGCCGAGGCTTGCCAGCAGCCTGACCGCCCTCGCGCTCGCCTGCGCCGCGTCGTTGCCGGGCAGCGCGCGCGCCGACGCGGTCGCGGATTTCTATGCCGGCAAGACGCTGACCATCATCGTCGGCGCCGACACCGGCGGCGGCTACGACGCGCAGGGCCGCCTGATGGCCCGACATCTCGGGCGCTTCATCCCCGGCAAGCCGTCGATCATCGTCCAGAACCAGCCCGGCGCCGGCAGCCTGATCGCCGCCAACAACATCTACAACACGGCCCCGAAGGACGGCACGGTCATCGGCCTCGTGCAGCGCGGCGTGCTGTCGGCGAAATTCACCAACCCGAGCGGCGTGCGCTACGACCTCGCCCGGTTCAACTGGGTCGGCAACCTGTCGTCGGAAGCGGGCGTGGTGGTCGCCTGGCACACCTCGCCCTTCAAGACCATCCAGGACGTGATGAGCCAGGAGATGCTGGTGGCCGGCACCGGGCCCAACATCGACACCGAGACGTCGCCGCGCCTGCTCAATGCGCTGACCGGCACCAAATTCAAGATCATCTCGGGCTATTCCGGGACGAGCGACGGCGTGCTTGCCATGGAGCGCGGCGAGGTGCAGGGGCTCGGCGACTGGTCGTGGTCGAACGTCAAGACGCGCCGGCCCGACTACCTGCGCGACAAGAAGATTCGCGTGCTCCTGCAGGTGACGACCGAGAAGATGCCCGACCTGCCCGACGTGCCGCTGGCCATGGACCTCGTCAGGAACGAGAGCGACAGGAAGATCATGGCCCTGTTCCTGGCCCAGAAATCGGCGGCGCGGCCGGTGGTGGCGCCGCCCGACATTCCCGCCGACCGCATGGCGGCGATCCGCACCGCCTTCGAGCAGATGATCAAAGACCCGGACTTCCTGAAGGATGCGGCCGCCACCAAGCTCGAACTCGATCCGTCCCCGGCCGCGGAGGTCGAGAAGGTCATCCAGATCTTCGCCTCGACCCCGGAGGATGTCGGGCGGAAGCTCAAGGAAGCGATCGAGCCGCCCAAGCGCTGAACCGACCCCGTGCCGCAGGCGGGCGAGGGCGGCCCCAGTATTTTGCTGAAATTTAGCGCCGCTGGTATGGCAGGGTATGGCAGCCTAGGCCGCCGCTGCGGCGCCGGCCGACGCGCCCAGCGCCTGGGCGATGTCGGCCGAGGGCTGCGGCTTGCCGAACAGGTAGCCCTGCCCTTCGCGGCAGCCGAGCGCCGTCAGGCAGTCCCGCTGCGCGGGCGTTTCGATGCCTTCGGCGTTCGTCCTGATGCCGAGGTCGCGCGCCATGTTGATCACCGCCTGGACGATGGCGACCGATTCCTGTTCTGCCGGCAGGCCCGCCACGAACGAACGGTCGAGCTTGAGCTTCTGCACCTGGAACTTACGCAGGTAGTTGAGCGACGAATAGCCGGTGCCGAAATCGTCGAGCGCGAAGGCGATGCCGGCCTTGCGCAAAGCGTCGGCGGTGGCGGCGATGTCGGCGCTTTCGTGGATGAACAGCGACTCGGTGATCTCCAGTTCGAGCCGCGACGGCGGCAGGCCTGAGGCATCGAGCGCCTCCGCGACCGTCTTGACCAGGTCGCCGCGCGTGAACTGCACCGGCGAGACGTTCACGGCCACCTTGATCGCTTGCGGCCAGCCCGCCGCGTCCTGGCACGCCCGGCGCAGCACCCACGCGCCCAGCGGTTCGATCAGCCCGGTCTCCTCGGCCGCCGGGATGAACTCGGCCGGCGACACGAAACCGCGCGTCGGATGACGCCAGCGCACGAGGGCCTCGACGCCGATGATGGCGTTCGACTGAAGATCGATCTGCGGCTGATAGACGACCGCGAACTCGTCGCGCTCAAGCGCGTCGCGCATCTCGAGCTCGAGCCGCTGGCGCGCGCGCAGGCCGAGATCGAGCGCCGCGTCGAAGAAGCTCCATCGGTTGCCGCCGGCGTCCTTCGAGCGCCGGTGCGCGGTTTCGGCGTTCTTGGTCAGCGCGGCGGGATCGTCCGCGGCGTCCTCGCGCTGCGCGATGCCGACGCTCACGCCGACGATGGCGCGGTGCCCGTCGAGGAGATAGGGCCTGCCGAGCTTCTCGACCAGCCGTGCGGCCAGCGCCTCCGCCTCGTCTCTCGTCACCTGCCCGGGGCGCAGGACGACGAAGTGGTCGCTGTCGAGCCGCGCCACGATGTCGTTCTGGGCGATCAGCAGCCGCGTCCGCTTCGCCACTTCGCGCAGCAGGAGATCGCCGTAGCGGCGGCCGAGCGTGTCGTTGATGGTCTTGAAGCGGTCGATGTCGAAGTGGAACAGCGTGCACCCGGCGCCGGCAACCTCTTCGGCCTGCATCGCCTGCGCCAGCTTTTCCGCGAACTGGTTGCGGTTGGGCTCGCCGGTGAGGGCATCGAACTTCGCCATGTAGGCGATGCGCGCGTCGGCGTTGCGGCGCTCGGTGATGTCGACGAAGGTGAGGCAGGCGACCACGCGCTCCGCTGCCGCCTGTCCCGTCTTGTCGACGCGTGCGCCGAGACGCGACGGCGTCACCACGTATTCGAGGGTGCTCGTGCCGCGCCGGCCGCGCGCATAGGCGAAATCGCCGGGCTGCCGCGGCCGCCAGCTGCCCTCCCGGAATTGCTGCATGGCCTGGCGCATGGTGGCGACGAGGTCCGCGGGAAGCGTCTCCTCGATGGTGCGCCCGATCAGCCGGGCGCCGCCTTCGGGATACAGGATCTCGGCCGCCATGCGGCTGGCGGCGGTGATGACGCCGTCGTCGGTGGCGACGATCACGCCGGCGAAGTTGTCGGCGACGACCTGGTCGAGGACGGTCCTGGTGTCCTGCGTTTCCTGGCGCGAGATGGCGAGCAGGATGCGCCGGAAATCGATTTCGCCCGCGGTGGCGATGAGCGCCACGCCGGCGAGGCTCGCCTGCCAAGCCGAGGTGTCGACGAGAAGCGGATGGAGCCGCTGCAGCGCGATCCCGGCGAGTTCGAGGGCGATGGCGCATCCCGCCAGCGTCGCGAGGGCGAGCGACCAGCGCATGCGGCGCAGGGCGATGCCGCCGAGGCAGATCAGGACCACGCCGCCCGCCGCGACCGGCAGGCCGGTCTCGCGCAGGCTTCTGCCCTGCGCCAGCGTTTCGGCGGCGAGCGCCTGCACGAGCGGCCCGGGAATATAGCCGAAGACAGGCACCTGGAAGAAGTCGCGCAGCTCGACGGCGGACGCGCCGACGATGACCTTGCGTCCGGCGAGGCGGCCATTTTCGACCTTGCCGCCGAGCACGTCGATGGCGGGGATGCGGTCGATGTCGAGAGCCCGGATGCCGAAATCGATCAGGAAGTCGGCGCCGATTTGCGCGGGCGTGTTCGCCAGCATCGCCGGCATCGACGGCGTCGGCTCGCCGGCGACCATGGCGCCGAACGGAAAGCGGCGCACGAGGCCGTCCCGGTCCGGGAAGACGTTGACGGTCGCCGCCCAGGCGTTGTCGGCGAAGCGCTCGAGCGGTCGGTTGAAGGCGATCCTGTCCTCGCCGCGGGCGTTGCTGAGCTTCTGCGCGAAGGTGGCGAGGATCGTGCCGCCGCCGGCCCGGCGCAGCGCCTCCGCGAACAGCGCGTCTTCCGCCTCGCTCGAACGGGTGCTGAAGTCGACGTCGAAGCCGATCTGGGCGGCGCCCGCTTCGGTGAGCTTGTCGACCAGCGCGCCATGGATGCGCCGCGGCCACGGCCAGGTGCCGAGCGCCGCGATGCTTTTCGAGTCGATCTCGACGAGCACGATCTCGCCGCTCGGAGGACGGCGGGCGAGATCGAAGCGCAGCTCGTAGAGCGCCGCCTTGAGCGGCTGCAGGCCTCCCGTCGCGGAAGCCGATATGGCGAGGGCCGCGAGAACGACGAACGGCCACACCAACGCCAAAGGCCGGACGGAACGGAGCGCTCCTGTCCAGCCTTTGGGTGACCTTCGCATCAGACGGTCCATCGGCCGTCCCGGCTGTCGTCGGCGCTCCGGCTAGGCGCGGCCTCCCTTGCCGCCCTTGCCGTTGCCGCCGCCGGCATTGTTGTTGCCGACGCCGCCGGCGTTGTTGTTGCCGACACCGTTGCCGTTGCCGCCGCCGTTGTTGCTGCCGACGCCTTTGCCGTTGCCGCCGCCGTTGTTGTTGCCGACACCGGCGCCGTTGCCGTTGCCGCCGCCATTGCCGACGCCCTTGCCGTTGCCGCCGGCGTTGGCCACACCCTTGCCGTTGCCGCCTGCGTTGCCGTTGCCGGCGCCGGTGCTGACGCGGCCGGCCGCATTGCCGATGCCGGCGTTGCCGCGGCCCTCGATGACGCCGTCAGCGACGGCCGATGCCCTGCCGACATTGGCCTGCACGGCGGAACGGCGCGACCTGTTTTCGACCGCCGCCGGTCCGGACCACGAGCGGCCGGGACCGAAGCCGGCCGAGTTGGCCGCCGACGTACTGGCCGCAGCCGGCGGCTGCACGACGTCGGCGCGGCCGATCGGCGGCACCACGGCCGCACGCGGCTGGCCGGCCTGGATCGCCGGCATCTGTCCGCGCCCGCCGACGCTCAGGCCGGGCCGGCCCATGCGCACGCCGGCGCGCTGGCCGGGGGTGATGTCGGCGGTCTGGCCCGACGCGAAATCCGCGACCTGGACCCGGCCGCGCGTCACGCTGACATTGGCGTCGCGCGCCGACACCCGCACGTCGAACCTTGTGCCCTTGACGACCGCGGCCATGAACGGCGTCTCGACCGTAAAATGCGGCGCGCCCTTGGTTTCGACTTCGAGGGTGATGTGGCCCGACCGCTGCAGCACGGTCGTCGACTGCGCGCCCCAGCCGGACTGCATGGCCAGCGCCGATTTCGGCCCGACCACCATGGCGTCGCTGCCGCGCGTGAGCATGGCGCGGGCGTTGTCGGACGTCTGCACCGTGGCGCCTGTGGGCACCGTCATCCCGGCCGAAAGAGGCGTCCGCGCGGCGTCCTGCCCGGTGACGAGCCAGGCCTTGCCGCTGACCTTGTTGACCACCCAGTCCGCCGCGATCGCGCTGACGGCGAGAAGCGGAGAGACCAGGACCGTTACCGCAAGAAGCGGAGCTGCCAGCCTGAGCATGGAGATATCCTCGTTGATCTGCGAGGACGCTTGCACGCCAGGTGTTGACGTCTGTTAAACGGGTTGCGGAAAAATTTAACGGCTGCGCGCCGCCGCGCTGCACGGCCCTTCTGCGGGCCTTTCAGAAGAACCGCCTAACATAGAACAGTAAACGTTCCGTTGACGCCCGCGCCGATTCCCCGGCCGCTTCCACGTCCTCGCCCTTGAGCCTGTCCGACGAGTGGTTGGCCTCGGCGCCGACGAGCATGTTGGGCGCCGGCATATACTCGACGGTGAACTGGGCGAGATAGCCGCGCACGTCCCAGCGCAGGTCGCCGGCGGCGGTATCGGTGCCGTACCACGACAGCGACATCGACGTCCGCAGATCCGGCCGCCAGACATGTTCGTAGGAGGCGAGCGCGGACACGCCCCGGGTCGGGCGAAGCGAGCCGTTCGCATCGGCGACGAAGTCGGGCGCGAAACGCGGCACGCCGAGATAGTCGAGCGCCCCCTGCGCGGCGGCGCCGGCGAGCAGGATGCGGCCGTAGGTGCCGCCGAATTTCTGGCGGTATTCGACGCCGGCCGAGCCGGCGAAGCCGAGCTCCTTGGCGTCGCCGGTGCAGGCGCAGTCCGGCCAGTCGGCGCGCGTGAGTTCGTGGACCGCGAAGGCGGCCTGGGCATTGCCCCAGTTGCCGTTGAGGCGGAAGGCGCCGACCACGTCCGGGAGCTTCGCCTCGCCATAGGGCGCCCACACGCCCTCGTCGCGCCGGCGCTCCGACGCATCCTCGAGCGCCAGCGTCGCCTCGGCGCCGTTGCCGAGGGGGGACGTGAGGGCGACGACGTTGGTGGTCCGGTAGGACGTGTAGCCGGGCTTGTAGGTGAAGCCGGGATTGTAGTCGAACAGCGAGAAGCGCCGGCCGACCGTCAGTGGGCCGACCGATGCCCAGGCGTCGTCGAGGAACATCGGCCCCGTCGCCACGTCCTCGAGGCGGTCGGCCGACGACGTGCTGCTGGCGCGCACATGCACCGTGAACGGCCCGTAATCGGTCGGTGCGACCAGCGTGACGCTGGGCCTCACCAGCAGCGTCCCGACGAGCCCCTCCCGCCCGGTCTCGCGCGGCACGCTTCCGTAATAGACCAGCGGCACGCGGTCGTCCGTGCGCGCGCCCTCGACATAGAGGTCGTCGCGGATGAAGTGATGGCCGACCTCGGCGGTGGCGTCGAGCCCGAAGCGCGCGCAGGCATTGAAGGTGCCGAGCTGCGCGAAGCCGGGACCGGCCTGCGCGCATTGCGGCGCCGGCGCCGGCTGCGCGGACGCGCCGTCTCCCGCCACGGGCGCGAGCCCGAGGAGAAGTGCGGCCATGAGCCGTATGGGAGGCATGCGCATGATCGCCCGGCGGCCCCGCGATAGGCCGCCGCATTCGCTCCAGCCCGCTGCGACAAGACCGCCATTTTCGGCCAAGGTGGTGAAGGAGCGGTAAACCGCGGCCGCGCAACCGGCGCGAGCGCGCGGTTCGGCCTTGGCGTTGTCATGGCCGGGCCTGTCCCGGCCATCCCGATCGGAAAGGGGCGGGGCTCTTCCGATCGAGATCACCGGCACAAGGCCGGTGACGACACGGGTAGGAGGTTCACAGGCACAAGGCCCGTGATGACAGGCCAGGGGGTTTCGCCGGGAAAAGCCCTACGCTGCCGAGCGCAGCGAGGCCGGCTTGCGCAGCGCGCCGGCGACGGCCTTGCACAGGGCGTCGACGCTGATCGGCTTCTGGATGAGGGTATCGTCGCCGCTCTTGCCGGTCAGCGACAGGAACTCGGCGTAGCCCGACAGGAACATGACGCGCAGGTCCGGCCAGCGCTCGCGGGCAATGCGGGCGATCGCGTCGCCCTTCATCTCCGGCAGCAGGTAGTCGACGATCAGAAGGTCGAAGGACCGCCGCTCGAGCTGCCTCAGGGCCTGCGCCGCGTCGGCCGCCTCCGACACCTGGTAGCCCGCGTCCCTGAGCACGTCGCCGACGCTGCAGCGGACGGAGCGATGATCGTCGACAAGCAGAATTGAACTCATGTTACTTCCTGGCCCCCACTCGGTCGGTCACTTGCTGTGCTTCATTTCGGCTTCCAGCCGCTCCACCAGCCTGGCGACGCGGTCCGGAACGGATTGATCGAGAAGCTCGGAATACACCCGAAGAAGTTCGCGTCGGATCGCCACCAGGAGGTCGGCGTCCGACAGCACAGTTGATTCGATGGCGGCTTCGCCTTGGCGCTCGTCCGGCGCTCTTGGTTGTTGTGTCATTCTGGGCCGCCTGGGCGCCAAGGTCGGCGACAATCGTTAACATTGCGTTAACGGGTGTTAACGGGCGGGCGCGGCGGGGCGGCGATGCACAACTTGTTGCGCCTCTGCGCCGTCGCCGGACCGCGACATCCGCCAGGAAAAGAATTCCAACTGGATCACGCCTCCAAGTTGTGTTCTCATTCAACACGCTGCCATGGACGGCGATCCTGACGTCCGGTCACTTGCCCTGCTTCGTCTTGTTCCGGGCGCCGTTGCGGCCGTTCGGCAGCCGGCGCCGCGGACCGGACGCGACCATCGTCCGGATGTGACGGAGACATGTGACGGAGACCGGTGACGGAGACATGTGAAAGAGGCATCGGACGCCGCTTACAGCTCGGCACTGTGAAGCGCGTCACAATGCGCCTGACCGGGGGATGCCAACAATCTGCTGCTAATGCGACCGCACGGAGGTTCAGATGGACCGCTTCAGCGAGATCATGCAGACGGTGCTCAAGTGGGAGGGCGGCTTCGTCAACCATCCTCACGACCCGGGCGGCGCCACGAACTTCGGCATCACGCACAAGGTCCTGGCCGAATGGCGCGGGGTGGCGAGCGTCACGCCGAACGAAGTCAAGAACATGAGCAAGGAAGAAGCCATCGCCATTTTCCGCGATCGCTACTGGACGAAGATCAAAGGGGACCGGCTGCCGCCACCGATCGATTTCATCGTTATGGACGGGGCCGTGAACCACGGCGTCCCCAACATGCTGCGCATGCTGCAGGAGGCGGTCGGCGTCGCCGCCAGCGGCCAGATGGGAGACGATACGATCAGCGCCGTGACGGCGCAGACGACGACCCAGGAGTCGGTGATCGATCTCGCCGTGAAGCTCGCCGATGCGCGCAAGGCGCGCTACACCAGTCATCCCAAGTCGCAGCATTTCATTCGCGGCTGGCGCAACCGGCTCAACGACGTCATGTCGGCGGCGCTGAAACCCTATCCTGTATCGTGGTCGTTCAAGGACGGCAGGAGCGACGGCGCAGCGGCGCCCGGCGCAGCGGTTGCAAGCGAGCCGCCGCCGGTGTCGAGCGTGCCGCAATCGGCGATCGACGATGACGATCTCCAGGCGGCCCTCACGGAATGGGGCGTCTATGCGGGTGACATCGACGGCATGTTCGGCCCGAAATCGGTTGCGGCCCTCGACGCGCTGCTGACGCGGCAAAGCGCCATCGTCGGCAGCGGCTGGGAGGCGTGGCCGCTCTCGCGCCGCAAGATCGCGCTCGGGCAGCTGATCTGCCGCGATCTCGACATCGACGTCGGCCGTATCGACGGATTGTTCGGCACCCAGACGAAAGCCGCGTTCGAGAACTTCAACCGCAAGAAGAACGGCCTGCCGCTCGAAACCTGGCGCGACGAGCTCGACGAGCTTCCCGCGGCGCCGCCGGCCCCTGTCGTGACCGTCGTTACGACATGGCCGCGGCAGCGCGACGTGCCGAACGTGTTCGGTCGTGCCTGCCACCCGCCGATGAAGCGGCTGGCGCTCCCTTTCAAGATGAAGATCGCCTGGGATCTGCGCAAGGAGATCACCGGCTTCATGATCCACGAAAAAGTCCACGACAGCGCGGCGCGCGTATTGGCGAAGGTGCACGCCCATTACGGCGACGACGGCGTGGAGGAGATCGGCGTCAACCTGTTCGGCGGCTGCTTTGCCTGCCGGCCCATAAGGGGCGGCTCGACTTTTTCCATGCACTCCTGGGCGATCGCCATCGATTTCGATCCCGGACGCAACCAGTTGCGGTGGAGCCACCGGCAGGCCCGGCTTGCCAAACCGGACGCCGCAAAATTCTGGGAATTCTGGGAAGAAGAGGGCTGGCTCAGTCTCGGCCGGGCCCGCGATTTCGACTGGATGCATGTGCAGGCGGCGCGGCTGTAGGGCAGATCTGGCGCAAGCCTGCCCCCCGGAGTCGATCCGGGGGGTGCCGCCACTTCGCCGAACAAGACTTGTCCCGGACGTGATCCGGAATTCGTGCGAGCCGATGACAGTGAACGGGAGCGCTTCGATCTGAGGCGGTCCCGCTGCAGGGCTGCTCGCCGACGCTATCCATGAAAGCATCACCCCCCCGGCGCGAAATCGCTGCGCCGCGCGCGCGAGCCGGTGCAGTCGGGCGATCGTCGGCAAGACCGTCCTGCAGGTGAGACGGCTTCGCCTCGCGTCGCGCACGGGAGCCGGCACAAGCCGCGCAAGGGACCATGACATGACGCCTGTCGCCTCTTCCGACAGGCCCGCGAGTCGCCTCCCCCTATCCCCTGTGCAAAGCAAGCAACGCGTGCAACGCGGGCATTGCCGGGACAACACGCGGCGGCGCGCGGTGC
>DATBIR010000186.1:0-5756 GCA_036556825.1 Beijerinckiaceae bacterium
CCGAAGGCCAAGACGACGATGAAGATGCCCAAGATCAAGGGCTGCATGGTGTCGGTCGCGGCCGTGTTCGAAGGCGAAGGCCAGGTCGATATCGGCGAGTTCGACATCTGCAAGGAGCGCACCATCCGCTTCACGGAGTGATCACCCTCGTGCCTCCCCGGCCGTCCATACATGACAGAGGTAAGCGCTACGGCCGCGCGCCGCTCTTGAGCAGCTTGTAGTTGATCGAATCGGAGAGGGCCTCGAACGAGGCGTCGATGATGTTGGGCGAGACGCCGATGGTGGTCCAGCGCGCGCCGGTCTCGTCGCCGGATTCGATCAGGACGCGCGTCACCGCGTCCGAGCCGCCCTGGTAGATGCGCACCTTGTAATCGACGAGTTCGAGATCGGCGATCAGATCCTGGTATTTGCCGAGGTCCTTGCGCAAGGCGACATCGAGCGCGTTGACCGGACCGTTGCCTTCGGCCGCCGAGATCAGCACCTCGTCGCCGACCTTCACCTTGACGATCGCCTCGGCGACGGTGACGAGCGCGCCGACGGCGTTGTGGCGCCGCTCCACCTTCACGCTGAAGCGCTCGACGTCGAAGAACTCCGGCACCTCCCCGAGCACGCGCTTGACGAGCAGGTAGAAGGACGCGTCGGCGCTCTCGAAGGCATAGCCTTCGGCTTCCTTGCGCTTCACCTCGTCGAGCACGCGGCCGACGCGCGGATCGTCCTTCGGCAGGTCGATGCCGACACGCTGCATCTCGGCGAGAATGTTCGAGCGTCCGGCCTGATCCGAGACCAGCACCTTGCGCATGTTGCCGACCAGCTCCGGCGCGACATGCTCGTACGTGCGCGGATCCTTGAGCACGGCGGAGGCGTGGATACCGGCCTTGGTCGCGAAGGCGCTGGCGCCGACGAAGGGCGCGTGCCGGTCGGGCGCGCGGTTGAGCAATTCGTCGAGGGTGTGCGAGGCCTGCGTCAGCGTGCCGAGCGCCTCGTCGGAGACGCCGGTCTCGAAACGCTCGCCGTAGCCGTTCTTGAGTTTGAGCGTGCCGATCAGCGTGACCAGGTTGGCGTTGCCGCAGCGCTCGCCGAGGCCGTTGAGCGTGCCCTGGATGTGGCGCGCCCCGGCCTCGACCGCGGCGAGCGAGTTGGCGACGGCGCAGCCGCAATCGTCATGCGCATGGATGCCGAGGCGCTCGCCGGGCACGTGCCGCGTCACCTCGGCGACGATGCGCGCGACCTCGTGCGGCAGCGTGCCGCCGTTGGTGTCGCACAGCACGATCCAGCGGGCGCCGGCGTCGAACGCAGTCCTGGCGCAGGCGAGCGCATAGTCCCGGTTGGCCTTGTAACCGTCGAAAAAGTGCTCGCAGTCGACGATCACCTCGCGCCCCCTGGCGAGGGCGGCGTTGACGCTGTCGCGGATGCCGTCGAGATTCTCCTCGGGCGTCGTCTCGAGCGCGACGCGCACGTGATAGTCCCACGCCTGGGCGACGAAGCAGATGGCGTCGGCCCTGGCGTCGAGCAGGGCCGCGACGCCGGGATCGTTGGCCGCCGAGCGCCCGGCCCGCTTGGTCATGCCGAAGGCGGTGAATCTGGCGCGCTGCGTGCGCTTCTCGGCGAAGAAGTCGGTGTCGAGGGGATTGGCGCCCGGATAGCCGCCTTCCACGTAATCGATGCCGAGCCGGTCGAGCAGCGTCGCGATGCTGCGCTTGTCTTCGAGCGAGAAATCGACGCCCGTCGTCTGCGCGCCGTCGCGCAGCGTCGTGTCGAACAGATAGATGCGCTCGCGTGCGCTCATGACCGTCCCTTCGCGCCGGCCGGACCCAGGCGCTTCTGCATGGTCGTGTTGCCCAGCCATTCGTCGCCGAGCGCGACCGTGTTGCGCCGCTCGGCCGTGAAGCCGCGCCTCTCGAAGAAGCCGCGCGCCGTGTCGCTCACGTCGGCGTCGAGGCGTGCGGCACCGCGCGCTTGCGCGAGCTTCTCCAGCGCGTCGACGAGCAGCGCTGCGACGCCCTGCCCCGCCGCCGACGGATGAACGTAAAGCAGATCGATATGGTCCGTGCCCTGCAAGGTCGCGAAGCCGACCGGCGCACCGGCGATGGTCGCGACCAGCGTGAGCCCGCGCGCAAGGCGCTCGGCGAACTCCTCCTCGTCGTCGGCCTGCGCCGCCCACGCGGCCTGCTGTGCCGGGCTGTAATCCTCGCCGGTCAGCTCGTCGATGCTCGCCTGGTAGATCGCCGCGAGCACCGGCGCGTCCGCCGGCAGGAACGGCCGCAGCGCCGCTTCCGTCCGCGTCATGGCGCGCCCTCCGGCCAAGGGCCACACGATGCGCCTTCCATGGTCATGCCCGGGCTTGACCCGGGCATCCATGGCTCCGGCATAGCGAGGCGGTGCTTGGATTGCCGGGTCGAGCCCGGCAATGACAAGAAATGAGAGGCGGTCATGGCGCCACCTCCCAGGTGGTGGTGCCGTCCTTGTTGTCGTGCAGCACGATGCCCATGCCCTTGAGCTCGTCGCGGATGCGGTCGGATTCGGCCCAATTCTTTGTGGCGCGCG
Organism: Beijerinckiaceae bacterium; assembly: GCA_036556825.1. GTDB lineage: Bacteria > Pseudomonadota > Alphaproteobacteria > Rhizobiales > Beijerinckiaceae > JAJKJG01. The sequence goes on from DATBIR010000186.1 coordinate 2,545, forward strand.
CGTTGCGGCGGACCGAGATCAGATCCTCGACCTTGCTCACCACCTGCGGATCGATGCTGGTCTCGCGCCGCAAGGGCGTCGTGAAGCCGAGCGCATGCAGGCTGGCGGCCAGCGCCTTGCGATCGCCCCTGCGCTCGAGCGCGTGCAGCTCGGCGATGGCTTTCGGCGTGTTGAGGTCGTCGGCGAGGGCATCGAGTATCCCGGGCGCCAGCCCACTGAGTGCGGCGTCACCGAATTCGGGAATGGCCGTCCACGAGGCGAGCGTCTGCTCGGCCTCTTCCAGCGCGCGCACGGTCCAGTCGATCGGCTGGCGATAGTGGGTGCGCAGCATGGCGAGGCGCAGCACCTCGCCCGGCCAGGCGCGACCGCCGAAATTGTCGGTCGTCAGCAGCTCGCGGATGGTGACGAAGTTGCCGGCCGACTTGGCCATCTTCTCGCCTTCCACCTGCAGGAAGCCGTTGTGCAGCCAGTAGCGCGCCATCATGTCGGTGCCGAAGCAGCAGCGCGACTGCGCCACCTCGTTCTCGTGGTGCGGAAAGACGAGGTCGATACCGCCGGCATGGATGTCGAACACCTCGCCGAGATGCTTCCACGACATCGCCGAGCATTCGATATGCCAGCCGGGCCGCCCGGACGCGGCGATGGCCGCCGGCGACGGCCAGGCCGGCTCGCCGGGCTTCGAGGGCTTCCACAGCACGAAATCGAGCGGCGAGCGCTTGTACGGCGCGACCTCGACGCGGGCGCCCGCTTCCATCTCGTCAAGCGGACGCTTCGAGAGCGCTCCGTAATCGGGCATCGACGGCACGCTGAACAGCACGTGCTCCTCCGCCACGTAGGCGTGACCCGCGGCGACGAGCCGTTCGATCAGCGTCTTCATCTCGCCGATATATTCGGTGGCGCGCGGCTCGACCGTCGGCGCCAGCACGCCCAGGGCGGCGATGTCGTCGTGGAAGCGTTTGAGCGTGCCTTCGGTCAGGTCGCGGATCGAGATGCCGCGCTCCGCGGCGCGGGCATTGATCTTGTCGTCGACGTCGGTGACGTTGCGGACATAGGTGACGTGATCCGGCCCGTACAGGTGGCGCAGCAGCCGGAACAGCAGATCGAAGACGATGATCGGGCGCGCGTTGCCGATATGGGCGTCGTCATAGACCGTCGGGCCACACACGTACATGCGCACGTTGCCGGGATCGAGGGGGAGGAAATCCTCCTTGCCGCGGGTCAGGGTGTTGTAGAGCCGCAATTTCGGCGCCATCGAACCGATCTCCAGGCCGCCGGCCGGAAGGCTGTTTCGATCCGAAATTGAGAACGAGACGGCTCCAGCCAGCGTGGTACGCTAGCCACAGATAATGATGATCGCGCTAATCCGCGTTGCCGTCATGGGGCGAAGTGTTTGCCTCGTCTCACCGAATCCGTCAAGACGCGAGGGTGTTAAGGTTGAGAGGATTTGCCCGGGGGCGGGCGATATTCTCGAGCAAACCGTAGGTTTAAGAGTTTCTTCATCGCAAAGCCGAACACTCGAAAACACGCAGTTCTTTTACTGAGGAATTTATGATGCGCCGCACCCTCGCCCTGTCCGGGTTCGTGACGATTCTCGCCGTTGCGGCGGTCTCCCTCATCGTCCTGCCGAACGGCACCTCCCGGGCCGCCGGCGGCGAGACCACGTTCCTGATCGCCGCCACCGACGGCTACGGCGTCGCCGACTGCCTGACCGGCGGCACCGAATGCGGCAGCATCGTCGCCAATGCCTGGTGCGAGTCGCAGGGCTTCAGCCGCGCCGAAAGCTTCGGGCTGGCGGCCCCGGAGACGGTTACCGGCTCGGCCCAGGTCGGCCTGACGCCCCGCTCCGAGCGCCCGATCTCGATCACCTGCATCAACTGATTGCCCCGCCCGTAAGCCGCAGGGGCGTTACCCCACCCATTCCTTGCAGCGCGGGATCTCGGCGGCGCCGCCGCCCCAGGGCATGATCGGCACGCTCGATGTCGAGTTCTTCGGCGAGCCTTCGATCGGGCGGTCGGAATACACCATGTAGACGAGCACGTTGCGCTTGGCGTCGCAGCCGCGCACGATGCGCATGCGCTTGAAGATCAGCGAGCGCCGCTCGCTGAACACGATGGCGCCCTGCTCGAATTTCTCCTTGAAGCGGATCGGCCCCACCTGCCGGCAGGCGAGCGAGACGTCGGAGACCTCCTCGGCCACGCCGAACATGCCCTTGAGCCCGCCGCGCTCGGGCACCGTGTAGTGGCAGGCGACGCCCTCCACGACGGGGTCATCGATGGCATAGACGACCAGCCGGTCGTCCGGCGTGAGCGGCTTCCAGACCGTCGATTTGCGGAAGATTTCCTCCGGCTCCTGGGCCGCCGCCGGGCCTGCCAAGGCCGCTGCCAACGCCACCCCCGCCAGGGCGCAAACCATCGTCCTCAGCATCTGTCCCTCCGTCAACCGTCACAGGACATATGGGGGGCCGGCGGTCCGCAAGCGAGGTCCGGACCGAGGCCGGATCGGAACCGCCCCCGCCCGAGAGGTTTAACACGTGTTATGAGGTTTCCACGGCCGCTCCGGTGCGCAGCATTGGTCATTGGCCTCACCGGAGCGGCGCAGGCCGCCTGGGGGCAGTCGGCGGCATGCCAGCGTTCCCGCGCCGAGCTGGCCGCCCTCGAGCGCGGCGGCGCCAGCCGGGGCGCCGCGCAGCGCCAGGGGCAGGAGATCGCGCGGCTGGCCGGATATGCACAGGCCATCGGCTGCGGGCGCGGCGTCTCGTTCTTCGGCGGTCCGCCGCCGGAATGCCACGCCATCACCGAACGCCTGCGGATGATGCACGCGAACCACGCACGCCTTGCCGGCGAGGGAAGTTCGACCCGGTCGGCGCGCCGACGGCTTCAGACAGCCGTCAGGGAGGCGTGCGATCCGCAGCGTGCCGCCGCCGCCGCATTGACGGCGGCGGCAGACGAGCCCGAGGCGAAGACGCCGCGCGGCGCCGGCCGGCTCGTCTGCGTGCGCGCCTGCGATGGCTATTTCTTCCCGCTCCACAACCTGCCCCGGAACGGCCGTTCGGGCCCGGATGCCATGTGCCGGGCGCTCTGCCCGGCGGCCGAGACGGCGGCCTACCGCATCCCTGGCGGTCTCGACGGCGACATTGCCGATGCCGTGTCCCTGCGCGGCAGGCCTTATGCGCGTCTCGCCAACGCCTTCAAATACCAGAAGGCGGTCGACCA
>DATBIR010000187.1:0-3874 GCA_036556825.1 Beijerinckiaceae bacterium
GGCCGCCTCTGCGATCACGTCGCCTTCGATGCAGCCGCCGGAGACCGAGCCTTGAAAGTGCTCATCGGGCCCGACCACGAGCTGGCCTCCGACCGGCACTGGCGCCGAGCCCCAGGTCGAGACGACGGTGGCGAGCGCCACCTTGCCATGCTCATCGAGCCAAGCCCGCGCCATCTCGATCGGGTCGCGCGCGCCTTTGGCGATGTCATTCTGGGCGATCTTCTTCGAGGCGATGACGTTCATGTCACACCTTCCTTGCGATGCCGATCGTCAGGATGCCGGGCAGGCGGCGCCGGCCTCGACCCAGGCTTTGATCAGCTCTCCAAACTCTTTCTGCGTTCCAGGCGCCGGCACGCGGCCCGCGCCGGGGTTCCAGCCCCAGCCAACAAGCTGGTCCTCACCCATGTGGTGGATAAGGTCATCCAACGACATGCCGCCGTTGCGCTCCTTGTCCTTGATCTGCACGCAGATCTCAGCCAGCGACTTGCCGACCCAGGCCATCTCTATGGGCGCCAGATGCCACGCCGGGTTGCCGGGCACGCCGCCCGCGTCGAAGTTCGCCGGGCCGTGGCAGGTGTAGCAGCGCATGGCCGTCGCGCCGAAGCCGTCGATGCCGCGCACGACGAGCGGCTGATGCGGATGGCCGTCCTCCCCCTGCAGGGGGCGATCGCCGGCGGGATGACAGTTCACGCAGCGCGGATGCAGGATCACCTTGCCTGCCTCGTTAAAGATGGCGACGGCGCGCTCGTTCTTGTCGGCGATGCCGGAGAATGCCGAGACGGGCTTCAAGCCTTGCGCGGCGTCCGGCTGGCGTGCCGAAACGGCGACGCCGGCGGCCAGCACGGCTGCGGCGCTGGCAATGCTGATATAGAGGCCTTTCATGCGTGGTCTCCTCAAACCTTGCCGACGGAGCGGACGAAGGGAAGCGCATAGAGGCGGTCGCCGGTGAGCTTCGCCCAGGCGTTGGCAACGGCCGGTGCGATGGTGGGGACGCCCGGCTCGCCTATCCCAGTGGGCTTCTCGGTCGAGGCCACGATGTGCACCTCGATCGGCGGCATCTCGTTGATCCGCAAGACGCGGTAGCCGTCGAAGTTCGACTGCACAACGCGCCCACCCTCGAGATCGATGGCCCCGTAGAGCGCCGCCGACAGCCCGTAGCCCATGCCGCCCTCGAGCTGGGCCTTGACCACGTCGGGGTTGATGGCGATGCCGCAGTCGGCCGCGCAGACGACGCGCTCGACCTTCGGCAGCCCGTCGGAGCCCGCTGAGACCTCGACCACATGCGCCACGAACGAGTGGAAGGACTCGTGCACGGCGAGCCCGCGCGCCTTGCCTTTGGGTAGCGGCTTGTCCCACTCCGCTGCCTCGGCGGCGCGCTCGAGCACGGCGAGGTGGCGCGGGTGCTTGGTGAGGAGCTTGCGGCGGATGGCGAGCGGGTCGATGCCGGCGAGGTCTGCGAGCTGATCGAGGAAGGTCTCGGTCGAATAAGCGGTGTGGGTCGAGCCGACCGAGCGCCACCACAGTGTCGGCACACCGGCCTCTACGATGTGGGCGGAAACGCGCAGGTTGGGGACGTGGTAAGGCAGCGTGCTCGCGCCTTCGACCATGGTCTGGTCGATACCGTCCTTCAGCATGTGCGCCTCGAAGGGGCTTCCCTTCATGAACGACTGGCCGACGATGACCTGGTCCCAGGCGACGATGTTGCCGTCGGCGTCGAGACCGCCCTTCACCCGATGGACGATCACTGGGCGATAGCGCCCGCCCTTGATGTCATCCTCGCGCGTCCAGATCACCTTGATGGGCCCCTTGTGCTTGGCGGCCTTCAAGACCTCGGCGGCCTCGGCCGCCATGTCGCCCGCCGGCGTTGCGCGGCGTCCGAAGCTGCCGCCCGCGAGTAGGGTCTTGATCTTGACCTGCTGCGGCTTGAGCCCCAATACGCCCGCGGCCACGTTCTGGTCGATCGTCTGCAGCTGCGAGCCGAACAGAAGCTCGGCGCCGCCGTCTTCGGTACGGCGGATGACGCAGTCGTTGGGCTCGAGCGGGGCGTGCGCGAGATAGGGGAACGTGTAGGTCGCCTCGATGACCTTGGCGGCGCCCTTGAGGCCCGCCTCCACGTCGCCGTCGTTGCGCGCAACCGCCCCCGTTTTCTTCGCCAGCTCGCTGTACTCGCTGATAAGATCGCGGCTGCTGCGCGTCTCGGTGCCCGACTCGTCCCACGTGACCTTCAAGGCATCGCGCCCCTTCTTGGCGGTCCAGAAGCCGTCCGCCAGCACGGCGACGCCCTGGGGAACGGTGAACACCTCTTTCACTGCGGGGATGGCCAGCGCGGCAGCGGCATCGACGTCTTTCGCCTTTCCGTTAAAGCGCGGCGGCCGGGCCAGCACGCAGGTCAGCATGTCCGGCAGCTTGACGTCGATGGTGAACTGGGCGGTGCCGTCGGTCTTGGAGACGGTGTCGACACGGGGAACGTTTTTGCCGATCAGGCGCCACGCGCTCGGATCCTTCGGCGCAAAGGGTCCCGAGAGGGCGAACTTTTGCGCGCGCTCGGCCAGCGCGCCGAAGGTTGCCGTCTTGCCGGAGGTGTCTTTGACAACGCCCTTGTCGATGTTGATGGTCTCAGGCTCGACGTTCCACTCCTGGGCGGCGGCGGCAACGAGACGCGCTCGCGCTTCGGCGCCCGCGCTGCGCAGCTGGTCCCACGAGTTCGCCATGGCGGTGGAGCCGCCGGTGCCCTGGATGCCGAAAGCGAGGTTTGCGTACTTCTCCGCGTCGGCGGGAGCCGATTCGACGCGGATTTGGCTCCAGTCGGCATCGATCTCGTCGGCAAGGATCGTGGCAATGCCCGTGTAGGGGCCCTGGCCGAATTCGATGTGCTTGCAGATGACGGTCACGGTGTTGTCGGGCGCGATGCGCAAGAAAGCATTCGGCACGAACTCTGCGGATGCCGCGGCGACGGCGCGCGTCCCTACGGGAATGTGGAAGCCGATCACGAGGCCGACGGCAGCGGAGCCCTTCAGGAACTGGCGGCGGTTGGTGGCAAGCGCGGCTTCCATGGCTCAGCCCTCCATACGGCGCGCGGCATCGTGGATGGCGGCGCGAATGCGGGTGTAGGTGCAGCAGCGGCAGATGTTGCCGTTCATGGCGAGATCGATGTCCTGATCGGTGGGCTTCGGCACCTCGCTCAAGAGGTTCACCGCCGACATGATCTGGCCCGACTGGCAGTAGCCGCATTGGGGGACGTCGAGTGCGACCCAGGCGGCGCGGACCGCCTCCGTCACTTTGCCGTTCACGCCTTCGATAGTGGTCACCTCCGCGCCCTCGAGCGTGCCGATCGGCGTCACGCAGGCGCGGCGCGGCTGGCCATCGACGTGAACCGTGCAGGCGCCGCACTGCGCCACCCCACAGCCGAACTTGGTTCCCGTCAGGCCCTGAACGTCGCGCAGGAACCAGAGCAGCGGCATCGATGTGTCGCCGTCGAACTGGGCCGCCTTGCCGTTGACCTTCAGCGTTATCATTGGCTGCCTCGCTTATCTGCAAGCTTGGAGGTGGCTAGGTCGCGTGAAGATAGGCCTTTCTCGAGAACGTGGTCATGACGGGCCCACGTTCCCAGAGGGGCCGGAAATTCCCTTCTCTATTCGGCCGGCTGCGGCCCAAGTGACTGTTGGCGCCGGGTCGCAAGATTAGCGACCCAGCGGCTAATGACGTAGAAAGTGGGGGTAAACAATAGCCCGAACAGCGTGACGCCGATCATGCCGGCGAAAACCGCTGTGCCGAGTGCCTGGCGCAGCTCGGCGCCGGCGCCCGTTGCCCACACCAGAGGCACCACGCCGAAGATGAAGGCAAGCGAGGTCATGAGGATCGGACGCAGGCGCAG
>DATBIR010000188.1:0-47662 GCA_036556825.1 Beijerinckiaceae bacterium
GGCGGCGCCGGCACCGATACCGATGGGGGAGGTATCGAAACCTTCAATACGTAGCAGGGCCTCCGCTCATGTGCTGTGAACCGGCGAGCCGCGTCACGGGGCTCGCACGACTCGCGTCACCGAGTCGGCCGCTTTGCAAGAGCAAAAATCACGGCGATTCACCACGTTGTGCCCTAGGCGTCATTTCGCGGTCGTGTTACGCTTCGAATAATAGAAGACCGGGGGAAACACCCGCGCCTGAACGGTCGATTTTCGGCTTAACGGGGGTAGGGGAGCAGTGATGAGTAAGTATTCGCACGCGCGGCGCGTCGCGATTGCTGGCGCATGCCTTGTTGCGAGCGCGGCCCCGGGCTGGGCAGCGGCGGTCTGCGTGGCGCCCGTGCAGGGCGGCGGCGGCTACGTCGAACGCCTGCACCGGGCCGACCAGAAGAGCTGGCTCGTCGAGACCCGCCACGGACTTTTCCGGTTCAGCGAGAGCGGGGCGCAGCTCCAGGCCTTCGACGGGCCGGCCATCCATCACGTCACGCATCTCGTTCCGCTCGGCGGCGAGCTGGCGCTGATCCTCAGCGACCGGGATGCGTCCGGCTGGGGCGGCGCCTTCCGGGCGGACAAGGCCGCTCTCAAGATCCAGGAACTGAACGGCTCCGAGGCGCTGCGCTTCACCGCCGTCGGGCGGCTCGCCGGCGGCGGCGCCGTCGTCGGCACGGACCGCGGCCTCTATCGCGCCGACTCGACCGGCCTGCAGCTGCAGGAGGTGTCCGGGGCGGATACCGGCCGCGTGCTGGCGCTCGAGCAGATCGACGATTCGGCCTGGCTCGTCGGCGCCGTCTTCGGAGCCTTCCGCCTCGACGCCCGCGCCGGACGCGCCGAGCGCCTCGGCGGCGACACCGGAGAGGTCACGCATATCCAGCGCCTCGCCGACGGCGGCTGGCTGATCGGCGCCGAGAAGGGCGTCTTCCGCGCCGATGCCGCCGGCCGCAGCCTGACGGCGCTGTCCTCGCGCAAGCCGCTCCGCGTCGCCGAACTGCACAAGCTTGCCGACGGCGGCTGGCTGGTGCGCGGCGACCAGGGTCTCGTCGTCGTCGACGCCCAGGCGAGGCGGCTCGATGCCATCGACGACGACGCCAGCCCGAACTGGCGCATCCACGCCAGCGACGAGCGCGGCGTGCTCGTGCAGAACCGGCGTCTGCTGCACGCCATCCTGCCGGGCACGAAGAAGGCGGAATTCCTGTCGGGCGAGCCGGTGAGCGACGTCTATGCGGTGCGCGGCGTCCAGGACGGCTGGCTGATCGCGGCGCGGCGCGGCCTCTTCCGCGTCGAGCTGCAACGCCGCCGCGTGGCGCCGCTGAAGGGTCCGGCCCTTGGCCGCGTGCTCGCGCTGCAGCCGTTCAAGGAGGGGCGCTGGCTGGCCGTCACCGATACCGGGATTTTCCGGACGGATCAGGCGCTGCAAACCGTCGAGGCCGTGGCCGGCCCGGCCCTTGGGCAGGTTTTCGCGACGCGGCAGCTGCCGGATGGCGGGCTTGTGATCGGCGCCGGACGCGGCGTGTTCCGGATGGACGCCGACGGCAAGGCGATTGCGCCCGTGCCACGCACCCCGCAGACCGAAATCTCGTCGCTCGAGCAGCTCGCGACGGGCGCGTGGCTTGCCGCCGGACGCGGCGGCATCGTCCGCCTCGACGCCAATGCCGACCACGCCGCCATGGTGCCGGGAGAGCCGGTCGACCGGGGCGCCGTGGTCCAGCCGCTCTCCGACGGCCGCGCGCTTCTCGCGACGCCGCGCGGGCTTCTCGTCACCGCCGAGACGCTGGCCGACGCGCAGGCCAGCCTGGACGTCGCACGGCCGCTCGCATCCGGCCTGTGGCAGGGCGGGTTCGCGGTCAGCGGCACCCTGCGCCACGCCTGTGCCGCGGTGGCCGGGGATCTGGGGCTGGTCGTGGAGGCCGCCGAGGCAGATAGCGCCAAGGCCGCGGTGCGCGTCCCGGCGCGCATCACCGGGCACACGGCCGACCCGGCGAATTTCAGCGCCGATCTCGGGGTGCTGGCGCCCGGGCGCTGGAGCGCGCGGCTCGTCGCCACCGCGACGGGTGCGGACATGACGGTCGGAAAGCCTGTTGCCGTGACCGTCGACGCGGCGGCCGGTCAATGGCTGCGCGCCAACTGGCTGTGGCTGCTGGCCGCCATCGCGGCCGTGCAGACGGCCGCGTTCGGTGCCCTGATCGGCCTGACGCATTGGCGTCCGTGGCCGTTGCGGCTGCTGTGCTCGGTCTGGGCCCGGATCCTCATCTGGCCGTCCCTGATGCTCCCCCGGTCCTGGCTTTTGCAGCGATGGGCGCTCGCACCCTGGTTCAGGAGGGAGCGCATGAAAGCCGGGTCGCAAGGGGCCTTCGTCGAGATGCCCGTGCGCGGTCCCGACGGAGCGGAATCGACGGCAGCGGCGCTCGTGACGCGTCTCGGAGAGAGCCGGCGCGTGTGGCTGCAGGCCCGCTCGGGCATGGGCAAGAGCACGGCGGTCGCCGCGTGGTGCAGCGCGTATTTCGGCGATCATGCGAGCCTGTCGAAGTCGTCGCGCCGGTTCGGCTTCGCCCTTCTGCCGGTGCCGCCGCACGCGCTTGCGCTGGCGAGCCGCGAGGAGGACCCGCAGACGACCATCGTCCGCCTGGCGGAGGCGGGCCTCGAGCGGTCCGGCGTCACGTGCGACCGCGCGCTGCTGCGCGCCATGCTGCGGCGCGGACGGCTCGCCCTCGCCATCGACGGCCCCAACCAGGTGGTGCGGCAGGCGCTCGCCGCGCTGCCACGAATCTGGCCGGATGCCCGCTTCCTGGTGGCTTCGGACCAGGCCAGTCCCAATGCGTTCGAGGCCTGGCGCCTTCCGGCCAGGATGTCCGCCGAGATGGTGCAGAACCTGCTGCAGCTCTGGCTCGGCGCCTACAGTGGCTCGCGCCTGACAGCCCAGCTCGATCGCGAGGACATCCTTCCGCATCTCCTCACATGCTACGACGTGCGCCTGGTTGCGGACCTTGTGACCGACGATCCGGGACAGGTTCTGCCGACCGATCGCATCAAGCTCTATCGGGCGGTCTTCGCGCGCGCCAAGGCGCACAACACGAAGCTCCAGGACCTGGCGCCGCTCAAGGCCCTCGCCTGGGCGATGACGCTCGAGGAGCGCCAGGAGATCAAGGCAGACGAGCTCGCCTGGCTCGAGAGCGGCTCCCGTGAGGTGCTGGTCGCGCAGGGCAGCCGCGTTCTGCGCGAGATCGAGCCCGGCGTCTTCGCCTTCGACCACGAGCAGCTCCGCTTCCTGCTCGCCGCCGAGCATCTGGTCGAAACCAAGCAGGTCCTGGGATCGCTGATCGCCGCCCTCGAGGGCGGTCCGGTATGGGATTGCGAGCGCGGCGACCAGGAGGAGCTGTGGCGCTTCCTCGCCGCGATGCTGTCGTCCGAGGACGTGACGGCGCTCTGGCGCTTCTCGCTCGACGATCCGGCGCGGGTGTTCCTGCAATATGCCCTGCACAAGCATGGTCTCGAGACCAAGATCTTTCCGATCGGCATGGCGGCGGCGCTGGCGAGCCGGGACGACGCGGTGGCCTTGCGGCTGCGCTCGGTGGAGGCGTGACATGGCGTTCCGCCTCTGTAGCGTGGATCACATTCGGGGTGGGGCCGACATGGGCATCATGGGGGTATGACAAAGTGGCAATGCGTCTGCGGCTGACGACGTTCGGGAGAACGAGATGACTGATCGAGACAGGATGGACATCTCCCCGATGCAGAAGGTGAGCGCCAAGCTGCGCCTGGCGGCGGTGGCGCTTGCGCTGGCCGGCTCCGGCTCTGCCGTGTGGCTGGCGCTGGAAGGGCAGAAGGTGCGCATGCAGCAGGCCATCTTTGCCGAGCGGCAGGCGCGTTTCGAGATTCTCGGCGTAGAGATCGTGGCCCTGGAGGAGCGGCTCAGGAGCCGGACCACGGATCTGGTCGCGCTCCAGGCCAACCTGGCGCAGGTGGCGCACCAGCGCGACGCGGCCAGCGCAACGCTGGCCAAGGCCGCCGCCGATCGCGACAAGGCCGAGGCCGACCGGGCCGCAGCCATTTCGCTGCGAAGCGAGATCCTCACGGCGGCCGCAAAGGAGCGCGAGACCGTCGAGCAGTTCAAGGCGAGCGCGGCGAACGCCCGCGTCACCTACGAGGTGGCGCTCGCCGACGCCGAATCCGCCAAGCGTGAGCTGGAGCAGTTGCGGACGCAGCGCACGTCCCTGTTGAGCGACGTGACCAAGCTGCAGCAGGAAAGGAGCGAGCATCAGCAGGTGCTCGCGATGGTGACCTCGGAGTTCCAGTCGGTCCTGCAGCAGAAGAACGTGCTTGCGGCCGAAATCGACCGCGACGGCAAGCGTCTCGAGACATTGCGGGCGGACGCCGAGCGGGAGCAGGAGCGCGTCGCGCAGCTGCGCTCGCAGTTGCCGGAGCTCAAGCTCGAAACCGAAAGCCTCCGCCGCCAGTCGGTCGACCTCAGGAAGGACATAGATGAGCTGAGCCGGCAGAAACCGACGCTCCAGGCGCAGGTGCAGGACCTGCAGTCGGTCGTCCAGCAGAAGAACACGCTCGCGGCCGATATCGAACGGGACGGGAGGCGCCTGGAAGCGTTGCGCGCCGATGTCGAGCGGGAGCAGGACCGCGTCGCGCAACTGCGATCGCAGGTTCCCGAGCTCAAGGTCGAAGCCGACGGCCTGCGACGCCAGTCCGCCGACCTCAAGAAGGAGCTCGACGAGCTGAACCGGCAGAAGCCGACCCTGCAGGCGCAGACGCAGGTGCTGCAGAAGCAGATCGACAACCTGCAGAGCGGCGTCCGCCAGCGCAACGAGCTGATCGACCAGACCGAGAAGCGCCTTTCGGAAAACTACGCCAGGCTGGCCGAGGCCGAAATCCAGAAGACCCGTTTCGAGACGCGCAGCAAGGAGCTGCAGGATCTGATCAAGGAGCAGACCAAGCGCATCGCCGACGACAAGCGCGAGGCCGATCGGATCACCGCAGATCTGAGCCGTGTGCAGGAGCAGGCCCGCAATTTCGAGCCGCAGCGCAAGGAGCTGGCGCGGCTGGTCGCATTGCGCGAGCAGAACGAGCGCCAGCTCAGCGAGGTCGATGCCCGCGTTGCGCAGAAGCGCAGCGAGCTCCTGCACCTGCAGGAGGAGATCAGGGTGCGCGAGGAGCAGCGGCAGAAGCTGTCTCGCCTGCCGGTCGGCGACGTCGCCGTTCAGGCGAAGGTCGAAGCCGCGGCCGCCGAACCGGTCAAGGTCATTCCCCAACCATAACGAGCGGGTCGAACATGAATTTTGCGTCCGAATGGTTCAATCAAATTTCGACGTCGCTCGCACAATGGTACGGCACTGCGGACCAGGCGCTCGTGTACTGGCCGGGGGCCGTGGCGGCGCTCTCGACCGTTGTCGTCTGCACGACGGCGGCGTTCCTCGTGCTCGATGCATCGCGGCGGACCGCGCTCGTCCCGGGCTGGAGCTACCTGCAGAAGAGCGTCGGCCATCTGTCGGCGGAGCGCGACGCCAGCCTGCGCGTGGTCGAGGCGCTCACCACCGAGCGCGACGGCCTGCGCGAGGAGCTGGAGAGTCTCAAGAAGGAGAAGCTGCAGTTCGAGGGAATCCGCCGCCAGCGCGAGCTGGAGCAGAGGACCCTCGCCGAGGTCACCGATCGCCTCAAGCACATGGCCAAGGACAGGGCGAAGGTCGACGCCCTGATGCGGGAGAACGAGAAGCTGCGCTCCGAGCATGCGGCTCTCAGCCAGTCCGTGATCGGCTTGCGCGAGGAGCAGAATGAGGGTCAGGCGGCGCTCGAGCGCCGGCGCGCCCGCCTCAACGAGATGGAAGAGCAGATCATCAAGACGAAGGCGGCGGTCGACGCGGCCGTTGGCGAGGCGGCGCAGAAAAAGCTCGAGAGCGACAGCTACCAGCGCCAGTCGCAGCAGTTCAAGCTCGCCCTCGAGGATGCGCAGAAGATGCTGCGCGAAGCCGACGAGAAGCTCAGGGCGGTCGAGCAGGAGCGTGACCGCGTGAGCGGCGAGACGCGCGCGCTGCAGGGCCGCATCACGCAGCTCGATACGGAGCGGCGCGATATCGAGGAGAAGATCGTCACCGCACAGGCGACGCGCGCCAAGCTGGCCCAGGAAAACGGCCGCCTCGAGGCGGACCGCAGCACGCTCTGGGTGGAGTTCGTGGCCCTCCAGGAGAAGCGCAACGCGGTCGGCGGCGAGATCGCCGTGAGCGAGATGAAGGTGCGCGACCTGCGCCACCAGCGTGACGCGCTGCACGGCGAGATCGAGATGCTGCGCCGCGTCCTCAAGAGCATGGACGCGAAGACCGAGCCAGCCGCCGCGATGCACGCGTGAAATCCCTCCCCGCGAGGGGAGGGCGCTGTTACCCCACCAGGGACTGCAGGTCGCCGTCGACGGCGATCGCCTGGCCGGAGATGGTGCGGGCGCGCGGCGAGGCCAGGAACACGATCATGTCGGCGAGCTGTTCCGGCCGGATCATCTCCTTGATCGAGGCCTGGGCCAGGGAGCGGGCGCGCATCTCTTCCGCGGAGACGCCGCGTTCCTTCGCCTTGGCCTCGAAGACACGACGGATGCGCGCGCCCTCGACAACGCCCGGCTGGATGGCGTTGACCCGGATGCCGAACTCGCCGAGCTCCATCGCCAGCGACTTGGTGAAGCCGATCACCGCCCATTTGGCCGCCGCGTAAGGCGTGCGCAGCGGAAAGCCGAACCGTCCGGCCGCCGAGGACAGGTTGACGATGCTCGCATTGTCGCTCGCCTGCAGAAGCGGCACCGCCAGGCGCGTGCAGTTGAAATGGCCGGTGATGTTGATGGCCAGGGTGCGGTCCCAATCCTCCGGCGCGATCGCCTCGACGCGCCCGGTCGGCCCGGCGATGCCGGCATTGTTGACGAGGCAATCGAGGCCGCCGAGCCGGGCAAGGACGTCGTCGAACAACTGCGCCACCACCGCCCGGTCGGACACGTCGGTGAGGTTGTGGGTGATGTCCGGGTCGCTGCGGCCGAGGGCCTCGAGCGCGCCCCGGTCGACGTCGCAGACATGCACTTTGGCGCCTTCCCGGACGAAGGCGCGCGCCACTTCCAGCCCAATGCCCCCGGCGCCCGCCGTCACGAGCACGCGCAAATTCCTGATCCCGAGATCCATGCCTCGACAAAGCTCCGGTTTTGCGCAAGCGTAGATCATGATCCCGAAAAGTGGAGCCCACTTTTCGGAAAAAGATCATGCGGTATCAAAAGGCCTGGATCGGGATGAGGACGCGAAAGGAATCATCCCGCTCCAAGCCTGCATCACAGAGATCACGGCAAGCCGAACAAGCCGTGGCGATCGGAGAGGAAAACGTCCATGAACATGTCTAGCCATGTCTCCCGCCGTGGCCTGCTCAAGGGAGCGGCCGGAACGGCCGCCCTGGCGGGCATTGGCGCCCCGGCCATCGTCGGCGCCCAGGCCGACGTCATTCGCATCGGGCACCTGACGCCGCTGACGGGCTTTCTCGGGCCGCTCGGAGAATACGCCGTCATGGGCGTGCGGCTCGCGGCGGAGGAGATCAACGCCGCCGGCGGTGTGCTCGGCCGCAAGATCGAGCTGGTGATGGAGGACTCCGTCAACCCGCAGACAGCCTCCGCCAAGGCCGAGCGCCTGATCGAGCGCGACAAGGTTTCGATGATCATCGGCGAGATCTCGTCCGCCTCCGGGCTCGCCATCGGCCAGGTCGCCAACCGCCTGCAGCGCGTGTTCATCAATACCGGCTGCAATTCCGACGCCTTGCGCGGCGCCAGCTGCAATCCGTACATGTTCCATATCGAGGGCGCGAACTCGATGTACGTCCTGTCGGTCGGCAGCTATCTGCTGCGCGAGAATCTGGTGAAGGGCAAGAAATGGTACACCCTCACCGCCGACTATGCCTTCGGCCACGACCTCGCGCGCGTCGCCAAGGGCTTTCTCGAGAAGAACGGCGGCCAGCTCGTCGGCGACGACCTCGTGCCGACGGATGCGACCGACTTCAGTCCCTATCTCCTCAAGATCAGGCAGGCGCGCCCCGACGTGGTCGCCTCGAACCTCGCCGGCAACCAGATCACCAACTTCATCAAGCAGTATTCCGAATATGGGCTGCAATTCCCCGTCGCCGGCTTCGGCTTCGACACGGTGGTCGCGTGGGGCGCCGGCAAGGGCAATTTTTCCGGCATCTGGCCGCTCGTCTGGCATCACCTCGTCGACACGCCGTCCTCCAAGGCCTACGTGAGCGCCTTCCAGAAGAAATACGGCAAGCTGCCCGACAACCAGTCCTGGGGCGACTACAACTCGCTGAAGATCGTGGCGCAGTCGATGACCGAGATGAAGTCCACCGATCCGCTCAAGCTGGCCGAGCATCTGCGCAAGGGCGCCAAGTTCGACGTGATGAAAGGGCGCGAGGCCTATTTCCGTGCCTACGACAACCAGATGGTGATGGAGATGTACGCCGTCCGGGCCAAGGATGCAGGCAAGATGAAGGACCAGTGGGACATCTACGAGCCGCTCGGCACCGTGCCCGGCCCCAGCGAGGACATGGAGACCATTGCCCCACCCAAGGATAACGCCTGCAAGATGCCGGCGTGATCGCAAAGCGATCAGGTCATCCCGGACGGCGTCCTCGGGCCGGCGCAGCCGGACCGGGGGCGGCGATCCGGGATCGCCAGCCGGAAGAGTGCCCCTTTCTGCACGCGGTCCCGGCTCTCCGCTTCGCTTCGGCCGGGATGACAGGCGGGTAGCCGCGTGGAACTCATCTTCCTTCTCGAGCAGGTGCTGAACGGGCTCTTGTCGGGCGCCTATTACCTGCTGCTCGCGCTCGGCCTGTCGCTGATCTTCTCGCTCGGCGGCATCGTCAACCTCGCGCATGGCGCGTTCTATGCGATCGGCGCCTATCTGGCGGTGAAGCTCTCGGAACGGATCGGCTTCGCCGGCGCGTTCGTCGCCTCGCCGGTGCTGGTGGCGCTGATCGGCGTCGTCATCGAGCGCCTGCTCTTCCGGCGCTTCTATCGCTCCGATCCGATCCTCAGCCTGTTGCTCACCTTCGGCCTTGCCATGGTGATCGAGCAGAGCCTGCGCATGATGTTCGGCGCCGCGCCGCTGCCCTTCTCGATCCCGTCCGGACTCCGGGGCGTCGTGCTGGCGGGACCTTTCATCTACCCGTTCTACCGCCTTCTGATACTCGGCATCGCGCTCGCGGCGGTCTTTGCCACCTGGTTCGTCGTGTATCGCACCTCGTTCGGCCGGGTCGTGCGCGCGGGCGTGCAGAACCCGGACATGGTCGGTGCGCTCGGCATTCCGCTGCAGCCCTACATGACCGCCGTGGCGGCCCTCGGGGTCGGCCTTGCGGGCCTGGCTGGTGTGCTTCTGGCGCCGATCTCCGGCGTGCACCCGGCGATGGGTGCGGAGATCCTCACCGCCGCCTTCGTCGTCGTGGTGATCGGCGGCCTCGGCTCGTTCTGGGGCGTGATCGCCGCCTCGGTTCTGGTCGGGGTGGTGCGCGGCATCACGATCTATTTCTATCCGCCGGCAGGCGAGGCCTCGATGTATCTCCTGATGGCGCTGATCCTGCTCGTGCGGCCGCGCGGCCTGCTCGGCGAGCGCATCGAGAAATTCGAGTGAGGCCGATGCGCAAGGACGACTGGTCTCTCGTCGTAGCGGCGCTCGCCCTCGCCGTCCTGCCGTTCGCGCTCGACGCGGTCGGCCTGCCGCTGCGCTCGTCGATCGACGTCGTCGTGTTCGCGATCGCCAGCATGGGCCTCAACGTGCTGGTCGGGCATACGGGGCTCGTCTCGTTCGGCCACGGCGCCTGGTTCGGCCTCGCCGCCTATGCGGCCGCCCTCAGCCAGCGCCACTGGTTCCCGGGCGCGATCGTGCTGCCGTCGCTGTTCGCGATCATTTTCGTGGCCGTAGCGGCGGCGCTCTCCGGCGCGCTGATCCTGCGCCGTCGCGGCGTCTATTTCTCGCTGCTCACCCTGGCCCTGACCGCGGTGCTGTTTGCGATCGGCTATCGCTGGACGAATTTCACCGGCGGCGAGAGTGGGCTAGGCGGCGTCGTGCGGCCGGTCTTGCTCGGCCTCGATCTCGGGTCGGACTGGGTCTATTACTGGATCGTCGCCGCCGACGCTTTCCTGGTTTGCCTGCTGTTGTGGCGCTTCCACCGTTCGCCGGCCGGTACCGTGCTGGTCGCGATCCGCGAGAACGAGCAGCGGGCGAGGTTCGTCGGCTACCCGACCAACCGCTACAAGCTGCTCGGCTTCGTGATCTCGGCCGTGGTCGTCGGCGTAGCCGGCGTGCTCTCGGTGTTCAACCACCGCTTCGCCTCGGCGGAGCCGCTCGCCGTCGCCTTCTCGGGCGAACTGATCGCCATGGTGGTGATCGGCGGCATGCGCAGCTTCCTCGGGCCGGCGCTCGGCGCCCTCTTCTACATCCTGTTCCGCGAGTTCCTGTCGATCTGGACGTCGCACTGGCTGTTCTGGTTCGGCCTCCTGTTCGTCGGCTTCATCGTCTTCTCGCCGACCGGCCTCGTCGGCGTCGCGCAGCGCCTGCTCGCGCCGTTCCGCGCCAAGATCGTCGAAGAGGCGGCGATGGCCGGCCGAACGATCGCCGGCGACCCCCTGCCGGCCTTTCTCAAGCCCGCCGACCACACGGACGGGCCCGTCGTGGAAGCGCGCGGACTCGTCAAGCATTTCGGCGGCATCAAGGCGGTGCAGGGCGTCGATCTCACGGTGCGGGACCGCAGCCTGCACGCGCTGATCGGCCCCAACGGCGCCGGCAAGACGACGGCCTTCAACCTGATCTCCGGCATGTTCCGACCGGACGAGGGCACCATCAGGCTGCGCGGCGAGTCGATCGCCGGCCTTTCGCCCGAGAAAATCACGCGCGCCGGTGTGGGGCGTTCATTCCAGATCACCAATCTGTTTCCAGCGCTCACGGTCGAGGAAAACATCCGTCTCGCCGTGCAGGCGCGTCACCCGCGGCGCTTCGACCCGTGGACGCCGGCGCGCGCGATCGGCGAGATCACGGGCGAGACGGCGACCATCATCCGCTATCTCGGTCTTGCCGGGATCGAGCCGGCAGAGGCAGGGGCGCTCTCCTACGGCGGGCAGCGCCTTCTCGACATGGGGCTGGCGCTGGCCACGAAACCGCGCCTGCTCCTGCTTGACGAGCCGCTCGCCGGCCTCGCGGCCGCCGAGCGGCAACGGATCGGCGACATCATCAAGCGCATCTCGGCCGACGTCCCCGTGCTGCTCGTCGAGCACGACATCGACCGCGTTTTCCAGATCGCCGACGCAGTGACGGTGATGAACGAAGGCAAGGTGCTGGTCGACGGTTCGGTCGAGGACGCACGCTCAAATCCGCGCGTGCAGGAGGTGTATATCGGCTCCGGCGCGGCAACGGTCGCCGCCAAGCCGCGTGAGAGCGCCGCCGAGCCGCAGACGCTGCTCGCCGTCGAGCACGTCGACACGTTCTACGGCAAGAGCCACATCCTGTCGGACGTCACCTTCGACGTCCACGAGCACGAGATCCTGGCGCTCCTCGGGCGCAACGGCGCCGGCAAGTCGACGCTTCTCAAGACCCTCATCGGCATCGCGCCGCCGGCGTCCGGCTCCATCAGGCTGGCCGGGCAGGAGATCGCGCGGCGCCCCTCCGACGTGATCGCGCGGCTGGGGCTCGGCTATGTGCCGCAGGGGAGGGCGCTGTTCGCCGGCATGACGGTCGCCCAGAATCTCGAGCTCGGCCGGCTGCGCCGTCAGACCGGCACGGGCGTGCGATGGGATCTGGAACGCATCTTCGAATATTTCCCGCGCATCCGCGAGCGGCTCGACCAGCCGGCCGACTACCTGTCTGGCGGCGAGCAGCAGATGGTGGCGGTGGCGCGCGCCTTGTCGGGCGACGTGCGCGTGCTGCTGCTCGACGAGCCGTTCGAGGGGCTTGCGCCGGCCATCATCGAGCAGCTGTTCGAAAGTTTCGACCGGCTGCGCCACGAGGTGTCGATCATCATCGTCGATCATCATCTCGACCTGGCCCTGGCACTGTCGGACCGTACTGTCGCCCTCGAGCGCGGCCGCGTCATCCACACGGGGCCGTCCAAGGACCTGCGCGACGACCTCGCCCTACGCCGCAAAGTGCTGTGGCTTTAGTTTCCCTCCCCGTGCGGGGAAGGGTAGGGGTGGGGTCGCGGGATCAGAACGCGAGGGTGAAGGTTGCATGTCGACGTGCGTATCAGGCTCGCTAAGTTCGAAGTCTCACCAAGCGGGACCACCCCCACCCCTGACCCCTCCACGCAAGGGGGAGGGGAATAACCGGAGCGACACATGCCGACCGTTGCCATCGTAGGGGCGGGACTGATCGGGCGATCATGGGCCATCGTGTTCGCGCGCGCCGGCTGGGACGTGCAGATCACCGATCCGAGCGCCGAGCAGCTGGCGGCGGCCCCGCGGCTGATCCGGCAGGGGCTCGACGAGTTGCAGACCCACGGCCTCGTCGGCGATCCCGAGGCTGCGGCGCAGCGCGTGTCGCCGGCCGGCTCGATCGAGGAGGCCGTGCGCGGCGCCGAGCTCGTCCAGGAGAACGGCCCGGAGGCGGTCCGGACCAAACGCGAGATCTTTGCCGAACTCGACCGGCTGGCGCCCAAGGACGCGATCCTCGCCTCGTCGACCTCGGCCATCGTCGCCTCGCAATTCACCCAGGACCTTCCCGGACGCGAGCGCTGCCTCGTCGCCCATCCGGTCAACCCGCCGCATCTGGTGCCGCTGGTCGAGCTGTGCGGGGCGCCGTGGACGGCGCCGGAGACGATCGCTGCTGCGCGTCGCGCCTACGAAACCGTCGGGCAGGTGCCGATCGTGGTGAACCGCGAGATCGAAGGCTTTGTGCTCAATCGCCTGCAGGGAGCCCTGCTCGCCGAGGCATTCCGGCTGGCGGGCGAGGGCGTCGTGAGCCCGCAGGATCTCGACAAGACGCTGAGCGACGGTCTCGGGCTGCGCTGGTCGTTCATGGGCCCGTTCGAGACGATCGAGCTCAACGCGCCCGGCGGCATCGGCGATTACTGCGCGCGCTACGCGGCGTTCTACCGCCGCCTCAGCACGGACCCGGCCAGGCCCGAAGTGTGGGACGATGCGAACGTGGCGCGTGTCCTCAATGCCTGGGGCAGGGCCGCCGATCCGCGCGCGGTCTCCGCGAAAAGCGAGTGGCGCGATGCGCGCCTGGCGGCGCTGCGCGCGCACAAGGCGGGGCAGAACCCCTTCCCGGAGGGAGAAGGTTCTTAACGTGGGCCGGTCTTGTTGGTCGCCAGGCCGGTGAGCGGCTTGCCGATGCCGAGGGGCTCTGCGTCGATCAGCACGAATGCGACCCGCGCGGTCTCGGTGCCGCGGTTGACCCAGGCGTGGTTGGTGCCGCGCTGAACCATCACGTCGCCCGCCTTGAGCGTCACTGTCGAGTCGTCCATCTCCATGTCGAGCTCGCCCGAGAGCACGATTACGTAGTCGAGCGTCTCGGTGCGATGCATCACACCCTTGTTGCCCGGCGCGATGTCGTTGACCGTGAAGCGCGTGCCGCGCGCCGGCGGCGCCGTGCCGAGAATGCGGGCGCCAAGATCCTCGATGTCGTCGCCGACGGAAATGTCGGCCGGTGTCGAATCGGTCGACCAGATCAGCGTCGAGACGTTCCCGGGCCGTGACGATTTTTTGTTCGTCGCCTCGCCGTCGATGAGCACCTTGGCGACGTTGTTGGCGTCGTGACCCGTTACGACGCGGCGCACCGGCCGCGGTGTATCCAGTGTCATGTCGAATGTCCCCGAAAAGTTTGGCGATGGCTCCGCGCCTACGCGGGCGCGGTCTGGCGACCATCGGTCTCGATCTCGATCCTGAAGGCGCGCGTGAGCAGGCCGGTGCCGTAATAGTTGGTGGCGGTCACGCTGATCTCGATGATCTCCTGCGGCGTGAAGTGTTTCGCGAAGGCCGCAAAGGTCGCGTCGTCGACGTCGCCGCCTGCGAGAAGCTGCTCCACATAGGCGAGCAGGGCGCGCTGCTTGTCGTCGAACAGCTTGCTGTCGCGCCACGTGGCGACCTCGTCGATCTGCTGCTGCGTGAGCCCGGACTTGAGGGCCATCGGATAATGCTGGTTGAGCTCGTAATCGCTGCGCACGATCTGCGCCGTGCGCAGGATGGTCAGCTCACGCAGGATGCGCGGCGTCGCCGCCTCGCGCCGCAACGCGCCCGAAAGCGCCCGCCGCGCCTTGGCGATCTTCGGCGCGTGCCCGAGCGTGAGATGCAGGTTGATCACCTCGCCGCCGCGGCTGCGCGTGTCGTGCTGCAGCTCGATGAGGATGGGATCCGTCGGCGGATCGGGAAGCGGCGGCAGGCGGGACACTCGCGATTGCTTCGACACGTTCTTGGCTCCTGTTTTTGTTGCTCGCTCGATTGCGCCCACATTCGTGAGCGCGGCCATTCCTGAAATCCGTCTCAGCCTCGGGCGTCCTCGTTCTCGCCCACCGGCCCGCGCACCAGATCGATGATCTCGATGACGTTGCGGTCGGGATCGTGGAAATAGGCGCTGCGGCCCTGGAAGGTGCCCTTGCGCCGGTCCTCCTGCCTGATGAACGGGATGCCGATCGACGGCAAGAGCTGGATGGCGCGATCGTATTCGGCGGCGCTGACGCGGAAGGCGTGATGGATGTCGTGGGCGGTGCCGCGGTTGGGATCGATCGGGTTCTCGGAATAGGTCAGCACGAAGCAGTCGCTGCCGGCGCGCATGAATACCATGTGGTTGTTGCGCCTGAGCCTCTCCATGCCGAGGACCTCGGTATAGAACTTCTCCGAGCGGTCGAGGTCTTTCACCGGGATCGTGAAATGGAGCACGCCATCGATCTTGAGCATGGACTTCTCCCAGAATTGTGCAGGCGCCGGACGCATTCGGTTTTCCAAACCTACCCCATGATCGGCTGCGCCAACATCCACAGGCTCGACATGGTGTAGGCGACCATCAGCACGAGCATGGGGATCTGGCTCGCGAAGGCGGCCCGTCGCGTGTGGAACGTCATCAGCGCCACCCGGTGCGCGACCCAGACGCCGATCACGTGGCCGACCACGATGGCGGCAACGGCCGTATGCCAGATGACCGCCAGGCTCACCGCTGTCCTGTTGGGCATGTAGTCGCGGGTCCCGAACAGGTTCCAGCCCCAGGCGAACGGGTCCGAGGCGGCCGGGATCACATACTGGATGTTGGTGGCCAGCCAATAGAGGTAATGGGCGATGTGATAGGCGAGGGCGATCGGCACGAGCGAGAGCACGAACAGCCCCATGACCTCGGTCGTCGTGCGCGCACGACGGTCTCCGACACCCCGTGCCTGCGCGTAGCCGATGCGGCGTATGAGATCGCTGACAACGCAGAACACGCCATAGAGCAGCGCTGTCGCGGCCACGAACAGAAGCGTCGTCTTGGCCGGCGCATGAATGCCGTCCGAATATTCGTATTCTCCAAGAGAGACCATCAGGTCGATCCACTGGGCCGTGTCCATGAAGCCCTCGAAGCTGACGAGAGCGAGGACCATCACAACGACGACGATCATCGAAACCGGCAGCGGGTGCGAGACGACGAGGCCGGCACCGTAAGGGCGAAGGTTGATTTCGCGCAGCTCGGCGCGCGCCCTCGCGAAGGCAGCGGGGCAATCGGAGCAGCCCTGCTCGGCGTCCGGCGGACAATTCGCCTCGACGCAGCTCCTGACGTCGCCGCTGCGCAGTTCGATCGGGGCGAAGCGGCCGAGGATGGTCGCCACCAGCATAAAAGGCTCGCCGCGCGCCAGCCAGAATTCCGGTCCGAAGAGAAACATCCCTGTCCATGTGATCATGGAGTAGATGGTCAGCGCGACCGCGATCGCGAATGGCTCGCCGGCGACGCCGGACGCCAGCATGAACCAGACGAAGCCGATCATCAGGACGATGCCCGGCAGGACGCCGATCGCTTCGGGATAGGGCAGGGCGAGCGACAGCCGCGCCGCGCCCGTGAGCTTTCTCCAGAGCGCCTCCGCCCACTTGAACAGCGTCAGCCAGGGATTGACGACGAGCCAGACATTTCCGAGCAGGGCGCAGACGAAGGCGAGGCCCACCCATGCCAGCGCCCACATGATGGTCGGAGCGGCATTGCGCGAGAAATCGACCTTGCCGAAAAATCCCGTCAGCACAGCCAGCAGGAACAGAAAGACGGACAGCGAACGCGCCGCGAGGATGACAGCGCGACAGGCCGGCGAGCGCAGCCCGGCGACTGCCAGCAGGCCGCGCCGCGTTCGCGGGGCTTTCGTCATGCCGGCCGGGCTCAGCAGGACCGCGGCGATCACGAAGGAGAAGATCACCACGGCCGCGCCACCGACAAGGTTGAGCCAAAGCGGCACCGGCAGGTCATAACGCTCGCCGTAGGCGTGGGCTTCAGCGGAACCGGTTTCCGCCAGCAGCGGGACAAGAGCGAGCGACAGGACGCGAATCAGCAACGGCACGCACACCCCGCCATCTTCACCGTGCTCACGGGTGAACCTCCAGATACAGCACGCGCCCACCGTGCTGGTGCCCGCGCGTGTTGCCGTCGCCCTCGCGCACGGTCGTCAGGCCGAAACGTCCGGCCTCGGCCGCCTTGAAAGCCATGACGGCCGGTTCGCCGGGCCTGACGCGCAGCTCGATGTCGTAGCCGTGCAGATGCAGCCGCAGCGGGCGATCGGAGGTCCAGCGCAGCTCGACGGCGTCGCCCTGTTTGACGCGCAGCGTGCGCCACTGCGGCGCCACTTCGGCGGCCTTCAGCTCGAGATCGAAACGGCGCGTCGCCTGCGCTGACGCAACGCTGCAGCAACCCACGAGCACGGCCGCCAACAGCATCGCCGGATGCGGCGCAAAGAGCCCGGACGCGCGGCGGCGGGGGCAGCCGCGTTCGGTCATTCGAGACAGCATGTTCATCAAGGGCAGCTCGTGCGAAACGAGGGCGCCGCGCCAGACATCTGGCCGCGCCCTCGGCGCGTCATGTCAGCGTGATGCGGTATCCCGCGTCACGGTCACGCTCTTCTGGTCGGGGTTCCAGGCGACCTTGCCCTTCACGCCCGGCGTGTATTTGAGGATCCACAGGCCGCCGCCCGGCTCGTTCGACGTGGCGTAGACGTAGCCGTTCTCGTGCACGAACACGTCGTCGGCGGTCGAGTAGTCCAGCCCGCCGCGCGTGAAGGGTGGCGGCACGAAATGGCCCGCGGCCTTGGGCGCATAGGGGTCGGAAATGTCGATCGCCCAGAAGCCGGACTGCTGCCAGGCGCTGAACAGGATGTTGCCCTTGATCATGCGGTCGACGTCGTGGACGCCGAAGTCGCGCCCCGGCCTGTCCGCCGGACAGAACTTGTTGAGCGGCAGCCGGAATGTCGAGATCTTGTTCGGGTGCTTTTC
Source organism: Beijerinckiaceae bacterium (assembly GCA_036556825.1). Taxonomy (GTDB): domain Bacteria; phylum Pseudomonadota; class Alphaproteobacteria; order Rhizobiales; family Beijerinckiaceae; genus JAJKJG01. The sequence continues at coordinate 17,468 of DATBIR010000188.1, forward strand.
GGCCCGCACATCGAGGATATGCATGTAGCCCCAGGGGCAGATGCGGTTGACCTCGTCGGTGACGACGAGAAGCTCGGGCAGGTCGCCGCTCTTGGGCACCACCACGCCGACGCTGTGCGTGTTGGCCTCGACCGGCGGCGTCCACTTGATCTGGCTGATCATCTTGGGCGCCTTGATGTCGGTGATGTCGAGCGTGATCACGCCCTGGTCGCGATACGACAGATAGGCGCGATTCTTGTAGGTCGTGACGTCATGCAGCGAAACCAGGATCTTGGGCAGGCCCATGCGGCCGCCGTTGTCGTTGAAGATCCAGTCGGCCTCGGGCTTCTCGCCGCCTTCGAGCCACGTGCCCGGATACCACCAGCGCGACAGCTCCTTCGGATTGGCCGCATCGTTGATGTCGACGATGATCAGGATGTTGCCGAAATAGCCTTTCTTCGCGGCGGCGAGGAAGGCGACCTTGCCGGCGGTCGGGTGATCCTGCAGCCAGAAGCCGTGCACGCCTTCGCGTCCTTCGCCCGGCTCGTCGGTGCGGAAATAGGCCTTCTCCTTCGGGTTTGCCGGGTCGCTGACGTCGTAGAGCTTGATGCCGGGATTGTAGGCGGTGCTCGTGCGCAGGCTGCGGTCGCGAACGCGCAGCTGCTCCTGGTTCATCGCCAGGGTGTTGCCCACCACATCGACATACTGGCTGTGCTCGGTCGGACCGTTGTTGATATGCGCGACCACCTTGGGATTGGCCGGATCGCTCACGTTGGCAATGGTGACGCCGTTGTTCTTGCCGTCGGTCGGAGGCGGGTTGCTCGCCATGAAGGCGTATTTGCCGTCCGGGCTGACGCGGATCTCGGTCGGCCGATCCCAGCCGTTCAGGTCGGTATAGCCGACGATCGTGAAATTCTCGACCTCGCCGTAGCCGGGCTGGTGCTCCTTGGCGCCCCCGAGAATGGGGTAGGTGGGCACCCCGCCGCTTTGCGCCGCGGCCGGACTCGTGGCGAGGAACGCGACGCCGAGCGCCGTCGCCCCGAGCAGAGGCCAGTGTCTTGGCAAGTGACTCATTCTGGTTTCCTCCCTGTTCGGATCACGAGGATCCTTGTGCTTGTCCGTGCTTATGCATTGCCGCGTTGGCGGCGCAAGGCCGAGATCAGTCGCCGTCCAGATTTGCCCCGAGCCCCAAGGCATGGGCGCCGTAGGCGGCCGCCGCGCTTTCCCACACGACGGAATGGTGCGCCGCCGCCGCATGCACGTCGCGGAATTTCCGCTGCAGCTCGCTGTCGAGATAAAGCGCGCGACCGCCGGCATTGTTGAACAGCTGCTGCACGGCCCTGATCGCCAGCTGGCAGGCAAACGCGGCGTTGCGCTTGCCCTGAAGCTGCTGCGTCTTGCTGACCGGCTCGCCGCGCTCGAGCGTCTGCATGACCTCGCGGATGGCGCCGATATACATGCGCGACGCCGCCTCGATCTCGGCCGCGGCGGCGCCGAGGCTGAGCTGGATGCCAGGCTGTGCCGCGACCGGCGTGCCGCGCGATTTGCGGGGCGCCGTGAAGGTTACATATTCGCGCAGGAAACCTTCGGCGACCCCGACCACCACGGCGGCGAAGCTGACAGCCGACACGCCGCCGCGCGGCAGCCTGGTGACCGGGGCGGTGTAAAACAGCGTACCTGGCGCGCGACCCGTATCGGCGGCCTTCTTGTCGAGAACCCGGTGCTCGGGAACGAAGACCTCCTTGACCTCGAAGCTCTTGCTGCCGCTGCCCACCAGACCCATCGCGTGCCAATCGTCGATAATGGTGATGTCGCGCGTCGGGATCAGGGCGAAACAGGCGCGCGGCTTGTCCTCGTCGACGATGTGACCGCCGCAGATCACCCAGCCGGCGTGATCGATGCCGCTCGAGAAGCCGTGCCGGCCCGACCAGACGATGCCGCCGGGCACGCGGCGCGCCTTGCCGACCTGCGCGACCGCGACCGCGATCTTCGCGGACGGATCATGGGCCCACACGTCGTCCTGCGCCTCGAGCGTGAAGGCGCTCAGCTTGAGCGGGTTGTCGGCGAGCACCATGTGGACCCAGGCCTGCGAACCGCAGCCCTGGGCGAGAATCTGGCTCACCTCGCACAGCACGTCGTAGCCGAGATCGAAGCCGCCGTAGCGCGCCGGCTGGCAGATGCGCAGGAGATCGTTGGCGACGAAGTCCGCGACCGTCTCGTCCGGGCAGCGGCGCAGCCGCTCTGCGGCCGGCGCCCGTTCCTGCAACACGGGAACGAGCGCCGCGGCCCGTTTCAGCAAATCATCCCGGCTGGCGACGCGCGGTGGCTCGGCGTGTCCGACCTTGGTGAGCAGCATGGACAACGCTTCCCCTCACCGGGCTGAAACCGCGCGCTGGTGGTACGACATGTCGACATAGTCTGCCGCCTTGCCGACCTCCTTCTTCGGCACGCCGTATTTGGCGCGCAGGCTGAGCGCGATGTCCACCGCCTGCGGGCTGAGGCTCGCATCGCGGATGTACATGCCCGGAGGCGTCAGCATGTCGTTGAGCGCCTCGGCGGCCTGCTTGGGTGTCAGGTTGCCGACGGTCTTGGCGAGGATTTCGCCGGCCTTGTCGCGATTGGCCGCATCGAACACCCAGTCCAGCGCCTGCCTGTAGGCGCGGATGAACTTCACCAGCTCGTCCTCGTGCGCCTTCGCCCACGTGCGCGTAGTCGTGTATGCTGACCCTGGATAGTCGGCCAGGAGATCGGCCGTCCGCGCGAGGACCGGGAAGCCTTCGGCGCGCGCGCGCGCCTCCGTGGTCGCGTTGAGCAGACCGCCGGCGGCTTCGCCCTTGCGGATGGCGTCCCACCGCCGCGAACTGCCGCCGACCTGAAGGAACGAATATTCGCCGTCCTTGACGCCGTTCTTGTCGAGCAGGCCGCGCATGAGCAGGGCGTAGCCGTTATGCGGCGAATCGACGGCCAGCTTCTTGCCGCGCAGGTCCGCATAAGACTTGATCTCGCGCCCGACGACGAGCGGCAGATCGACGGTGACGCTGCCCATGAAGACCACCAGATCCGGAGCGCGCGCCGGCGCCTTCTCGCCGGACTGGCCGAGCTGGTAGGCGATGACATTGTCGAGCGCCGTCGCGGCGACGTCGTATTTGCCTTCGATCAGGTGGCCCATCTGCTCTTCCGAGTCACCCGTATGCACGAGGGTGACGGTGATGCCCTGCTGCTTGAAGAAGCCCTGGTCGATGGCAACGTAGAGCGGGAGCGACGTGGCGCTCGGGAAGTCGATGACCCGGATCGGGTCCTTGCCCTGCGCCAGCGCGGGCTGCGCTGCGGCAAATCCCATCAGGATGGCGATCGACGCCAGCTTGATTTGTCTCATTGTGCGTTTCCCCTACGGCAAGCTGCCGGCGCATACCGTATGGGCGGTGCCGGCGGCGCACAAGGGTAGGGCGGCCGGTCTCCGCTGGCGCGTGGATCGCGTCGGGACTACGGCGCTGGATGCGGCGGATGGCGGGTAACGGCGAGCTTGCCGGCGGCACAAGCGGCCGCTAGCTTTTGCCCCGCGGGCGGGTCGCACACCGACCCTGATTTTGCGGCCGCATGGCCCAAGAGCCGGAGAACGGCTTCAGGATGGAGGATTTGATGCTCAAGGTGAGACGGTTGCTGTCCCTGCTCGGTGCCGGGACGGTGCTGGCGACGTTCCCGGCCCTGGCCGAGGAAGGCGCCGATTTCTACAAGGGGAAGACGGTCACCTACATCGTCGCCACCGCGCCGGGCGGCGGCTACGACACCTACGGGCGGCTGGTCGCCGAATACATGCAGAAATACCTGCCCGGCTCGACCTTCGTGGTGCGCAACATGCCCGGCGCCGGGCACCTGATCGGCGCCAATGCGATCCATGCCTCGCGGCCCGACGGGCTGACCATCGGCACCTTCAATACCGGGCTCATCTACAACCAGCTGATCGGGCTTGAAGGCGTCAAGTTCGACCTGACGAAAATGTCGTGGGTCGGCAAGGCCGGGGTCGAGCCGCGCGTCATCGTGTGCTCCAAGGATGCGCCGATCAAGACGTTCGAGGATCTGCGCGCGCAGAAGGAGCCGGTGAAGTTCGCCGTGTCGGGCGTCGGCAGCGCCAACTATGTCGAGACGACGGTTTTCATCAACGCGTTCAAGCTGCCGATCCGCATGCTTACCGGCTACAACGGCAACGAGGACCAGCTGGCCATGCGGCGCGGCGAGATCACCTGCGGGCTCGGCTCGCGCTCGACCTTCGACGCATTCGTCAAGAACGGCTACGGCCATTACATCGCCCAGTTCGGCGGCACCGACAAGGACGTGCGGCAGCTGCGCGATCTCGTCACGGACGCGTCCGCCAAGGACCTCGTGGCGTTGATGCAGTCGCAAGGCGACATCGCGCGCCTGACGGCCGGCCCACCCGGCATCCCGAAGGATCGCCTCGACGCGCTGCGCACGGCTTACCGCAAGGCGCTCGAAGATCCGGAACTCCAGGGCAAGGCCGCCAAGCTCGACCGCCCGGTCGAGCCGGGCTACGGCGAAGACGTTCTCAACGCCGTCAAGGAGGCGCTGACGCAGAAGCCGGAAACCATCGCGCTCCTGAAGCGCGCGATGGAGAAGGAATCGGCGCCGGCGGGCGCGGCGAGCGCTGCTCTCAAGGGGACGATCGCGGAGCTCAAGAACGACGCGCGCCAGGTAGTCTTCAAGACCAGCGACGGCAAGACGGTGGAGGCGGCGATCTCCGGTTCGCGGACCGAGATCACGGTCGCCGGCCAGAGGGGCGACCGCACCAGCCTCAAGGCCGGAATGACCTGCACGGTCGACCCGCCGAGCGGCGGCGAGGCCAAGACCATCAGCTGCAATTAGAGCACGATCGCTTCAGATCGAAGCGATCACACTCTGCATCCTTGTGCGTCGCATGCGGGCTGGCTTGCATCTCCGGCCCGTTCGTCCTCGCAACAAATCCTCTTGCGCTCCGTTAACGTGAAGCGGTTGACGAAGACGGAGCGGTCGCATGGACAGACAGCAGGAGGAGCGGGTCCGCAGGCGCGCCTACGAGCTCTGGGAGCAGGACGGGCGGGCCGGCGATCCGGAAGATCATTGGCTTCGCGCCGAGCGCGAATTGAAAGATCTGGCCCAGGAGACCGGCGGCATCGCCGCCGAAGCCGTCTTGCCCGACGACGCCATCGCCGCCGCGGATTCAGGGATACGATAACGGTCAGGACCTCGTGATCACCGGGCTTGCCCGGTGCTCTCGATCGAATAGTGCAGCGCGTCCCGGATCCGGATGCCCGGGACAAGCCCGGTCATGAGGGGGCCGTGGGCGCGACTGCCGTCGCTTGTCTTGAAAACGCATTTTCTTCGGCGAACCGGGCCCACGTCGCCGGCGATCTCAGTCGCCCCGGTCCGGCGTCCAGCGTTCGATGCCGACGGAAGTGCTGCCGAGCACCGTCCAGGTGCCGCCCGTGATCTTGTCGTCGACAACGCGGAAGCTGGCGAGGCCCGCCCCCGCACCGCGCTCGAGCGGCTGGAAGAAGACCGACAACACGTTGTCGGTCAGGATTCCGGTGCCCAGATGGCGGGTCTGCCCGACGCGCCACACGATGCTGTAGGTGTCGCCGGTCTTCTTAATCTGGGCGTCGCCTTTGTAAATGTCCGTCGAGCCGGGCCCATGCCCCTCAACGTGGTAGAGCCCGTCGATTGCCGACGCAGCCGGGCTCATCCCCAGGGCGACCGTAAGTGAAATTGCAAAAAGAACGTGTCGAGTATGATTCGGGCACATGCAGACCGCCTCTCGCTCGTGTCGAGCATTTTCGGCGGAAGCCTGCCCCGGCCTGATCCGGGAGCCTGCCCGACTTCGTCCGCGTCCGCGTCGGCGCCGGTTGCCGCGAAATATGCTTCAACAGAAGTCTAGAGCCGTTTCCACGGAGTGGAAACGGCCCCGATTCCCCAACGCCGCGTTGTCGACATCAGTTGCAGACGCGACTTTGGATTATTCCGCCGGAACGGTCTCGCGGGGCCTGCTCATCAGCAGCAGCGGCACGCCGGCGGCCAGAACGGCGACGCCGACGAGAGCGCCCCGTCCCGTGTAGGCGAGGCTGGAATAGAGCAGGTAGGCGCAGGTCAAGCAGAAGAGGACCGGCGTCACGGGGTAAAGCGGCACCCGGAAGGGCCGCTCGCGGTCAGGCTCGCGGCGACGCAGCACAAACAGGGAAATGCCGACCAGCAGCATGAAAAACCAGAAGACGGGCGCCGTGTACTCGACCATGGTCTGGAAGCCGTCGCGCGTGGCGGCGCCGAGCACGACCAGGGCCAGCGCGATGGCCGTTTGAACGAGAAGGCCGTTGCGCGGGGTGTCGCCCCGGTCGTCCCACATGCCGAGACGCCGCATGACCGGGAGATCGCGTCCGAGGGCGTAATAGACCCGCGCGCCGGTGAAAATGGTCCCGTTCAGCGTGCTGAGCGAGGCGCAACATACCGTGAGGCTCAGCACGGCCGCGCCCCAGGTGCCTCCGGCGCGGCGCATCAGGTCTGCGGCGGGCGCATCGGATGCCCGCAAGCCGTGAAGGCCGAAGGCGTGCAGGTAGGCATAATTCATCAACCCGTAGAGCACCACCAGGACGAGCGTTCCGAAGACGAGGACGCGCACCATGTTGCGGCCGACGTCGCGCATCTCCGCCGAGAGATAGGCCGCCTCGTTCCAGCCGCCATAGGTCAGGAGCACGAAGACCATGGCGAGGCCGATGGCGCCGCCAGCCGAGGCCGGGGCCGCAGACGGCGCCGGCTGAGCCCCGTTCACGGTCACGGCCAATCCGGCCGCGACAACCACGAGAAGCGTGAGGAGGGTGAGGGCGGTGAAAACGTTCTGCGTGCGCGTGCCCTGCGGCGTGCCGAGAAGGTTGATTGCTGACAGGATGACGATCGACAGGGCCGCGTAGATGGCCGGGCCAAGCGGCCCGAGCGGCAGCAACTGCGACGCGTAATCTCCGAACACGAAGGCGACGAGCGCGATCGCCCCGGTCTGGATCACGGTGCCGCGCGCCCAGGCGAACAGCACGGCGACCGAGCGGCCGTAGGCGCGGAACAGGAAATGATATTCGCCGCCAGCGCTCGGATAGGCGGCCGCAAGCTCGGCGTAGCTGAGCGCCCCGATCAGGGTCACCAGGCCTCCGAGCAGCCAGACGGCGATGAAAGCGGCATCGCTGGGGACGTTAGCGGCGACGAGCGGCGGCATCTTGAAGATGCCGACGCCGACGACGATGCCAACCATGATGGCAACGCCGTCGGCCACGGTGAGGCTCGCCCGCGGCGCAGCGCTCTTGGATGCATCCATGAGAACCTCGTGTGATGGATTTCGTGGAAGGCGGCGCGGCCCGGTGTCGTCCCCTCGGCTCACGTGCGCGTTGCCTGCCAATCCTTGGCTCGTCCGCTCGCGTCGGATGCGCCGGCTTCGCTGGCTCGCATGGAGCCGCCGTCGACGCGGCCGGTGAAGGTGGTCGCGCGGCCTTCGCCCGCGTCGATGACGAAGCTGATGTCGGCGCCGCGCAGGCGCGCATCGCGCAACGGCACGGCGCGCCCGTTCACCGTCGCGGTGCCGTCGACCTTCTGGAACCGCTGCTTGAGATCGAGCGCAATCGTCTGGCCATCGCCGGTGCGCAGGTTCCACCGGCCGTCCACCTTGGCCGGAACGATCCAGAAATACACGTTGCGATAGCCGATGGTGTCGCGGTCGTCCGGTTCCCAGTCGCCCATGTCGAAAGCATGCGAGACGATGCGCGTGCCGGGGCGCAGCTCATCCAGGATGCGGGGCCTGAGCTTGAGGTTGATCGTCGACAGCAGGTACATGGTCATGACCGTGGCGTCGCTGATCTTGGTCTCGAACAGATTCGCGACGCGGAAATCGACCTTGTCGCCGACACCGGCTTTCTCGGCGTTCTCCTTGGCTTCCTTGATGCGGGCCGGGTCGATGTCGACGCCGAAACCGCGGGCGCCGTAGACCTTGGCAGCGGTAATCGGCATGCGCCCGTCGCCGCAACCGAGATCGATGACGAAGTCGTCGGCACGGACCTGCGCCATCTGCAGCATGCGGTCGACGACCTCCTGCGGGGTCGGCACGTAGATGACGTCGAGCTTGGGCTGTTCTTGCGGCTGCGCCGGAGCGGCGGTCTGGGCCTGCGCGGCTGACAAGACGCACCAGGCGGCGACGAGAGGCATGGCCAGGGGGGCGGCCAAGCGGCGGGAGAGGGGCATGGTGAGCGGCTGCACGGGCGATCCTCGCGATGGGGGACGATGACGGAGAATTTGGCTGACCAGCCGGAGCCGGCCACGCGGCGGGCCGATGCTGCGCTGCACCGGGGTCTTAACCGCAGCTTTCAACAGAGTTTTCCCATTGTAACCGAGTATCTCGATCCGCTCTCGATCATTTGAACCGGCGGGTGAGCGAGGCCTGCCGCGCCGCAATCATTGCCGCCGGCCAGCCCCGGTCAAGACCCCGTGCCGGGAGCGTGGGACGCCCCAGGGCGCACGCGCGGACCGGCAGCGGCCCGCCAGGCGGCAGGGAGAACGGGAGGCGCGGCGCGCCTTGCGGGTTGCGCTGCCGCCGGGCGCTTGCTTTTAATGAAGGTCCCAAGGAGAGACATAATGCCTAAAACAACAGGTTTGATAGCCGGGCTGGCCTGCGCGGCAGCCCTGCTGGGTGCGGCGAACGCGCAGACGCCCGAGGAATTCTACAAGAACAAGCAGATCCGCCTGATCGTCAGCTCCGAGCCGGGCGGCGGCTACGACAACTATGCACGGCTGGTGGCGCGCCACCTCGGCAATCACATCCCCGGCAACCCGTCGGTGATCGTGCAGAACATGCCGGGCGCCGGTGGCCTCACGGCGGCCAACAACATCTACAATGTCGCCGCGAAGGATGGCACGGTCATCGGCCACATCCAGCGCAACGTGCCATTTATGGCCATCCAGGGTCAGCAGGGGCCGCGCTTCGATCCGACCAAGTTCAACTGGCTGGGCAGCCTTAACAACGAGGTCAATGTCTGCGTCTCCTGGCACACCAGCAAGGTCAAGACGGTGCAGGACGCGCTCACGACAGAGCTCGTGGTCGGCGGCAGCGGACCCAACGACACAGAGGTCACGCCCGCACTCCTCAACAACATCCTCGGCACCAAGTTCAAGATCATCTCCGGATATCCCTCGTCGTCGGCCGTGACGCTCGCCATGGAACGCACCGAGGTCGAGGGGCTGTGCTCGTCCTACTCGTCGATCGAGAACCGTAATGCGCATTGGCTGCGCGAAAAGAAGATCAACTTCCTCGTGCAGAATTCAGTGCGCAAGCATCCCGACCTGCCGAACGTGCCGCTGGCGCTCGAATTCGCCAAGAACGAGGAAGACAAGCAGCTGATCGAGCTCAACGATGCTCGGCTGATCATGGGCCGGCCGTTCATGGCGCCTCCGGACGTCCCGCAGGACCGCGTCAAGGTCTTGCGCGAGGCATTCTCGGCGATGACCAAGGATCCCGGCTTCATCGGCGACGCCAAGAAGCAGAATCTCGAGCTGACCCCGGTCGACGGGGACGACGTACAGGCCTTGCTCGAGCGCGTCTCCAAGACGCCAAAGCACGTGATCGAGCGCATGAACGATGCGCAGATCTACAAAGGCGAGCGCGGGCGGGCCAAGAGCGCCGAGCCCGACAAGAAGTAATCCGTTGTCGCACGTCGACGACACGGTTGCACTGTGGGACTGGCGCCGGCGCGTGGCGGAGCTTTACGCGGCGATCCGCGCGTCGGAGCCGGTCCCGGCGTGGCAGCTCTGGCGCGCGACGCGCGACGAGCTCCTGCGCAATCATCCGCAGAGCCCGCTCGGCCAGGCGCAGCGCGCCGGCTTCGCGGGCCTTGCGTATTTCGCCTACGACCCAAGCCTTCGGCTTTCAGTCGATCTTGCGCCGGTCGCCCGACGCGAGCCGATGCGCATCGATCTCGGCCGCGACGGCGCAATCTCGCTCACGGCCTTTGCGCAGACGAAGGGCCTGGCAGAGCGGGTCGGCGGCGAGCTCACGCTCTACTGGATCGGAGGTTATGGCGGCGGCGTCTTCCTGCCGTTCAAGGATGCGACCGCAGGCGCGGAAACCTACGGCGCCGGCCGCTACCTCCTCGATACGATCAAGGGCGCGGATCTCGGCAGCGCGGACGACGGGCGCACCATCGTCGATTTCAATTTCGCCTATCAGCCCTCGTGCTCGTATTCGGACCAGTGGATCTGCCCGCTGGCGCCGCCGGAGAATTTCTTGCCGGCCGCGATCCGCGCCGGCGAGCGTCTCGGGTAACGGCTGCAGGCCTCGTTGACAGACCGTCGGCGCTTGCGTCCGAGCTATTGCGCTGGCGCGTTCGAATCCGGGCGAGCCCGTTCGCGGATGGCTGCGAGCGTCACCGTGCCGATGACGGCGCCGTTGTCGCCGATCACGGACGCCGTGTCCGCTCCGGCGAGCAGAAGCGCGGCGAGCGCGTCGCGGAGCGAAGCCGAAGGCGCAACCGTCGGCGCGCCGGGCGCCTGCCCGTTCGGGTCCGCAATGCTCGCCGCCGTCACGAGCGCGAGGCGTTTCAAGGCGCGGTCGCTGCCGACGAAATCGGCGATGAAGGCGTCCTTCGGCTGCCCAAGCAATCGGTCCGGCGTGTCGTATTGCGCAAGCCGGCCGTCCTTGAGCACGGCGATGCGGTCGCCCATGCGGATCGCCTCGTCGATGTCGTGGGTGACGAAGATCACGGTTTTCCTGAGCCGCCGCAGAATGCCGAGGAACTCGTCCTGCAGGCGGCTTCTCACGACCGGATCGACGGCGCCGAAGGGCTCGTCCATCAGCATCACCGGCGGGTCGGCGGCGAGCGCGCGCGCCACGCCGACCCGCTGGCGCTGCCCGCCCGAGAGATGGCGCGGGTGGCGACGCGCGAACTGCGCTGGCTCGAGCCCGACAAGCGCGAGCATCTCCTCGACGCGCTGTGCGATGCGTGCCTTCGGCCAGCCGAACAGCCGCGGCACCGTGGCCACATTGTCGAAGATGGTCATGTGCGGAAAAAGGCCGATCTGCTGGATCACGTAGCCGATGCGCCGGCGCAGCGCGACCGGATCAGCCTGCGTGATGTCCTCGCCTTCGACGCGGATTACTCCCGAGGTCGGCTCGATCAGCCGGTTCACCATGCGCAGAGTCGTCGTCTTGCCACAGCCGGACGGGCCGATCAGCACACAGGTCTCGGCCGACGGCACCATCAGGTCGAGCTGATCCACGGCCGGCCGTGCCGCGCCGGCGAAGTGTTTCGTGACGCCGCGCAGCTCGATCACGACGATCCCCCGTGGCGCGAGCGCGTCATGGCGAATTCGAGCAGGCCGAAAAAAGCTTCGGTCAAGATGGCGAGCGTCGCGACCGCCAACGCGCCAACGAGCAGCTGCGGGATATCGAGGAGGCCCATGCCGGCCGTGATCAGCTCGCCGAGGCCGCCGCCGCCGATGAATGCGGCGAGCGTCGCGGCCGAGACGATCTGCACCGCCGCCGTGCGGATGCCTGCGAAGATCACGGGCAACGCGAGCGGAATCTCGATGCGCCGCATCAGCTGCGCGTCCGAAAGGCCCTGCCCGCGCGCCGCCTCGACCACGTCGCGATCCACCGCCCCCACGCCGGTGTAGGTGTTGATCAGCACGGCCGGCAGCCCATAGAGCGCCAGAGCCACGACGGAGGGCAGGAAGCCCGTGCCGAGGACCGGCAGCATGATGACGAGAAGCGCAAGGCTTGGGATCGTGCGCAGCACGTTGGCGGTGCCGATAACAAGGCTGACGATCGCGGGCCGTCGCGTCAGCAGCAGTCCAGTCGGCGCGCCGATCGCGGTTGCCGCGGCAAGGGCGATGCCCGAGAGCATCAGATGCTGCTGCGCCGTCGATGCGATCATCTTCGGATGCGTCTGAATCCATACAAGAAGCTCAGGCAGCATCGGTCAGTCCGCCTGAGCCGCGCGCAGGCGGCGCTCGAACAGGCGAAGCGCCTCGTCGGTGGCCACGGCAAGCAGCGAAGCGGTCACTGCGCCGGCGAGGAGCTTCTCGTCTGACGCCTCGCTGATGCCCTGGAAGATGAGCTCGCCGAGGCCGCCGGCGGCAATGAAGGCGGCAACCGTTGCGACCGCAATCTGCATGACGGCGGTGATGCGGATGCCGGCGACGATCACCGGCATGGCGAGGGGCAGCTCGATCCGGACGAGGCGGCGCCACGGTCCAAAACCCATGCCGTTGGCAGCCTCGATCACATCGGGCGGGACCCCGCGAATGCCGGTCGCGACGTTGCGCACGAGGACCAGCAGCGAGTAAAGCACGATGGCCGTGACGGCCGGCACGGGGCCAAGGCCGACGATCGGGATCATGAGAGCGAACAGCGCCAGCGCCGGGATCGTGTAGAGCAATCCGGTGATGGCGAGGATCACGAACATCGCCCGCGGCGCACGCGCAGCCCAGATCCCCAGAGGCACGGCGATCGCGAGGGACAGGACGAGCGCGATGCCGACCAGCATGACATGCTGACCGAGAGCTTGCAGCAGGCGGTCGAGGTTGTTGAAGGCCCAGGTCACGCGCGCTTACCACGATGGCAAGGATGAGTGCGGGCCGGGCACGCCCTTGCGGCGCTTGTCAGCGGGTGATCCCCTTGGCCTTCAGGAACTCGGCTGCCACCTGCCGTGGCTCCTTCTTGTCGACTTCCACGCGCCGGTTCAGCTCCTGCATGGTCGGGTTGTCGATCAGCGTACCGACGCGCTCGAGAATCTCGACGATCTTGGCGTTGCCGGCGACGGTATCAAGACGCACCACCGGGGCAAGGTAATAGGGCGGGAAGAGCCCCTTGTCGTCGTCGAGGGCGGCGAACTTTTCGGCGGCGATCTGCCAGTCGGTCGAGAAGCCGTTGGCGACATCGATCTGCTTCTGCGCCAGCGCATCGTAACGCAGCCGAAGCGCCGCGAACTGGCGGAACTCCGCGAACTCGATGCCATAGACGCCTTTCAGGCCTGGCAGGCCGTCCCAGCGGTCGACGAATTCCGATCCGGCGCCGATCTTGAGCTTGCCGGCCACCCGGGCGAGATCGGACAAGGTCTTCAGATTATTCTCGCGCGCGATTTCCGGCCGCACCACCATCGCATAGCCATTGTTGACGCCGGATGGCTTGAGCCAGGTGAGCTTGAACTCTTTTTCGTAGTAGCTCTTGACGGCGGCGTGGACCTTCTGCGGATCGGTCTCGATCGGCGGCTGCGCCTTCATCACGGCCAGGAGACCGGTGCCCGTATATTCCGGATAGATGTCGATTGCGCCGGTGCGGACCGCTTCGTGGGCAATCAGCGTCGCGCCGAGGTTGATCTTGCGCTCGACCTTGAACCCCGCCGCTTCGAGCGCGCCGGCGTATAGTTCTGCGACGACGAACTGCTCGGTGAAGTTCTTCGAGCCGACCTTGAGGGTCTGAGCCTGGGCAATGCCGGAACCCGCCAAAATGGACACGGCCGCAGCTGCAATCAATTGCCGAAACCCTGCCATCGCAATCTCCTGAAACATTACTCACCTCGTACGACGGTAACGGCATTGCTCCGGGCGTGCAAAAGCCAGTGCGCCGCAGGGCCGGCCTGGAAGCTTGGCCGCAGGCCTTTGACCTTCCCCGGCGTGACGGGAGATGATAGCCGCGACTCACGACAGATTCGGGTGAGGTGGCCTATGCAAGACGTGAGACAAGAGAAGGTTCGCGAGCGCGCCTACCAGATCTGGGAGCGCGAGGGACGCCAGGACGGGCGCGCCGAGGAACATTGGTCGCAAGCCGAGCAGGAGCTTGCGGGATCAACGGAAATCGCCGCGTCGGACATCGTTGTGCCGGCCCTCGCGGCGGCCCGGTCGACCACCAATGGAAGCGTCAAGACGGCGAAGCCAGGCGCGCCGCGCAGGCGCCGGGGCGCACAGGCGAAGGCCTGAAGCCAATGGTGCCTTTCCGGGGAGACGGGGGGCACGGGGGCGGTCATTCTCGGGGCGGGTGGCTCCGATGCGCGCCGAAACCAGGTTTGCGCCCGCACCCGCCAAAGTTATTCACAAGAGTCTGTTCCTGTCCCCTTGGCGCTTGACGCGGCAAAGCCACCCCCGACTTGAGCCGGGATGGTTGCCACTGGGCGGGACGGAATCCTACCGATCCGCTTCGGGCACCGTCACGTTCCAGACCTCGTCGGCGTATTCGCGGATCGTGCGGTCCGACGAGAACCACGCCACGTGGGCCGTGTTGAGGATGCTGGCGTGCCACCACGCCTTGCGCTCGCGCCAGCACCGGTCGACAGCCCGCTGGGCTTCCCAATAGGCATCGAAATCGGCTGTCACCATGAAGCGGTCGCGGTGGCTGAGCTCCTCGATCAAGGGCGCGAAGCGCTGCGGCTCCTCCGGCGAGAAGACGCCGGCAGCGACGTCGTCCAGGGCCTGGGCCAGGCGCGGTGACGATGCGATCGTAATTGGCGCGTGGCTGCCCGAACGCCAGCGCGCCTCGACCTCCTCGGCCGTGAGACCGAAGATGAACATGTTCTTGTGTCCGACCCGCTCGCAGATTTCGATATTGGCGCCGTCCAGCGTGCCGATGGTGAGAGCGCCGTTGAGGGCCAGCTTCATGTTGCCCGTGCCGGATGCCTCCATGCCGGCGGTCGAGATCTGCTCGGACAGGTCCGCCGCCGGGATGATCGCCTCGGCAAGGCTCACGTTGTAGTTGGGCAGGAACACGACCTTCAGCCGGCCGCGCACGGCAGGGTCGTCGTTGACAATCCGGGCCACGTCGTTGGCGAGCTTGATGATCAGCTTCGCCTGCCGGTAGCTGGCCGCCGCCTTGCCGGCAAAGATCTTGACGCGCGGCACCCACTCGCGGTTCGGCTCGGCCTTGATCGCATTGTAGAGCGCGATGGCCTCGAGCACGTTGAGAAGCTGCCGCTTGTATTCGTGGATACGCTTGATCTGGACGTCGAAAAGGGCCGCGGGGTCGACCTCGATCTGCACACGCTGCCTGATGATCGCCGCCAGAGTCTCCTTGTTGGCTCGCCGTTGAGCGGCAAAGCGATCCTGAAAGTCCACGTCGCCTGCGACGCGCTCCAGTTGCGTGAGCGCATCGGGGTCGTCGAGCACGCGCTCGCCGATCGTCTCGACGAGGAGGTCCCGCAGGAGCGGGTTGGCCTGGTGCAGCCAGCGCCGGAATGTGACGCCGTTGGTCTTGTTGACGATCCGGTCAGGATAGAGTGCGTGCAGGTCGCGAAAGACGGTTTTGCGCATCAAGTCCGTATGCAGGGCCGAGACGCCGTTCACGCGGTGCGATCCGAGGAACGCGAGATGGCCCATGCGCACGAAGCGCCCTTGCGACTCGTCAATAAGGGACACCGCCTGGATCCCTGCTTCGCTCAGCGGCCCTCGTTCCGCGAGCTGCTCCAGATGCAGCCAGTTGATCAGGTAGATGAGCTGCATGTGGCGCGGCAGGAGCCGTTCCATCATCGACACGGGCCAGCGCTCGAGCGCCTCCGGCAGCAAAGTGTGGTTGGTGTAGTTGAGCGTGCCCGTCGTGATCCGCCACGCCTTTTCCCACGGCACCTGGTGCTCGTCGACGAGCAGGCGCATCAGCTCGGCGACGGCGATCGCCGGATGCGTATCGTTGAGCTGAAGGGCGGCGTGGTCGGGCAGCGTCCCGAGATCGCCGTGCTGGTCGAGGTGGCGCCGCACCAGGTCCTGCAGGGAGGCGGACGTGAAGAAGAACTCCTGACGAAGACGCAGCTCCTGGCCGGCCGGGGTCACGTCGCTCGGGTAGAGGATACGCGAGATCGCCTCGGCGCGCATGCGATGGGCGAGGGCGCCGACGTAGTCGCCCATGTTGAATGTCTCGAGCTTGAGAGGGTCCGCTGCCCGCGCCGACCACAGCCGCAGCGTGTTGACGTGACAGCCGCGCCAGCCAACCACCGGCGTGTCGTAGGCGGCGGCGAGTACGGTCTCGCTCGGATGCCAGATATGGCGCAGGGTCCCGTCGGGATTCGGTGCAAGTTCGACCGTGCCGCCAAAATCGATGCGATAGACGACTTCCGGCCGTTCGAATTCCCACGGGTTGCCGGCCGCGAGCCATTCCTCGGGCAGCTCATGCTGCCACCCCTCGTTCAGCACCTGGCGGAACAGGCCGTAGTCATAGCGGATGCCGTAGCCGTAGGCGGGAATCTCAAGGCTCGCCATGCTGTCCATGAAGCAGGCCGCGAGGCGCCCGAGTCCGCCATTGCCGAGGGCCGCATCCGATTCGACGGTGCGGAGCGCGTCGAAATCGACGCCAAGCTCGGCGAGGGCGGCGCGCACGGCTGGCGTCAGCCCGAGATTGCTCACGCAATCGAGCAACAGTCGCCCGATCAGGAATTCCAGGGAGAGATAATAAACGCGCTTGCGCCCACTCTGGTAGGTCGCCCGGGTCGAATCCATCCAGCGGTCGACGATGCGGTCGCGCACCGCCAGGGCGGTGGCGGCGAACCAGTCGTGCCCGCGCGCGGCATGCGGATCCTTGCCGATGGCATATGTCAGCTTGGTCAGGATCGCTTCCCGAATGACCGCGATCTCATCTTTGGAGGGCGTGCGGTCGGCGCCGTCGGGCCTGTCCGACGGCAGAAGCTTGGCCGGCGGGGACGCTTTCCCCGCAGGCGCGTCAAGCAGCATCGCTTCCTGTGCGCGGCGCGATCGCGTTTGAGGCCCGCTCATTGCCGTCATGCACTCCGTCCTGTGTTCATCGTCACAAAGCGTAGCTTTGGGCTGTGGAAATCGGCTCCGTAAGCTGAATGGCGCATTAACTTGGTTGCCCTACCGGAAAAGGAAGACTGCCGCGACTCCAGGCTTCTTCACCTATGTGAATGCCGAAATTTTGTCCTTCCTTTAGCCGATGCGGATGCCGGCAGGAACTTTATAGCCAGGCTTCGCGTTAGGCCTTTGCCAGCCCGGAGCGTAGCAGTCCGGCATAAGTCTTGCTCGTCTTAGCGTGGACATGCACAGCTCTTTCATCGATCAAGCCTCGTGGGCTGGGACGCCCACACGCGCACGGCCCAGCCGTGCGGCCCAGCAAATCCCGGCGGAGAGCGAATCTCCACCGCAACGCATCTTATATGTCACGCCGGAAATTGCCGACTATGTGAAGGCCGGAGGCCTTGGCGAGGTGTCGGCCGCACTGCCGCGCACCCTGCGCCAGGAATACGACGCCCGGGTCCTGATTCCGGGCTACCGGCAGGTCCTGGAGAACACAGACCAAATCACCGTCGTGGCCCGTCTGCCAGGCAGCCGGGCCATGCCGGCCTGTGAGATCGGGCGCATGAACGCTCCGGATGGGCTCGTGATCTATGTGGTGCTTTGCCCGGAGCTCTACGACCGGGAGGGCTCTCCCTACGGCAACTCGGCCGGCATCGACTGGAGCGACAACGACATCCGCTTCGCACGGCTAAGCCTGGCCGCGGCCGAGATCGCGGCCGGCGTCGAGGACCTGGACTGGAAGGCCGACCTCCTGCATCTCAACGACTGGCCCTCGTGCCTGGCGCCTGCCTATCTGGCGTGGCGCGGCTGCCGCGTGCCGAGCGTCCTCACCATCCACAACCTCGCCTATCAGGGGCTGTTCGACCGCGACCGCTTGCCGCGGCTCGGCATCCCCGAGAGCGCCTTCCAGATCGAGGGTGTCGAATTTTACGGCAAGCTGTCGTTTCTCAAGGCAGGCATCCAATACGCGACGCACCTGACCACCGTCAGCTCCACCTACGCCAAAGAGATCACGACGCCCGAATTCGGCTGCGGGCTCGACGGGCTGCTGCGGCGGCGCCTCCAGGAGGGCCGCCTCACCGGCATCCTCAACGGCATCGACGAGAGCTGGGATCCGCGCACCGACCCGCATCTGCAGCAGCCCTTCGCGCCCGACGATCTCAACGGCAAGAAGGCCAATGCCGGCGAGGTGCGCCAGGAATTCGGGCTCGCCGTGTCGCGCGGTCCGCTGTTCGCGGTGGTGTCGCGCCTCGTCCACCAGAAGGGCGTCGACCTCGCCATCGAGGCAACGGAGACGATCGTGCGCCAGGGCGGCCAGATCGTCGTGACCGGGCGCGGCGAGGGGCGCTTCGAGACGGAGTTGCAGAGCCTCGCTCAGCGCTACCCCGGCCAGGTCGGCGTCAAGATCGGGTTCGAGGAAGGCACCGCGCGCCGCATGTATGCCGGCAGCGACTTTTTGCTGATGCCGTCGCGCTTCGAGCCGTGCGGCCTCAGCCAGATGTACGCGCAGCGCTTCGGCTCGCTGCCGATCGCGCGCGAGACCGGCGGTCTCGCCGACACGATCGAGGACGGCGTAACCGGCTTCCTGTTCCGCGAGCCCTCGCTGGCGGCGCTCCTGAGCGCCGTCTACCGGGCCGTGGACGCCTTCGGCTCGCGCCCGAAGCTCAACGCCATGCGCCGCGCCGCCATGGCTCGCACCTTCGCCTGGCAGCGCTCCGCACGCCGCTACAAGAAGGTCTATGCGCGTGCCCTCGAGGCGCATGCGAGCCGCGCCGCGGCGCCGCTGCCGTTGGCCTAACGCTCTCCCGCCAATTCACCTCTCCCGCAAGCGGGAGAGGGAATTTACCTGCGCACCCGCTGCATCTCGGGATCGTAGAGCGGCCTTAACGACACCTCGGCCGGATAGGCCTTGCCGGCGATGTCCACATCCCACGTGGCGTTGCTCAGATACGCCGCGTCGATCGGCTCCCCCGCCTCGATCATGGCAAGGCCGACGGCGCCACCGAGCGTGTGCCCATACGAGCCGGCGCGCACGTAGCCGACGGGGCGGCCGTTGCGGCGCACCACCTCGGCATGGAAGAGCAGGGGCTCAGGATCCCTAACGACGACCTGCGCGAGACGTCGGGTCATCGGGCCGGCCGCCTTGCGCGCCAGCGCCGCGTCGCGGCCGATGAAGTCCGGTTTCCTGAGATCGACCGCGAAGCCGAGTCCCGCGGAAAACGGATCGTCAGTGTTGTCGATGTCGTGGCCGTAGTCGCGATAACCTTTTTCCATGCGCAGGCTGGCAAGCGCCTTGAGCCCGGCATGGCGCAGTCCGAACGGCAGGCCGGCCGCGACGATGTGGTCGTAGACGTGCGTCGCCTGCTCGGCCGGAATGAACAGCTCGTAGCCGAGCTCACCGACATAGGTGATGCGGATGCACAGCACGCGCGCATAGCCGATGTCGATCTCGCGCGCCGTGCGGAACGGGAACGCCTCGTTGGACAGATCCGTGCTTGTCAGGCTTTGCAGCAGCTCACGCGAGCGCGGTCCCTGCACGTTGAGCTGGCAGTGGCCGGAGGTCAGGTCGCCGGCGAAGGCATGCGCGTCGCCGATGTGGCGGCGCAGCCAGGTCAGCGCGTGGCGGTGCATGGTGTCGGTGACGACGACGAGGAAGCGTTCGTCATCGAGCTTGGTGACCGTGAGGTCGGCTTCGATCAGCCCGCGCTCGTTCAGCCATTGCGTGTAGGTGATGGTTTCGGCCGGGCCGTCGACGCGGTTGGCGGAGATGTGTTCGAGGACCCGCCCGGCGTCGCGGCCCTCTACCGAAAACTTGCTCATGAACGACATGTCCATGAGGATCACGTTTTCGCGCGCGGCGTGGTGTTCCGCGGCCCACCACGGAAACCAGTTCTGCCGGCCCCATGACAGCTTCTCGACCCTGGGCTCGTTGCCAGGTGGCGCGTACCAGTCGGGGCCTTCCCAGCCGCTCACGTCGCGAAAGCACGCGCCCGCCGCCGCGAGGCGGTCATGCACGGCGGATTTCTTGGCGCCACGCGCGGTGACCGGCGAGCGGGTCGGATAGTGAACCTTGTAGACGAGACCCAGCGCCTCCATCGTACGCTGACGCCGGTAGTCCGGGTTCGCCTGATAGGGATGGAAGCGGTCGATATTGATGCCGGTGACGTCGACATCCGGCAGCCCGTCGACGATCCACCGCGCCAGCACGCGCCCGATGCCGCCGCCCGTGAGAATGCCGATCGAGTTAAGCCCGGCGGCAACAAAATAGTTCTTCAGCTCGGGCGCCTCGCCGACGATCGGTCCGAGATCCGGCGTGAAACTCTCCGGCCCGCAGAACAGTTTTCGCACCCCGACCTGCAGCGAAACCGGCACCCGGTTCATCGCCCTCTCGAGATACGGGCCCACGCGTTCCCAGTCGGGCTGGATCTCGCCGAACGAGAAATCGTCGGGAATTCGGTCGACATGCCAGGGCGCGCATTCGGGCTCGAACAACCCGATCATCATGCTGCCGACCTCCTCGCGGAAGTAGCCGTAGGAGGACGGGTCCTCGAGCACCGGCATGTTGGGCGGAAGGTCGGGGATCGGCTCGGTGATCAGATAGTAGTGCTCGGCTGCCTGGTTCGGGATGGTGACGCCGTCCTGCTCGGCCAGCTGGCGCGCCCACATGCCGGCGCAATTGACCACATATTCGGCCTCGATGTCGCCGAAGGCGGTGCGCACGCCGGCGGCGCGGCCATCCCGCTTCAGCACGCCGCTCACCGGCACGCCCTCGATGATGCGCGCTCCCGCAAGCCGTGCGCCGCGGGCGAGCGCCATGGCGACGCCGACCGGGTCGGCGCGCCCGTCGCCGGGGACGTAGAAGCCGGCCAGAATGTCGTCGACGCGCGCGAGAGGAAACAGCTGCTTGACCTCGGCGGGCGAGATCTCGTGCACGTCGACGCCACACAAGCGGTTGAAGGCGGCGACGCGCCGGTATTCCTCGAGCCGGTCAGCGTCCGCCGCCACTTCGATGAAGCCGATCGGCTTGAAGCCCGTGGCGAGGCCCGTCTCGGCTTCGAGCCGGGAATAGAGATCGCGCGTGTATTTGCGCATCTCGGTCGAGGTCTCGGACAGGGAGCCGAAAGTGACCATCAGCCCGGCCGCGTGCCAGGTGGTGCCCGAGGTCAGCCGGTCACGCTCGAGCAGCACGATATCCGTCCAGCCGATCTTGGCGAGGTGGTAGGCGACTGACGTGCCGATGACGCCGCCGCCGATGACGACGACGCGGGCGCGATCCGGGATGTCGACAGCCACGGGTGCCTCAGCCCGGCCGGCCGACGGCGAGGCGCACGGCCGCGAGGGCGCCGCGTTCCTGGGCGTCCCTCGCGGGGACGCCAATGCATTTCCGAAGGCGCATGCAGTCACCACCATCCAGGACGGGAAGACCAACGCAATAAGCCCCTCGGGGATGGACTTCAACGTTAGCGATGCGGCCGGTGCAGGCGCGCGAAGAAGGGGAGGAGTGGCGACCGAACACCCCATTTGCGGGAACCGCTAGCGATGATAGGGCCGGCGGGACGAAGCTGACGGCGATCCACCTGATGATCTCGAGGCGAAAGCTCCTTCTAGGCAGCGGCATGGGCACTCTTGCGGCTCTCGCCCATTCGGCGCGGGCGCAGGACGCCGGCCAATGGTTTGCGATCAAGGGAGACGACGGAAAGCCGGTGCCGAACCTGCGCCTGCCGGTGGAAGTCACGTCGGAGCTGGACGAGCTCGGCGGTGTGATCTGGACCGGTGCCGACGAGCGCGTGCTCACCCTCGTGGAGTTCTTCGATTACAATTGCCCTTATTGCCGGGCGGCGATGCGGGACATTCACGGACTGCTGCAGGAAACGCCTGATCTCAGGCTCGGGCTGGTGAACAATCCGATCCTCTCGGCCGATTCCGCCGACGCGGCCCGGGTCGAGCTTGCGGTGTTGCGCCTGGGGGGGCCCGAGCGGGCCTATGAATTTCACCGCCGCCTCTTCGAGCGGCGGGGCAGGATCGGGCGGGACAAGGCGCTCGATGTGGCCGCGAGCCTTGGAGCTCCGGTCGCCGATGTGGCGCGCCTTGCGGACGCACCGGACATCCAGGGTGTTCTGGCGGATCAGATGCGGCTGGCGGCATCGCTGGGAATGGCAGCGACCCCATCATTCCTCATCGCCGGTGCCGGTCTCCTGGGGTATCCCGGTCCTGTCTCACTCAAGGAGATCGTTGGCTCGGTGCGGGACTGCGGCCAGATCACCTGCTAGCTCATGTCCCGCTGGACAAGGCTGCGGTCAACGCGACGCTTGCGCGCGAACGAACTGCGGAGCCCCGCACAGGCCGGAGCGCGCAGAGCCCCGCGATTTTCTGAATTGGCCAGCAGGAAAGCGTTATGCAATTGGCTCCGGATTCAGCGGCACTCCTCGCCGAGGGCCGCGACGGCCGCCCGGTCCGGACCCGGAACCTCCCGTTAAGCCTCGCGTTTTCTGCACGCAAGATGCGGCTTGTGTGTTCAGGTGGCGTAATGAAGCAGGCTTCCGCGGACGGTTCGGCGCACCAGATCAGGAAGGATTTTGGCGTCTTCTCGGAGAAAGGGTTTTTGGTAGCGACCGGAAGCACAATCCTGCTCGGGGCTGTGATCGCTGGCGTGATCCTTTACGGAACCTCGTAGCGGCGGGCGACCGCCAGCGTCGGGAGGTCCGCCTCGTGGCGTCGGCGCGGCAGCGCCTCGGAAAATCAGGAAAGAGCAGCGACCAGGATGGGCGATCTTTTGCTCGAGCCAATACCCGCGAGCGCCGTGCACCTTTGCATCGATATGCAGCGCATATTCTCGTCGGACGGGCCATGGCCGACGCCGTGGATGGAACGGGTGCTGCCGACGGTCACGCGCATCGCCGAAAGATGTCCGGAGCGTACCGTATTCACGCGGTTCATCACGCCGGAGACCCCGGAGCAGGCGATCGGGCGGTGGCGCACTTATTACCGAAAGTGGCGCGATACAACTCGCGATCGCCTGGACCCGCATCTCCTCGATCTCATGCCGCCCCTCGCAGCCCTGGCTCCGCCCGCGCGTGTTTTCGACAAGCCCGTCTACTCGGCCTTTGCCGGCTACAGACTGCATCAGCACCTGCAGGAGCGCGGTGCCGACACGCTCATTGTCACCGGCTCTGAGACGGATATGTGCGTGCTCGCAACCGTGATCGGCGCGGTCGACCACGGCTATCGCGTGATCCTCGTGACGGACGCGGTGTGCAGCTCATCGGACGAAGGGCACGACGCTTTGCTGAAGCTATACAGCGAGCGTTACAGCCTCCAGATCGAGACTTGCGACGCCGAGACGATCCTGTCGAGCTGGCCTGACGGAACGCGCGGATGATGCGGCGGACCGGGACAGGCAATCCCGTCTCACCCGACGATAGCCAGGTGAGCGTCGAACACTCGCCGGCGGGGCTGGACACTGCGGTTCCTCAACGATCCGGTGTTCGCGGCCGCCCGGGTTACGTGCAGGTCCGGGGCGCGCGCGAGCACAATCTCAAGAATGTCGATGTCGACCTGCCGCGCGACGCCCTGGTGGTCTTCACGGGCGTGTCCGGTTCCGGCAAGTCGTCGCTGGCCTTCGGCACGTTGTACGCGGAGGCGCAGCGGCGCTACCTCGAGTCCGTCTCTCCGTATGCCAGGCGGCTGTTCCATCAGATGGCCGTTCCGGATGTCGACGATATCGAGGGGCTGCCCCCGGCCGTCGCGCTGCAGCAGCAGCGCGGCTCGCCCACGACGCGCTCGTCGGTCGGCAGCGTCACCACGCTCTCCAACCTGCTGCGCATGCTGTATTCGCGTGCAGGCGATTATCCGTCTGGCCAGGATCTGCTTTACGCCGAATCCTTTTCCCCCAACACGCCGGAAGGCGCCTGTCCAACGTGCCACGGGCTCGGCCGAGTCTACGAAGCAACCGAGCGCTCGATGGTGCCGGACGACTCGCTGACCATCCGCGAACGGGCCATCGCCGCCTGGCCCACGGCGTGGCACGGACAGAATCTGCGGGATATCGCGGTCACCCTCGGATTCGACGTCGACAAGCCATGGCGCGACCTGCCCAGGAAGGACCGGGACTGGCTGCTGTTCACCGACGAGCAGCCGACCGTGCCGGTCTATGCCGGCTACACGCCAGGCGAGGTGCGCCGTGCGCTCAAGCGCAAGGAGGAGCCGAGCTATCAGGGAACCTTCACCAGCGCGCGGCGCCATGTGCTGACCACATTCGCCACCACCGAAAGCCCGCTGATGAAGAAGCGGGCGGCGCGATACATGGTCAGCACCGAATGCCCGCTCTGTCACGGCAAGCGGCTGCGCCAGGAGGCGTTATCGGTGAAGTTCGACGGGCTCGACATCGCCGACTTGTCCACGCTGCCGCTGGGACGGCTCGCCGAGCTCTTTCGACCTTACGCCCACGGCACGGCGCCACGCCTCAAGGAGGCGGCCGCGGATCATCCGGAGAAGGCCCTCGTCGCCCGGCGCATCGCCACGGATCTGATGGCGCGGCTCGCCGTGATGCTCGATCTGGGGCTGGGCTACCTGGCGATCGATCGCGGCACGCCGACGCTGTCGCCCGGCGAGCTGCAGCGCCTGCGGCTCGCCACGCAGGTCCGCTCCAATCTGTTTGGAGTGGTCTACGTGCTGGACGAACCATCGGCCGGCCTGCATCCCGCCGACACGGAGGCGCTGCTCGGCGCGCTTGACCAGCTGAAGGCGAACGGCAACTCGCTGTTCGTAGTCGAGCACGAGCTCGATGTGGTCCGGCACGCCGACTGGATCGTCGATGTCGGCCCCGGCGCCGGCGAGCGGGGCGGATGCGTCCTCTACAGTGGGCCGCCCAAGGGGTTGCGGCAGGTCGAAGCGTCACACACCCGGCGGTATCTGTTCGACGAGAAAGGCGTTCCCCGGCGCAGCCCGCGCGCACCGCAAGATTGGCTGGAGCTGCGCGGCGTCACGCGCAACAATCTGCATGGACTCGACGTCGCTTTCCCCTTGGGCGTGTTCACGGCCGTGACTGGCGTGTCCGGCTCGGGCAAGTCCAGTCTGGTCACTCAGGCGCTGGTGGAACTGGTGGCGCGCCAGCTCGGCCACCGCCACGCGGACGAGGAGGACGAGGGCGATCCGTTGGCGCGCGCGCCCGAAATCACCAGCGGCGGGTGCATCGCCGGAGGCATGCAGCGGATCAAGCGGTTGGTGCAGGTCGACCAGAAACCGATCGGACGGACGCCGCGCTCGAACCTTGCGACATATACGGGCCTGTTCGACTACGTGCGCCGTATCTTCGCGGCGACGCCGCAGGCACGCCGCAAGCGCTACGATGCCGGTCGTTTCTCATTCAACGTCGCCAAGGGACGTTGCGAGAACTGTCGCGGCGAGGGTTTTGTCATGGTCGAGCTGCTGTTCCTGCCCAGCGTCTATGCGCCGTGCCCGGTCTGCCATGGGGCGCGCTACAATGCGGAGACGCTGAAGGTCACATACCGGGACAAGAACATCGCCGACGTGCTCGGCATGACGGTCGATGCGGCCTGGGAGTTCTTTGCCGACGAGCCGCATCTGCGTCGTTCGCTCGGGGTGGTGCGGGAGGTCGGTCTTGGCTATCTGCGGCTCGGACAGCCGGCGACCGAGCTTTCCGGCGGCGAGGCGCAGCGCATCAAGCTGGCGACCGAGCTGCAGCGCATGGAGCGCGGCGACACGCTCTACGTCCTGGACGAGCCCACCACAGGCCTGCATCCGGCCGATGTCGAGCGGCTCGTCTCGCAACTCGGGGGGTTGGTCGAGGCCGGCAACACAGTGATCGTCGTGGAGCACGACATGCGCGTCGTCGCCGTCAGCGACTGGGTCATCGACATGGGGCCCGGCGCCGGCGAGGAGGGAGGCCGGGTGGTCGCCGCAGGGCCGCCGGCCGAAGTGGCAAGAAGTGCGGGGAGCCGCACGGCGCCGTACCTGGCGCGCGTCGTGTCGGGTTAGGGGAACCCGAAGGCGGTAAGTTCGTTTTGACCTGGCGGCGCCCGCATCTGTTGCCCGCCGTCTCGCCCATGAAACTTCCCTCCGATGACGAACAGGCTCCGGTCCTCGACCTCCGGTCGGGACGGAGCATCTGGGAGCGCATTGCGCCACCGCCGTCGCCGACCGACCGGCTGACGGAGAGCATCAAGGCCGATGTCGTCATCGTCGGCTCGGGCATCACCGGGTCGTTCATCGCCGAGCGGTTGACCCGCGCTGGCCGGAGCGTCGTGGTGCTCGACCGCAATGCGCCGCAAACCGCAAGCACCGCCGCCAGCACCGCGCTTCTTTTGTGGGAGCTCGACGTTCCGATGTTGGAGCTCGAGGACAGGCTGGGCTTCGAAGCCTGTGCCGCCGTCTACCGGCACAGCATCGACGCGGTCCGTGGCATCGCCGCGCTGGTCGCGCATTTCGGGTTGGGCTGCAGCTTCGCGCCCCGCAATTCCCTCTACCTCGCCGGCAGCGCGCTGGATGCAGCAGATCTGCGCGAAGAGCTGCGACTGCGGCAACGCGCGGGGATCGACGGCAAGTTCCTGGACGCTGCCGAGCTTGCGGCGACCTACGGTCTGCGCCGGGATGCGGCGCTCGTGCATGGCGGCTCTGCCGAAGCCGATCCGGTGGCGCTCGCCCGCGGGCTCATGCAGGTGGCCGTCGGGCGCGGCGCCCGCGTCTATTCGCCTGCTCAGGTCGTCGCCTATAACGCTTCGGCGTCGAGCGCGACCGTCATGACAAGCGACGGCTTCAGCATCGAAGCAGAGCTTCTCGTCCTCGCCAACGGATACGAGATGCCGCCATTCGTGCAGCCGAAGGTGAGCCGCGTCGGCTCGACCTGGGCACTTGCGACAAAACCCCAGCCCAATGCAGTCCTATGGCCGAATCGCACCCTGCTATGGGAGGCATCGGAGCCCTACTTGTACATGCGAACAACGGCACGCGACGAGATCATCATCGGCGGCGAGGATGAGACTTCGGCCGACGCGGAGGAGCGCGATCGGCAAATCCCCGCAAAGGTGGAGCGTCTGCTCCAGAGCTTGCAAGCATTGCTGCCACAGGCACGGCTCGAGATCGATACCGCGTGGGCCGGGTTTTTCAGCCAGACCGACGACGGGCTGCCCCTGATCGGGCCGGTGCCGAACTACCCGCGTTGCTACGCGGCCTTCGGGTATGGCGGCAACGGAATTACCTTCTCTGCGCTTGCAGCATCGATGATCCGCGCGATCATTGAGACGGGCCGGCATCCGCTCCAGGAACTCGTCGCGATCGACCGGGACGCCTGAGGCGAGCCGCTTGCGTCAAGCCTTGCCGAGCGGGTTTGTGGCGGGCGCGTTGAGCACGGTGCCGTCGGGCGCAAACTGCGAGCCGTGGCACGGGCAGTCCCAGCATTGCTCGGTCGAGTTCCACTGGACCTCGCAGCCGCGATGCGTGCACGCCGCCGAGAGCAGATGCACCTTGCCCTTTAGATCACGGCATGCAGCGATCTTGCGGCCGTCGCGGTGCATGATCCCGCCCTGGCCCGCCTTCAACTCATCCGCCGACTTCACTGCGCCGGGCGCTGCGGATCCGGCGAGGCTCTTCAGCGCGCCGACGCTCTCGGTGATGGTGTTAAGGACGCCTCTGGCCCGCTTGCGCGCAGGGTCATAGACCGCTGCCCAAGGGCTTCCTCCGCCAACGATCAGATCGTGCAGCAGGAGACCGGCAAGCGCGCCATGGGTCATGCCCTGACCGGAATCGCCGGTGACCACATAGATCTTGTCGCTGCCCGGATCGCGTCCGATGAAGCCGCAATAATCGGGCGTGTCCAGCACCTGGCCCGACCACCGGTGCACCTCCCGTCCAAGATCGGGCATGAGCTGCCTGATCCAGGCTTCGACGGCCTCGAAACGCACCTCGCCGTCATCGGACTCGCCGGATTTGTGGTCCGCGCCTCCCACGATCAGATAATCGATGGTGCCGCTTCCGGGATGCAGGCGGACGTAGTGGTAAGGATCGGCCATGTCCCAATAGAGAGCATCGGGCAGGATGCCGCGCGGGATCGTGAACGCCATGGCGTAGGTGCGGTACGGCACCATATTGTCGTGGATCGCCGTGCTGTCGTTGATCGGCGAGTTTGTCGCGATCACCGCCTGCCCGGCTTTCACCGATTTTCCGCTGTCGGTCGTGACGGTGACGCCGTTCTCCTGTTCGGCGACGCCGGTCACGGCGGTGTCGGCAAACAGGCGTCCGCCGCCCTCCGCGATCGCCGCCACCAATCCTTGAAGATATTTGAGCGGATGGAATGTGCCCTGACGCGGATAGCGAACGACCGGGGCGTCCTCGAACCCCTTCAAAGGCACGCCGGTCGCCCGCTCCGCGGCGGCGTTCGCCTTGCGCGCGGCGTCGTATTGACGATCGCGCTGCGCCTTGCCGTCGCTGCGCGCCATTCCCAAGGCAGGAAAGAGATAACCGTCGAGGCGACGGAATCCGCAGGAGATCGCTTCCGAGGCAACGATGGCCTCGATCCGGTCGACCGCCGCTGCCTGGCTCTCCTGAAAGAGGCGGGCGCTTTCCTCACCGCGCGCCTTGATCAATTCGTCGAGACCGTCGTCGCAGATCGGCGCGAGATGCGCCGTCGTGCGCGAGGTCATGCCGCCCGCGATCGCTCCTCTGTCGAGAACGACCACGGACTGGCCGGCGCGGGTCAGCTCATAGGCGACCGAGAGCCCCGCGATGCCGGAACCGACGACGACCGTATCGCACGTCAAGTTCTCCGCCAGAGGCCGGAATGCGGGTGCGGCCTGCACCCGCATCCAGAGCGATTGCGTGCGCTCGCTGCTGACGTTCATGGGGGCCGTGGCCGAGGCTCGCGTCAGCTTGCGGCTTTGAGATTGACCTTCTTCTCGGCGATGCTCGACAGCTTCTTGTCGACCCGCTTTTCCTCGTTGAGCGTCGTGGTCAGGAGCTTGGCGACGGCTTCGTTGCCGAGTTCGTCCGCCCACGCGATCAAGGTGCCGTAGCGGGTGATCTCGTAGTGCTCGACGGCCTGCGCGGCGGCGATCAGCGCAGCGTCCAGAACGTTCTTGTCGGCAACCTCGCTGGCGATTTCATTCGCCTCCTTGATGATGCCGTCGATCGAGGGACACGACGTTCCCTTGGGCTTTTGGCCGAGGAGTTCGAAAACCTGCTCGAGGCGCGAGATCTGCTTCTCCGTCTCAGCCAGATGAGCCTTGAGCGCGGCCGTCAGCTCCCGGTTGGTGGCCTTGGCGATCATGTCCGGGAGGGACTTCTTGATCTGCTGTTCGGCGTAATAGATGTCCTGGACGACATGCTGAAACAGCTCGTCCATCGTGGTGATTTCTTTCGTGAACAGACCCATGAGGCGCACTCCTACGCGACGCGTTTGACCTTAACCGTCAACGTCAGGCTTGAGGGCGGGTTCCAGCCGAGCTGCCCCGTCGCAGCCCACCCCAGGGCCCCAGTCCCCGCTATTCGTATGCCTGCCCTGCAGGAAACGTAGACCTCCATATAATAAGCATGCTTATCTTGTCGGTATGGCTGAAGCACCGCACCGAACCCTTGGATTCCTGCTGCACGACGCGGCCCGGCTCTTGCGCAAGCGCTTCGAGCAGAATGCGCGCGACCTGGGGCTTACCCGGTCGCAGTGGCAGGTGCTGGCGCATCTGGCCGAGAACGAGGGCATTCACCAGGGCGGTCTTGCCGAGATCCTCGAGGTCGAGCCGATCACGCTCGGCAGGATTCTCGACAAGCTCGAGGCAAGCGGCTTCGTCGAGCGCCGGCCGCACGCCAGGGACCGGCGCATATGGCTGCTGTTCCTCAGGCCGAAGGCCCGCCCCGTCCTTCTCAGGATGCGGGAAATCGGGGCGGCAACACGGGCGGAAGCGCTCGAAGGCATCTCGGAGACGGATCGTGAGCGGCTGATCCAGCTCCTCTCAACCATCAAATCGAATCTGATCGGCGCGACGGCTGTCGATAACGAGCGGAGTGCGCAAGATGGCTAACGGCCAAGCGCGGCGGCGTGATGCCGCCGCTTCCAACGGTGGCGGCGGGAATGCCGACACCATCACGGCCCTGCGCAGCGTTCCGGCCGATGCGCCGGCTGCGGCCGGTGACGGCACGGCGCCGGCGGCGCCGCGCGGACGGCGCAAGGGCTTGCGGCGGCTCCTTTTTGTGGTGGGTCCGGCAGCGCTGCTGGCGGGCGGCGCAGGCATGTACCTGGCCGGTGGCCGCTACGTGACGACCGACAATGCCTATGTTCGCGCCGACAAGCTTACGGTCTCGACCGACGTCTCGGGCATCGTCGCGGAGGTTCTGGTTGGCGACAACGACACGGTCCAGAAAGGGCAGGTGCTGTTCCGGCTTGACGACGAGCCCTACCGGATCACGGTT
>DATBIR010000189.1:0-3263 GCA_036556825.1 Beijerinckiaceae bacterium
GTGCTTTTCACGCCGCTGACCGGCGTATTCATTCTTCCCGACAAGCTGAAAGGCCATGGCCATGAACCATCGCGCTTTGCACGCGCTTTCCATGCGATGCTCAATTGGGCCTTGCGCCTGAAATATGCCGTGATCGTAAGCCCGATCACGGTATCTGAGGGCACGGTCCTGGCGTTCTGATCACGGTCGCGGATGGCGCCGGGCTCGGCGCCATCGCCGAGCGCGAGCGACAATGGGCGATCAGGTCGCAGAAGGCGGGGAGAGCCTAGCGATCCGCTCGACGAACGAGGCGCGGAACGCCGGCTCGGAGTAGTCGGGGTTCTTGTCGAGGAACGCGATCACGCGGCGGTAGCAGTCCACGGCCTGGGCGTTCTCGCCGCGCGCCTCGTGCACCATGCCGAGCCGGTCCCAGCCGTCGTGCACCTCGGGGTGGCGCGCCAGCAAGGCGTGCGCCGCGGCCTCGGCCTCGTCGAGCTTGCCGGTACGGATGAGGTCGATCACGGCGTTGGACTCGTCCATCAGCGTGTCGTCATCTTCGAGGTCCTCGGCATCGGCGAGCTTGGCAGCCATCGCAGCCTTCAACTTCTGAACCTCCAAGCGGCGCCCGGCCGGCGGTTCCTCGCGCCGCCGCTGGGCCTCGGCCAGTCCTTCGCGCTCCGTGGCTTCGTCCTTGGGGAGACAGCACTTCTTGTACTTGGCTCCGCTGCCGCAGTGGCAGGGATCATTGCGTCCGGGCTTGGCCATAGGGTCGGGGCACTTTTCGTACGGGGAGGACGCATCCGTTGTATCGAGAGCTGCTGGCCGACGCCACGTTCCACAATCTCCTGCTCGCCTGCGACCGCGATCTCGCCGATACGGTCAGAGCCGGGCGATGCTCGTTGTGCGGTGGTGTGCTGCATTCGGCAACCTACCCGCGCAAGCCTCGTGGCCGGCCGATGAAGCTTGGGCCCGAGCATGATCGGCGCTTCAGCTTCTGCTGTGCTGTCGATGGCTGCCGGTCGTGGGCGACGCCACCGTCGCTGCGCTTCCTCGGCCCCAAGGTCTACCTCGCAACGATCGTCGTGCTGGTCTCGATCATGCGGCATGGCGCAAGCCCCAAGCGCGTGCAGCGGATGAACGAGGCCGTCGGTGTCGATCGGCGCACCGTCGAGCGCTGGCGCCGATGGTGGCGCGACAAGTTCACGGCGACGCCGTTCTGGCAGATCGCCCGGGCCGCGTTCATGCCGCCGGTCGAGCACGACCGGTTGCCGGCATCGCTGCTCGATCGCTTCGGTGACGACAGCGCCGACGCCGTCGTCGCGCTGTTGCGCTTCCTTGCTCCCATCACCGGAGGCCGAAGCCACGCTCGATAATGGCCTTCCCAAATCCGCAAGGGATGCTCGTCGTCGGCCTTGATCAGCCCGCTCTACGGTCGGCGCACTCGCGATCGAGAGGGGCTGGAATGACGAGACAGACACGTGTGCACGAGCGATGGGCGCATCTGCGCTTCTCCGTCATCGGCCAGCTGTTGGCAGCGCCGCCCGACAAGGGCGGGCTGCGCAGCGCAATCGAGGAGCTGGCTGCACGCACGTGGCAGCATCCGAGCACCGGCGAGCCCGTCCACTTCGGCTTCTCCACTATCGAGCGCTGGTACTACCGCGCATTGCGCGAGCGCGCCGATCCCGTCGGCGTGCTGCGTCGCAAGCTGCGTGCCGATGCCGGTCGGCAGGTCGCGATCGGCGACACGATCCGCCGAGAGCTGCTCGCGCAGTACGCCGCGCACAAGAGCTGGAGCGTCAAGCTCCATCACGACAACCTCGTCGCGCTCAGCCAGACGCGCCTCGATCTGCAGCCGGTGCCGTCCTACGCCACGCTGCGACGCTTCATGCGCGCCAACGGTCTCGACAAGCGGCGGCGCCTCACGTCGCGCACCACCGACGGCGCCGAGCGTGCCGAGGCCCGCATCGTCGAGCGCGAGGTGCGCCGCTACGAGGCCGAGTACGTCAATGGTTTGTGGCACTGGGACTGCCACCACGGCTCACGCAAGGTCATCACCGCGCGCGGCGAGTGGGTTACGCCGATCCTGCTCGGCGTGCTCGACGATCGCTCGCGCCTCGCCTGTCACCTGCAGTGGTATCTCGCCGAGACCGCCGAGGTGATCGCCCACGGCCTGTCCCAGGCGTTCCAGAAGCGTGGCCTGCCGCGCGCGGCCTTGAGCGACAACGGTGCCGCCATGACCGCAGCAGAGATCGGCGAGGGCCTGACGCGCCTCGGTGTCCTGCACCACACGACGCTTCCTTATAGTCCGTACCAGAACGCCAAGCAGGAGGCGTTCTGGGGGCCGGTCGAGGGCCGCCTCATCGCCATGCTGGAGCACGTCCCCGACCTGACGCTCGCCTTCCTCAACGAGGCCACGCAAGCCTGGGTCGAGCACGAGTACAACCGCACGCGCCACTCCGAGATCGACACCACACCGCTCGCCCGCTTCCTGGAAGGACCGGCGGTGACGCGCTCCTGCCCCGACAGTGAAGCGCTGCGTCTCGCCTTCACGCGGAGCACACATCGCACCCAGAAGAAGAGCGACGGTAGCATCGTCATCGAGGGCCGCCGCTTCGAGGTGCCCAACCGCTACCGGCATCTCACCCGTATCGAGGTCCGCTACGCATCATGGGACCTCAGCGCCGTCCACCTTGTCGACGAGCGCACCGGCAACGTGCTGGCGCGGCTCTATCCGCAGGACAAGACGCTCAACGCCAGCGGTCTGCGGCGCACGCTCGATCCGCCCGCCAACGCCGCCGCAGAGCCGGCGCCCCAAGCGCCGGCGTCGCCGATCCCGCCGCTGCTCCAGCGCCTGCTCGACCGGCAGTCGGGCAGCGGCCTGCCGCCCGCCTATCTGCCCAAGCACGACACCAGCGACGACGAAGGAGACGGCTCGTGAACAAGAAGATGCTCGCCCTCTACGGCCTCAAGTGGAACCCCTTCGCCCCCGACGTGCCGGTCGAGGCGCTGCACGCATCGCGACGCATCGAGTCGTTCTGCTGGCGCGTCGAGCAGCTCGTCGGCGAGGGCGGCTTCGCCCTCGTCACCGGCGCGCCCGGCACCGGCAAGTCCGTCACCCTGCGCATCCTCGCCGAGCGCCTTGGCAACCAGCGCGATGCCAGGGTCGGCATCCTCACCCGGCCCCAGGCCGCCCTTGCCGACTTCTACCGCGAGATGGGCGACCTGTTCGCCGTCGAGCTCAGCCCCCACAACCGATGGGCCGGCGCCAAGGTCCTGCGCGAGCG
>DATBIR010000190.1:0-7835 GCA_036556825.1 Beijerinckiaceae bacterium
CTCGTCGAGGCTCTTGAGCCCGAAGTAATCGAGGAACTCGCGCGTCGTGCCGAGCAGTTCCGGATGGCCGGGCACTTCGCGATGCCCGACCACGCGGATCCAGCCGCGCTCGGTCAGCGTGCGCACGATGTTCGGGTTGACCGTCACGCCGCGCACGTCCTCGATCTCCCCGCGCGTGATCGGCTGGCGGTAGGCGATCAGCGCGAGCGTCTCGAGCAGCGCCCGCGAGTAGCGGCCCGGCCGCTCCTGCCAGAGCCGCGACAGCCTCGAGGCGAAGGCGCTCCTCACCTGCAGGCGCCATCCGCTCGCGACCTCGACGAGCTCCACCGGCCGGCCTTCGCAGTCGCGCGCAAGCTCCGCAAGCGCCGTGCGGACGTCCGCGGCCTCGGGCCGCTCGTACTCGTCGAAGATCTCGCGCAGCTGGTCGACGCTGAGCGGCTGGCCATAGGCCAGGAGCGCGGCCTCGACGATGTGCTTCAGTTGTCCGCTGTCCATCGCCACTCCGTCCGTCAGGCAGTCGTGATCTCGACATCGTCGACCGCGGGCGCGTCCGGGTCGCGCTCCGCGCGGCGCACGTGGAGCGGCCGGTACGGCTCGGCCTGCACGATGTCGATCAGGCCTTCCCGCAGCAGTTCCAGCAGGGCGGCAAACGTGACCGTCACCCCCATGCGTCCCTCCTCGAAGCGGAACAGCCGCACGAACTCGACGAGGCCGTTGCCTTCGAGCTGCGCGAGCACCTCCGACATGCGCTGCCGCACCGAAAGCGTCTCACGCCGGACGTGCAGGTGCGCGAACATCGTCGCCCGCTGCACCACGTCCTTGAAGGCCACGAGCATCTCCTGCAGCGCGACATCGGGCAGCAAGCGCACCACCTGCCGGTGCGTGAGCTCGGCATGCGCCTGGTGCACGTCGCGGTCCAGCCGCGCCAGCCGGTCGATGTCCTCGGCGGCGCGCTTGAAGCGTTCGTACTCCTGCAGCCGGCGCACCAACTCGGCGCGCGGATCCTCCTCTTCCTGGCCGGCCTCGGCGCTGCGCGGCAGCAGCATCCGCGACTTGATCTCGGCCAGCATCGCGGCCATCAGCAGGTACTCCCCGGCGAGCTCCAGATCGAGCTCCTGCATGAGCTGGATGTACTCCATGTACTGGCGCGTGATGTCCGCGATCGGTATGTCCAGCACGTCGAGGTTCTGCCGCCGGATCAGGTACAGCAGAAGGTCCAGGGGACCCTCGAAGGCCTCCAGGAACACCTCGAGCGCCTGCGGCGGAATGTAGAGATCGCGCGGCACCTCGGTAACCGGCTCGCCCTCGACGATGGCGAACGGCATCTCGCCCTGCTGCGGCGGCGGTTCGGGCGGGCTCTCGGCAGCCTCGATGACTTCGCTGTCGGCGGCGTCGGACATCAGTAATCGAGCCCCACGGCGGCGCGGACCTCATCCATTGTCGCACGCGCGGCCTCGCGGGCGCGCGAGCACCCGGCATCGAGGATTTCGGCGACGCGGCCCGGATTGGCCTCATACTCGCGGGCCCGCTCGCGGACCGGCGCGAGCTGCGCGAGCACCGCATCGATCAGCGGCTTTTTGCAGTCGAGGCAGCCAATGCCGGCGGTGCGGCAGCCTTGCGCCGCCCAGGCCTGGGTCTCCTCCGTCGAGTAGATCCGGTGCAGGCTGAACACCGGGCACTTGTCCGGATCGCCCGGATCGCTGCGGCGCACGCGCGCCGGGTCGGTCTGCATCGCCTTGAGCTTCTTCTCGACGCTGGCCGGGTCCTCGCGCAGCCGGATCGTGTTGTCGTAGGACTTCGACATCTTGCGGCCATCGAGGCCCGGCACCTTGGGCGACCGGGTCAGCAGCACCTCCGGCTCGGGCAGGATCGCACGGCCACCGCCCTCCAGGTCGCCCAGCAGGCGCTCCCGGTCCTCGGTCGCGAGCATTGACCCGCCCTGGATGAGTGCGCGGGCCCGCGCAAGCGCCTCGCCGTTGCCATGCTCCTGGTACTGCCGGCGCAGTTCGGCGTACTGCTCCGCCCCCGCCGGTCCGAGTTTCTGCGCCGCGCGTCCGGCGCGCGCAGCGAAATCGGGCTCCCGGCCGTAGATGTTGTTGAAGCGACGCGCGATCTCGCGCGTGATCTCGACGTGCGCAACCTGGTCCTCACCGACCGGCACGTACTGCGGCCGATACATGAGGATGTCCGCGCTTTGCAGCAGCGGGTAACCGAGGAAGCCGTAGGTGCCGAGATCCTTGTCCTTGAGCTGCTCGATCTGGTCCTTGTAGGTCGGCACGCGCTCGAGCCACGACACCGGCGTGACCATCGACAGGATCAGGTGCAGCTCCGCATGCTCGCCGATACGCGACTGCACGAACATCGTGCAGGCCTCGGGATCGAGTCCGGCGCCCAGCCAGTCGATGACGACCTCGCGGGCGTTGGCCTTGAAGGTGGCCGTGTCCTCGTACCCGGTCGTCAGCGCATGCCAGTCGGCCACGAAGAAGAAGCACTCGAAGCGCCGCTGCAACCCGATCCAGTTGACCAGCGCGCCGTGGTAGTTGCCGAGGTGCAGCTGGCCGGTCGGCCGCATGCCGGAAACCACTCGTCGCTGCTGAACCGGATTGGCAGGCACGGTCGCTCCCGGCTAGTGCAGCCCGAAAACCGCGACCAGCAGCCCCTGCAGGAATGAGATCGGACCGCTGACCAGAGGCCCGAGCAGGCCGGTCGCCACGAGCCCCAGCACGATGAAGAGGCCCCACGGGTACAGGGCCTCGAGCATGGCCGTGAGCGGACCGCGAGGCAACAGGTTCGTGAGCACCTGGCCGCCGTCCAGCGGCGGAATCGGCAGCATGTTGAACACGGCGAGCAGCAGGTTGATGGTGATGCCGACCGCTCCCATCGCCTCCAGCCATCGTCCGACGACGCCCAGGTCGAATGACTGGCACAACATCATCAGGAAGGCCCAGCCGACGGCCATCAGCAAGTTCGCCGCAGGTCCCGCGGCGGATACCCACACCATGTTGGCGCGCGGATTCCGCATGTAGCGTGGATTGACCGGCACGGGCTTCGCCCAGCCGAACAGGAAGCCGCCGAGGAACAGCAGCAGCACGGGGACGAGCACCGTGCCGATCGGGTCGATGTGGCGGATCGGGTTGAGGCTGAGGCGCCCTTGTGACTCGGCGGTGCGGTCGCCGAACGTCAGCGCCACCCAGCCATGCGCGACCTCGTGCAGCGTGATCGCGAACAGGATCGGGATGGCCGCGATCGACAGCGTCTGCAGGAAGCCGGCCACGTCGATCGATTGTCCCATCGGGCGCCGATTATACGTTGCGACGCGGCCCGCCGCCGGTCACTGGAATGGCCTGGGATCCCCCTTGCCGGCCCTCAAGAGCACGGGCGCAGCGCCGGATAGGTCGACGATCGTGCTCGGTTCGAGACCGCAAGCGCCCGCATCGAGCACGAGGTCGACCGCGTGGCCGATGCGCCCGTCGATCTCGTGGCCATCCGTGAGCGGCACCTCGTCGCCGGGCAGCATCAGCGTCGTGCTCATGAGCGGCTCCGCCAGCTCCTCCAGCAGGGCGCGCACGACCGGGTGCTCCGGCACGCGGATGCCGACCGTCTTGCGGCGTGGCTCCAGCAGCCGCCGCGGAACCTCGCGGGTCGCGCGAAGCACGAACGTATAGGGGCCCGGCGTGAACGCTTTCAGCAGCCGGTATTGCCAGTTGTCCACGCGCGCAAAACGCGCGATGTCCGACAGGTCGCGGCAGATGACGGTGAAGAAATGGCGCTTGCCGGTCTGCCGGATGTGCTGGATGCGCTCCATTGCCTCCTTGGCGCCGATCGCGCAACCGAGCGCGTAACACGAATCCGTCGGGTAGGCGATGACGCCGCCGTCCCGCAGGCAGTCCGCCGCCTGGCGCAGGAGCCGCGCCTGCGGCGTCGTCGGATGCAATTCCAGCCGTTCGGCCATGGTCCATTATGGACCGGGGGCGCCGGGGCCCCCTTTCGGCTATGATTGCCGCCCCTTTCGACGGTCCCGCGCATGCAGCTGCTGTTCGATTTCCTCCCGGTCATCGCGTTCTTCGTCGCCTACAAGCTCGCCGACATCTTCGTCGCGACGTTCGTGATCATCGTCGCGACGGTCCTGCAGGTCACCATCCACTGGCTGCGCACGCGCCGCGTCAACCCGATGCACCTGGTGTCCGCGGGGCTCGTGCTCGTGTTCGGCGGCCTGACGCTCGCGATCCGCGATGCGGCCTTCATCATGTGGAAGCCGACGATCGTCAACTGGCTGTTCGCGGCCGCATTCTTCGCCAGCCCCTGGCGCTGGTTCGGCGGCCAGCCGCTGGTCCAGCGACTGATGTCCGCCTCCGAGACGCCGTTGGGCCTGAGCCCGGGGCAATGGCGCCGGCTCAACGCGATGTGGGTGGCCTTCTTCCTGGTGATGGGCGCGGCGAACATCGTCGTGTTCCGGTATTTCGACGAGGCCACCTGGGTCAACTTCAAGCTGTTCGGCATGCTAGGCCTGACGCTTGTCTTCATCGTCGCCCAGGGCTTCTGGATCGCCGCGCAGGCGCGCCACGATGGAACGGCCGCGGGTTGAGCGGATCCGCGCCATGCTGGAAGCCGCCTTCGCCCCGGCGCGTGTCGCGGTGGAGGACGACAGCGCGCGTCACGCCGGCCACGCCGGTGCACAGGGCGGCGCGGGGCACTTTCGTGTGCACATCGAGTCTCAGGCATTCAGCGGGCGCGGACGGCTCGAACGGCACCGGATGGTTTACGAGGCGCTGGCGGCGATGCTGCCGGGCGAGATTCACGCACTGAACATCGACGCACGATCACCAGACGACCAACCATCGAGGAACTCATGAGATACATGCAGGCAATCGCGATCACCCTGACGGGCTTGCTGCTCGCCGTCGGCTGCACCAAGGCAGAGACGCCCGCGGAAGGCGCGGCCAAGCCGGTCGCGACCGTCGACGGCAAGCCGATCTCGACCGAAGTCTGGGAGCTGTACGTGAAGACGCGCCATCAGGGCAAGACCGTCGACCAGCTGACGCCCGAGGAGCGCAGCGAGGCGCTCGAGGAACTGATCGGCATGTATGTCGGCGCGGCCGAGGCGGAGAAGCAGAACCTCGCGGAAGGCGAGCCTGGCGCCCGGCTCGAGCTCGTGCGTCACAGCGCGCTGGCCGAGATGCTGTTCCGCAAGGTCACCGAGGGCAAGGAGCCGACGGAAGAGGAACTGAAGGCGGAGTACGACGCGCGCATCGCCGAGATGCCGAAGACCGAGTACCACGCGCGGCACATCCTGGTCGCCGACGAGGCCAAGGCCAAGGACCTGATCGCGCAGATCGACCAGGGCGCCGACTTCCAGAAGCTGGCCCAGGAAAACTCGTCCGACGGCTCGGCGGCGGAAGGCGGCGACCTCGGATGGTTCAGTCCGGGCCAGATGGTGAAGCCATTTTCGGACGCGGTGCAGCAGCTGGAGATTGGCAAGTACACGGCCACACCCGTGAAGTCGGATTTCGGCTGGCACGTCATCAAGCTCGAGGAGACGCGCCCGACGACTCCCCCGCCTTACGACGCGGTCAAGGCGCAGCTCGGCCCGCTGGTGAAACAGAAGCAGTTCGAGGCGCACCTGAAGGACCTCGTCAGCAAGGCCAAGGTCGAACGGGCGCAGTGACCGGCCTCAGGCCGCCGGGCGGAAGTAGCGCGAGTAGGTCCGGTTCATCGGGTTGATGGGCGGCGCCTGAACCTGCGGCTGCACGAGGCGCCGCGTGACGTAGAAGTAGACCGGCAGCAGCGGATAGTCCTGGAGCATCAGGGCTTCCGCCCGCTGCAGGGTCTCGCGCCGGCGCGCGGCATCCGTCTCGTTGGCGGCTGACTCCAGCAGTCGCGTGTAATCCGGGTCATGCCAGCGCCCGAAGTTTTGCGGGCTGCCCTCCAGCATGGTGTCCAGGAAGCTCGACGCGTCGTTGTAGTCGGCGGTCCAGCCCACGCGTACCACGTCCCACTGCTCCGGATCGGCGCGCGCGGAAAGATACGCCTTGAATTCCATCTGGATCAGTTCGACCTCCACGCCGAGGGCCTCCTTCCACATCGCGGCAATCGCCAGGCTGACCCTCTGCACGAGCTCGTTTTCGTTGTACAGCAGCCGCAGCCGCAATGGCCGCTGCGGCGCGAATCCGGCGGCCGCGTAGAGTGACCGCGCGCGTGCGAGACGCTCGTCCTGCGGCGCGCGACTCCACTCATATCGCGACGGCTTATAGTTCCAGATGCCGTCCGGGACCAGCGAGTAGGCAGGCACCTGTCCCGCGCGCGCAATCGAAGTGCCGATTGCCTCGCGGTCGACGGCGAGCGACAAGGCCTGCCGCAGGCCAGGCCTGTCACGCAATGGTCCGCGGGCGGTATTGAAGGTGAAATAGAAGGTCGCGAGCCAGGCCCGATGCTGGAGCCCGGAAGCCGCGTTGCTTGCCAGCTCCGCGAAGCGCTGCTCCGGTACGCTGTTGGTCACGTCCAGCTCGCCTGCGCGAAAGCGCGTGTACTCGGCGTTCTCGTCGGGCATGAATTCGTAGCGGACCTCGTCGTAGGCAACCGACGCGGCATCCCAATAGTGCGGATTCCTGTTCAGGCGAAGATTGGCGCCTGGCGCGAGCGCCACGAGACGGTACGGGCCGTTGGTTGCCGTCTTGCCGGGGCTCGAGAAGCCGTTGCCCGTCAAGGACGACGGATGCAGGGGAGACGCAACAGTGTTGGTCAGGATGTCCGGGAAGTAAGCCACGGGCCGCGACAGGCGGATCACGAGGGTGTGCTCGTCGACGGCGCTGACGGCGAGCCGCTCGGGTGGCAGCTCGCCACGCAGGATCGCCGGCGCGTTCTCGATGACGCGCAGCAAGTCTGCGGCACCGGACGCCGTAGCCGGGTCCACGGCTCGGCGTAACGCGGCCACGAATTGCTGGGCAACGACGGGGTCCTTATTGGACCAGCGCGCATTGCCGCGGAGCCTGAATGTGTAGACCATGCCGTCCGCGCTGACTTCCCAGGACTCGGCCACAGCAGGCACGACCTCTCCGTCCGGACTGCTCGCCACGAGGCCCTCGTACAAGTCGCGCAGGACGTCATACGAAAACGCGTCTTCGGCGCGCTGGGGATCCAGGGACCCCGGCTGACCGCCAAGACCGCGGCGCAGGACGCGCGCTTCCGATGCGGGGTCGCGCGATTGGGCCGACTCGCGGTCGGCGCAACTGCCGAGCAAGATTGCTGACACTGCAGAGAGGAACAGCGCCGCAAAGGCTGACCGGTTTGCGGACGACAAGAAATGCAGCGATCGCGTCATTTATGCCCGGCAACCCGCGGCGGGGGTTGGGGCAAGCTTACGCCATCAGTTCAAGTGTGTTTCCGCGAGCAAGTGAAATTGCACACGACAAAGCGCTCGGCCGCCCTTGGCAAGCACCTGACGGAGAGTCGATGTGGAATCAGAATCAGCCGGACGAATTTCCGGTTCCCACAGACGCATCTGGACGACCGGTTCCTACGGAAGCGTCAGGACGGCCAGTCCCAACTGAGGCGTCCGGACGTCCGGTGCCAACAGATGCATCAGGGCTTCCTGTGCCGACCGACGCATCGGGACGACCCGTGCCAAGAGATGCGTCGGGACGCCCAGTGCCGACCGACGCATCCGGACGACCTGTACCAACAGACGCATCTGGGCTCCCCGTTCCGACCGACGCGTCGGGACGGCCGGTGCCTACCGACGCGTCTGG
This sequence comes from Beijerinckiaceae bacterium, assembly GCA_036556825.1. Lineage (GTDB taxonomy): Bacteria > Pseudomonadota > Alphaproteobacteria > Rhizobiales > Beijerinckiaceae > JAJKJG01. Next base: position 7,746 of record DATBIR010000190.1, read on the forward strand.
ACGACCGGTGCCAACAGATGCATCGGGACGCCCGGTGCCGACCGACGCATCCGGACGACCTGTACCAACAGACGCATCTGGGCTCCCCGT
>DATBIR010000191.1:0-14772 GCA_036556825.1 Beijerinckiaceae bacterium
TGCGGCTCAGCTCGCGTCCTCTTCCAGGCCCACGCCCCGAACACGCCGAGCAGGGTGAGCGCGAGGCCGAACCAGGTCAGGGCGTATTGCAGGTGGTTGTTGGGGATCGAGAGGCGGGTCTGGCCAGGGCGCGGCCAGGCGGTGGCGGTCGGCGCCGCCAGGGTATCGACCCAGAACGGCGCTACCCGCTCGAGGCCGCGCGCCTGCGCCATGGCGGCGATGTCGCGGGTGAACCACTGGTCGAGCTCAGGCCTGTTCTCGGGCATGAACCAGCCGCGCGCTTCCGGGGCGCGCATCAGGCCGGTCACCGAGACCGCGTCGCCCACCTGCATATCGCGGCGCATCGCCGGGTCGCGCAACTCGCCCGGGATGAAGCCGCGATTCAGCATGACGATGGCGCCGCTTGCCAGCCGGATTGGCGTGAAGACATAAAAGCCCTGCAGCGGGGCGCCGGGCTGCCCCGACATGAGCCCGTGGACGAGCACCTCCTTGTCGCGCAGGGCCGTTCCGGTCAGGCGCACGGCGCGGAACTCGTCATCCCCGGCGCGCCATTCGGGCCAGCGCGACTCCGGGACGATGGCTTCGGGCTCGCCGTGCGCGCGGGCCTCGATACGGGCGACCAGGTCCTGTTTCCAGGCCCTGCGCTCCAGCTGCCAGGCGCCGAGGAAAACCAGAATGGCGAGGGCGGCGAGCGTCGCCAGGCCGGCACCGAGGAGCGGGCGGAGACGTGAAAAGCTGTCCTTCATCGACCTTGCCGGCTGTCAGCACCGGTGCTGCGTTGGTGACTCCGACCGGACCGGCGCTGCGTCCGAGGGCGATGGCCGGCTCGCACCCGGATGAGGGCGTTCCCGCGTCACTGTTGGAGGCGCCCTTCCTCGGCGTTGTGGTGATACTGGAGCGCAACCATGACGCCCTTGGCTGGCCGGATCAGCAGCAGGCTGAGAATCACGGCCAGCGACGACCACAGCACCATGTGCAGCCAGATGGGCGGCTCGTAGGCGAACTCCGTCCACAGCGCCAGCGCGACCACGAGGATGCCGACGATCGACATCACGAAGAAGGCCGGTCCATCGCCCGAATCGGCGAAGCGGAAATCAAGCCCGCAGGATTCGCAGCGCGGCCGCAGGCCCAGATAGCCCGCGAACAGGTGACCTTTGCCGCAACGCGGGCAGCGCCCCATCAGTCCCGAAAGGGCCGATGACGGCGCGGGGGAGTCAGGTGTCACGACGGAATCCTCGAATGGCAAAGGGCGGCTTGCGCCGCCCTTTGATGTGGTGACGTCGAGTGGAGCTGTCAGTGGGCTGCGCCGCTATGCGCACCCGCGCCCCAGACATAGATGGCGGCGAACAGGAACAGCCAGACCACGTCGACGAAGTGCCAGTACCACGCGGCGAATTCGAAGCCGAGATGCTGCTGCGGGGTGAAATGCCCGCGATAAGCACGCCACAGGCAGACGGCCAGGAAGATCGTGCCGATGATGACGTGGGCGCCGTGGAAGCCCGTCGCCATGAAGAAGGTCGCGCCGTAGATGTGGCCGCTGTATTTGAACGCGGCGTGGCTGTATTCGTAGGCCTGCACGCCGGTGAAGGCGAGGCCGAGCAGCACGGTCAGCCAGAGCCCCCAGACCAGCCCCTTGCGGTCGCCATGCAGCAGGGCGTGGTGGGCCCAGGTCACCGTGGTGCCGGACGTCAACAGGATCAGGGTGTTGAGGAGCGGCAGGTGCCAGGGATCGAAGGTCTCGATGCCCTTCGGCGGCCAATGGCCGCCGGTCAGGTCGGCGCGCGCGTATTGAAGCGGGTCGTTGGGGTAGAGGGAGGCGTCGAAATACGCCCAGAACCATGCCGCGAAGAACATCACCTCGGAGGCGATGAAGAAGATCATGCCGTAGCGATGATGCAGTTGCACGACCCGCGTGTGATTGCCCTTGTAGGTCGCCTCGTCGATGACGTTCCGCCACCAGTTGAACATGGTGTAGAGCACGCCCAGCACACCGGCGCCGAACACGTACGGCCCGACATGCAGGCCGGCGATGGCAAGGTCCTTGACCGTGAGCACGAAGCCCACCGCCATGAAGAAGGCGGCGGTGGCGCCGATCAGCGGCCACGGGCTCGGATCGACCAGATGGTAGTCATGCCTGACTCCATGGGCGTCGTGGGCGTCGGCCATTTTGCTTGTCTCCGTGGCTCTTGGCGTGGCTTTTGATGCGTTTTGCGGCGCTTGTCACGTCGCTGGTTACAGATTCGGCTGGGCGGCCCCTGCGCTCGTTGTCGCAACCGGCAGCCCGTTCTTTGAGGCGAAATAGGTATACGAGAGCGTAATCGAGGGCAGGTTCCGCAGGTTGGGCTCGTCGGCAAGCGAGGGCTCGACATAGAACACGACCGGCACGTCCATTTCCTCGCCGGGCTGCAGCGTCTGCTCATTGAAGCAGAAGCACTGGATCTTGACGAAATAGGCGCCTGCCTGGCCGGGCTGCACGTTGAACGTGGCGATGCCGGCGGTCGGGACCGCGCCGGCATTGCGAACCTTGTAGAACACGGTCTGCGTTTCGCCGAGCCGCGCCCGGATTTCCAGAGCCTCGGGCGCGAAGCGCCAGTCCAGCCCAGGAGCGACATTGGCGTCGAAGCGCACCCGTATGGTGTGGTCGAGAATCCGGCTGCCCCCGGCCGTGCCGACGCGCGGCGTCCCGTCGAAGCCCGTCACGCGGCAGAACAGGTCGTAAAGCGGGACCGCTGCGTAGGCGAGGCCGACCATGCCGGCGACAACGCCGATGCAGATGGCCGCCGTGCGCCGTAGGCGCCGCTTGAGAATGGGGTCGGGATGGGAGGCTTGGGTCACTCTCGCCTCACAGGGGCCGGCTGAGGATCTGCGGCCCGAGCTTGGCGATCGTGACGAGGTAGAAGAGGACCACGAAGGCGCCGAGCGCAAGTGCGATGGCGATGGAGCGTGACCGCCGCCGCCGGATGTCCTCCGGCGAGAGGACGGGCTTGTTCGAGGGCTTGTCGCTGTTCATAGAATCCCGGGAACCGGCCAATGCAGGCCGAGACCATGCTCGGCCAGCAGGGCCGCGAAGAGTACGAACAGATAAAGGATCGAGAAAGCGAACAGCTGCTGGGCGGCGCGCGCCGCCGCGTCGCCGTCACGTCGGCGCTGCACCTGGCAGGCAAGGGCGATCATGCCGACGCCGCCGAGCAGCGACACCAGCGCGTAGATCAGCCCGCCGAAGCCGAGAACCACCGGCAAGAGCCCGCACGGGGCCAATACCAGGGTATAGCCAAGGATCTGGCGGCGCGTGCTCTCCGCGCCGGCGACGTTCGGCATCATGGGAATGCCGGCCCGCGCATAGTCGCCCGACTTGACGAGCGCCAGCGCCCAGAAATGCGGCGGCGTCCACAGGAAGATGATCAGGAACAGGACGACGGTCTCGAGACTGACGGTTCCCGACACCGCGGCCTCGCCGATCATGGGTGGAAAGGCACCGGCGGCGCCGCCGATCACAATGTTCTGTGCCGTCGTGCGCTTCAGCCACATGGAATAGACGACCACGTAGAAGAAGATCGTGAAGGCCAGGAAGCCTGCCGCCAGCCAGTTGCCGATCAGGCCGAGCGCCAGGACCGAACCGACCGAGAGGCTCAGCCCGAATGACAGCGCCTCGCCGGGTGTGATGCGCCCGGCCGGGATCGGGCGACCGCGGGTCCGCGTCATCAACGCATCGATGTCGGCATCCCACCACATGTTGAGGCAACCCGACGCTCCGGCGCCGACGGCGATCATGAGCAGGGATCCGAAGGCGATCACGGGGTGCACCGCCGAATGCGCCACCACCATCCCGACGAGGGCGGTGAACACGACGAGCGACATCACCCGCGGCTTGAGGAGCGCGACGTAATCGCTGACCTCGCCGCCCGAAAGGGCGGCGGCCGTTTCCGTCTGGCTGGTTTGATCGAGCGTGGTCGTAAGCGTGGACATTGTCTTGACCATGCAGGGGTCTCTCCAGCCACCTCCGGCCCCCTCCGCCGGCCGGGGGCTGTCCACGGCCGGGATCGAGAGGCGAGCCCGGATGCGAAATGGTGGCTTGTCGGAGCCCTGCTGTCGAGAGCCTCCTCAGTGATGCGTCGTCTCGGCGATCCGCGGCAGCGTCTCGTACTGGTGGAACGGGGGTGGCGAGGGCAGCGTCCATTCCAGCGTCGTCGCGCCTTCACCCCACGGATTTGCGGCCGCGGGCTCCTTGCGCACGAACATCACGTAGATGATGGCGCCAATGAAAAAGAGCAGCCCGAAGAAGAACATGTAGGCGCCCATCGAGGAGACGAAATTCCAGTGGGCAAAGGCGTCCGGATAATCCGCGTAGCGACGCGGCATGCCGGCGAGGCCGAGGAAATGCTGGGGAAAGAACAGGATGTTGGCGCCGATGAAGGAGATCCAGAAATGGGTCTTGCCGATCCATTCCGGGATCACGTAGCCGCTCATCTTCGGGAACCAGTAATAAATGCCGCCGAAGATCATGAACACGGCGCCGAGCGACAGCACGTAGTGGAAATGCGCCACCACGTAGTAGGTGTCGTGCAGCGTGCGGTCGACGCCCGCATTGGCCAGCACGACGCCCGTGACGCCGCCGACCGTGAACAGGAAGATGAAGCCGATCGCCCATTGCATCGCCGCGGTGAAGCGGATCGAGCCTCCCCACATCGTTGCGATCCATGAGAAGATCTTCACGCCCGTCGGCACCGCGATCACCATCGTGGCGAACACGAAATAGGCCTGGGTCTGGAGGCTGAGGCCGACCGTGTACATGTGGTGCGCCCACACGACGAAGCCGACGAGCCCGATGGCCACCATGGCGTAGGCCATGCCGAGATAGCCGAAGATGGGCTTCTTGGAGAAGGTCGAAACGATGTGGCTGACGATGCCGAAGGCCGGCAGGATCATGATGTAGACTTCGGGGTGGCCGAAGAACCAGAACAGGTGCTGGTAGAGAATCGGATCGCCGCCGCCGGACGGGTCGAAGAAGGTGCTGCCGAAATTGCGATCGGTCAGCAGCATGGTGATGGCGCCAGCCAGCACCGGCAGGGCCAGCAGCAGCAGGAACGCGGTCACCAGCATTGCCCAGGCGAATAGCGGCATCTTGTGCAGCGTCATGCCGGGCGCGCGCATGTTGAGGATCGTGGTGATGAAGTTGATGGCGCCGAGAATCGAGGCGGCGCCGGCGAGATGCAGCGACAGGATGCCGAAATCGAGCGCCGGTCCCGGATGCCCGACCGTCGACAGAGGCGGATAGACGGTCCAGCCGCCGCCGAAGCCGAGCGATCCCGGCGCACCCTCGACGAACAGCGAGCAGACGAGCAGCAGGAAGCCTGACACCGTCAGCCAATAGGAGATGTTGTTCATGCGCGGGAAAGCCATGTCAGGCGCCCCGATCATCAGCGGCACGAACCAGTTTCCGAAGCCGCCGATCAGCGCCGGCATGACCACGAAGAACACCATGATCAGGCCGTGACCCGTCACCATCACGTTGAAGGCCTGCGGGTTGGCGAAGATCTGCAGCCCCGGCGCCTGCAACTCCATGCGCATCAGGATCGAGAACATCGCCCCGACGAGGCCTGCGCAGAACGCGAACAGCAGATAAAGCGTGCCGATGTCCTTGTGGTTGGTGGAATACATCCACCGCACCCACCCGGTCGGGTGATCGTGGTGACCGTGAGCGGCGTGGGCGTCAGCTGCGTGTGCCATGGCGAGACTCGGTGGTCCTCTGTTCTTCGATTATTGCTGCTTGGCGGCGGCGAGCTGCAGGGCCTGGCCCTGGCCGCCCTGCGCGAATTTCTGCTTCGCCTGCGCGAGCCAGGCCGCGTAGTCCTGCTCGCTGACGACGCGGACGTTGATCGGCATGTAGGGATGGCCGTTACCGCACAGCTCGGAGCACTGCCCGTAATAGATGCCTTCGCGCTCGGCCTTGAACCAGGTCTCGTTCAGGCGTCCGGGAATGGCATCGAGCCTGATGCCGAACGAGGGGACGGCGAAGTTGTGCATGACGTCGGCGCCGGTGATCTGCATCCGCACCACCTTGTTCACCGGAACCACCATCTCGTTGTCGGCAGCGAGCAGCCGGGGCTGCCCGGGTTTCAGCTCGCCCTCAGGAATCATGTTCGATTCGAAGCGGAAACCGCCCTGGTCGGCCGGATATTCGTAGCTCCAGTACCAGCTGTGGCCGGTCGCCTTCACGACGACGTCGTGCGGCGGGACCACCAGCTGCTCACGCAGCAGCCGGAACGAGGGGATGGCGATGGCGATCAGGATCAGTACCGGCACGACCGTCCAGACGACCTCGATCAGCGTGTTGTGCGTCGTGCGCGAGGGCACCGGGTTGGCGCGCTCGTTGAACCGCACGATCACGATGACGATGAGGGCGAGAACGAAGAGCGTGATTGCCGTGATCAGTCCCACGAGGAAGGTGTGAAACCAGGCGATGTTGTGGCCCACCGGGGTCACCATCTGCTGCAGGTTGATCTGCCAATCCTCGGGCTGGCCAATGCCCGCCGCCATCGCCATGTTGGCGGGTGCGCTCGCGACCGTGGCCGCGAGAGTGGCGATCGCCGGTCGAAATCCAGCTCTCTCGATCCGCATACGTCCGAAGCTCCTGTCTGCTGTGGCACCGTTCGCGTCAAAGGCCGGAACGTGGAGGAGGACGCGAACGGCCGGCGAAAGCCTTCTAAGTCGCGCAAAAACCATAACGTGGCTGGAATCGCAACGGCATCCGCCTGAGGATTTTGTGCGTCATAACCGCCCGAGACGTTGCCGGCGGGCGCCTTCGCGTTACCTTGACACAGTGATCTGCGCGTGGTCGGAACTCGGTCACTGACGCTCCGGCAAGATGGGCGAGCGCAGCTGAAGGTGGTGAATGAGGCTCGACGGGTCGCGGTGGCATCGCTGGCTTGCCCTCGCCATGCTGATGACCGGCATGGTGGCCGGGGCAGCGGCGGCGCGCGCGCAAGGCGTCGTCCGGAACACGTTCGGCGACTGGCAGTTGCGTTGCGAGACGCCCGCAGGCGCCCAGGGCGAGCACTGCGCCATCGTCCAGAACGTCGCCGCCGAGGATCGTCCGAACATCACCCTGCTGGTGATCGTACTCAAGACTGCCGACGGCAAGAGCCGGCTGCTGCGCGTGGTGGCGCCGCTCGGCGTGCTGCTTCACGCCGGCCTCGGCCTCAAGATCGATCAGACCGACGTCGGCCGGGCGGGCTTCGTGCGCTGCCTGACGACCGGTTGCGTGGCCGAAGTAGTTATGGACGACAACCTGATCAGCCAGCTCAAGACTGGGAAAACGGCCACGTTCATTGTATTCCAGACGCCCGAGGAGGGCATCGGGATTCCCGTGTCGCTGAACGGCTTCGCGCCGGGTTTCGACAGCTTGCCCTGACAGCAGGACCGGGGGAAACTAGTCCCATGAGCAAAGGGGCATCGGCAGCGTTCGCGATCGCGCTCGCATGCCTTCCGTTCACAGGGTGCAGCGCCGCCGCACAGGACGCGGGTGGGTTCCTGCGCAACCTGTTCTACGGCGGTGCGCCGCCCCCGCCCCCGGGCCCGCCCGCCGCCGGCGAGGAGGTCGATTGCCCGCCCGTGACGGTGGCCAACGGTGGCGCCGCCCTGCGGGCTTATACCGGCGGCCGCACCGGCGCGGCCGAGTCGTTGCGCCACCAGATCTCGATCGCCAATGTCGGCCGCGAATGCCGCGGCCAGGGTGATGGATCGGTGGTCGTCAAGGTCGGCGTCGAGGGCCGCGCCCTGCTCGGACCAGCCGGATCCGCGGGGCGCTTCCAGGCGCCCGTGCATTTCGTGATCCGGCGCGGCGACCAGGTTCTCGTGAACCGGGCGCGGTCCGCCACGGTCACCCTCGCCGCCGGCCAGACGCAGGGCAGCTTCGTGATCGTCGAGGAGGGCATGGTCGTCCCGGCCGGCACCGGCGAGTTCGAGATAGAAGTAGGGCTCGGCGGTTCCGGCGCTGCTGCGCGCCCGACGCGCGGCGCGCGGCGCTGACGCGACGGCGAACGAGCGCGAGCCGATTCGCCCCGAAGCGATTCCCGTGCGCCGAGGGCGTTTGGCGATTGACACCTTTGCCCTCCGTCTTAAGAGAGTCGTGCCGCTGATCTCCGCGGGAGAGACCGGGCCGTCGCGAGGCGGTCCGGCGCCGAAGGCGCAACCGCCCCGGAAACGCTCAGGCCAAAGGACCGCGGAGAGCTGGCACTCTGGAAAGCGGCGATGCTCCACCGCATCGCCCACCGAAGGGCGCAACTCTCGCGGCAAGGCGAGGGGAAATCTCTCAGGTCCAAGGACAGAGGGGGCGCGAACCGGCCATGCGGCCGGATGAACGCGCCTGTCCGGACCCGAGGACCCGATGGCTGAACCGGCTTCCAACGCGCCTCTCCTGCAGACGCCGCTGCACGATGCGCATGTGGCCCTGGGCGCGCGCATGGTGCCGTTCGCGGGCTACGCCATGCCCGTGCAATATGCCTCGGGCATCATCGCCGAGCACAACTGGACGCGCGGCAGCGCCGGCCTGTTCGACGTCTCGCATATGGGCCAGGCGATCCTGGTCGGGCCTGATCACAAGACCACCGCTCAGGCGCTCGAGACCCTCGTTCCCGCCGACATCGAAGGCCTCAACCCGGGTCAGCAGCGCTACACGCAGCTTCTGAACGAGGACGGCGGCATCCTTGACGACCTGATGGTGACGCGGCCCGCCGATGCGACCGAGGACGGCAAGCTCCTCCTCGTCGTGAATGCTGCGACCAAGGAAGCCGATTACCGTCACATGGCGGCGTTCCTTCCCGCCGCCGTGATGCTGGTGCGCGTCGACGACCGGGCGCTCCTCGCGTTGCAGGGACCGCAGGCTGCCGAGGTCCTGGCGCGCCTCGCGCCGCAGGCCGCGGCCATGACCTTCATGAGCGCCCGGCGCATGACGCTGGCCGGAACCGAGGCGCATGTGTCGCGCTCCGGCTATACCGGCGAGGATGGATTCGAGATTTCGGTGCCGGGCGACCGCGCGGCGGCGTTGTGGGAGATCCTGCTCGGCGATCCGGCGGTCAGGCCGGTCGGCCTTGGCGCCCGTGATTCGCTGCGGCTCGAAGCGGGGCTCTGCCTCTACGGCCACGACATCGATACGGCGACGTCCCCGGTGGAGGCCGGACTGACCTGGTCCATCCAGAAGCGCAGGCGCGAGCAGGGCGGCTTTCCGGGCGACCAGCGCATCCGCCGCGAGCTGACGGAGGGGCCGTCGCGGCGGCGCGTCGGAATCCTGCCGGACGGACGCGCCCCGGCGCGCGAGGGCGCAGTGATCATGCGCAACGGCCGCGAGGTCGGCATCGTCACGTCGGGCGGCTTCGGCCCGACCGTTGGCGGCCCGGTGGCCATGGGCTATGTGGCGCGCGAGGCGGCGGAGCCGGGCACGCCGCTCGAGCTCCTGGTGCGCGGCAAGCCGCTCCCGGCACGGATCGCGGCGCTGCCCTTCGTGCCGCATCGCTACAAGCGTTAGGGCAACTCGGATGATGGCGGTGATCTTCGAGGTGTGGCCGGCCGAGGGACGTCGCGACGAGTATCTCGGCCTCGCCGCCGCCTTGCGCGAGGAAGTCGCCAGGATCGACGGATTCATCTCGGTCGAGCGCTTCGAAAGCCTCTACGAGGAGGGCAAGCTCCTGTCGCTTCAATTCTGGCGTGACGAGGAGGCGATCGCGCGCTGGCGCAACCATCTCGAGCATCGCCTCGTGCAGCGCAAGGGGCGCGGCGGCGTCTTCGCCGACTACCGGCTGCGCGTTGCTCAGGTGGTGCGCGACTACGGGCCTCGCGACCGCGCCGGGGCGCCCGCCGACAGCGCGGCGCTTGCATAACAGGGAGACGAGGATGACCACACGTTACACCAAGGAGCACGAATACATTCGCGTCGAAGGCGACACGGGCGTGGTCGGCATCACCGACTATGCCCAGGAACAGCTCGGCGATGTCGTGTTCGTCGAGCTGCCCGAGCTCGGCAAGACCGTGTCCAGGGGCGACGAGGCTGCGGTCGTCGAAAGCGTCAAGGCTGCCAGCGAGATTTATGCGCCTGTCTCCGGCGAAGTCGTCGCCGTCAACAGCGAACTGCAAGGGGCCCCGGGCACGGTCAACGAGGACCCCACGGGCAAGGGCTGGTTCATCAAGCTCAAGATCAACGATCCGGCCGAGATCGAAAGCCTGATGACCGAGGCGCAATATCAGACATTCCTCAAGTCGATCAGCTGAGACCGGCGACCATCATGCGCTACCTGCCGCTTTCCGACGTCGACCGCGAGGACATGCTCGCCCGCATCGGCATCGCCCGTATCGACGACCTCTTCGCCGACGTGCCCAAGAGCGCGCTGCTGCGCGAACCGCCCGACCTGCCGGGCCGCAAGGGCGAGCTCGAGGTGACGCGCCTGCTCTCGCGCATGGGCGAGCGCAACGTGCCGGCCTCGTCGGTTCCGTTCTTCGTCGGCGCCGGCGCCTACAAGCACCACGTGCCGGCGAGCGTCGATCACCTGATCCAGCGCTCGGAATTCCTGACCAGCTACACGCCATACCAGCCGGAGATCGCCCAGGGCACGCTGCAATACCTGTTCGAGTTCCAGACGCAGGTCGCCAACCTGACCGCCATGGAGGTGGCGAACGCATCGATGTACGACGGCTCCACCGGCGCGGCCGAGGCGGTGCTGATGGCGCATCGCATCACGAAGCGGCGCAAGGCGGTGCTGTCGGGCGGCCTGCATCCGCAATATGCCGACGTGATCAGGACCCTTTCGCGCATGGCCAACGACGAGGTCGTGGCGCTCGCGCCGGATGTGACCGCGACCGAGGATCTGCTGGCGCGCATCGACGACAGCGTCTCCTGCGTGGTCGTGCAGACGCCCGACTTTTTTGGCAACCTGCGCGATCTACGCGCGGTTGCCGAGAAGGCGCATGCGCACGGAGCGCTGATCGTTGCGGTGTTCACCGAAGCGGTTTCGCTCGGGCTGGTTATGCCGCCGGGCGAGATGGGCGCTGACATCGTCGCCGGCGAAGGGCAGTCGATCGGCAATGCCCTGAATTTCGGCGGTCCGTATGTCGGCCTGTTCGCGACGCGCCAGAAATTCGTGCGCCAGATGCCGGGCCGCCTCTGCGGCGAGACGGCCGACGCCGACGGCCAGCGCGGCTTCGTGCTGACGCTGTCGACTCGCGAGCAGCATATCCGCCGCGACAAGGCGACATCGAATATCTGCACCAATTCCGGCCTGTGCTGCCTCGCCTTCACCATTCACATGACGCTGCTCGGCGAAGCCGGGCTGCGGCGTCTCGCGCGCATCAACCACGCCAACGCCGTGAAGCTGGCCGACATGTTGTCGGGCGTCGGTGGGGTCGAGGTCGTCAACCGGAGCTTCTTCAACGAGTTCACGGTGCGGCTGCCCGGCGCGGCCGCGGCGGCGGTCGAGGCGCTGGCGGAGCGCGACATCCTCGCCGGCGTCCCCGTGTCGCGGCTGCTGCCCGATGCCGGGCTCGACGACCTCCTTGTCGTGGCCTCGACTGAGGTGAACACCGATGAGGATCGCGCTGCGCTGGTCGCCGGCCTCAGGGAGATCGTCTGACATGCTGAACCGCCAGGGCCGACCAACTGCGCCGCAGGCACATGACGCCGCCGGGGCCGCCGATCCCGCCGCCGGCATGAGCGGGGAGGCGGCGCGCCTGCAAGGCGACCGCGGTGACGCACAAGGATCCGGTGCGGGCATCCCCGCCACATTCACGGGCAACAAGGCGCTCGCGCAGATCGAGCCGCTGATCTTCGAGATCGGCCGCACCGAATGCACCGGCGTCGATCTCGACGAGCCGGATGTTTTCGCGCCCCGTCTCGGCGGGCTGGAGCGCACCGGCGCGATCGGTCTTCCCGGCCTGTCCGAGCCCGAGGCCATGCGCCATTACGTGCGCCTGTCGCAGATGAACTACGGCATCGACACGGGACTTTTTCCCCTCGGCTCCTGCACGATGAAACACAACGCGCGTCTCAACGAGCGCGTCGCGCGGTTGCCCGGCTTTGCCGACGTGCATCCGCTGCAGCCTGCCTCGACCGTGCAGGGCGCCCTCGAGCTGATGAGCGAACTCGCCCGCTACCTGACGACGCTCACCGGCATGCCGGCCGTGGCGCTGTCGCCGAAGGCCGGCGCCCACGGCGAGCTGCTCGGGATGATGGCCATCAAGGCGGCCATCGATGCCAAGGGCGAAGGGGCGACGCGCAAGATCGTGCTCGTGCCGGAATCGGCGCACGGCACCAATCCGGCGACGGCCGCCCTCCTCGGCTTCACGGTAAAGGCGGTTCCGACGCGCGACGACGGCTGGGTGCATGTGGACGACGTCAAGCCGCTGCTCGGGCCGCAGGTCGCGGCGATCATGCTCACCAACCCGAACACGTGCGGTCTGTTCGAGCCGCAGATCATCGAGATCGCCGAGGCGCTGCATTCGGCCGGCGCCTATTTCTACTGCGATGGCGCCAACTTCAACGCCATCGTCGGCAAGGTCCGTCCCGGCGACCTCGGCGTCGATGCCATGCATATCAACCTGCACAAGACCTTCTCGACGCCGCACGGTGGCGGTGGCCCCGGCGCCGGCCCGGTGGTGCTGTCGGAGCGGCTCGCTCCTTATGCGCCGCTGCCGTTTGTCGTGCCGATGGAACCGGCTCGCAAGCCGGCTGGCGACGAGCGCGGCGCGCCATCCTGGAAGGACATCTTTCGGCGCTCGCATCCCAGGCCGGAAACGCGCGGCGCGGGGAAGGGGAGGGAACCTGCCTTTGGCCTCGTCGAGCACGCAGACGATGCGCAGGACGCTGCCCCCCTCGGCCGCATCACCGCCTTCCACGGGCAGATGGGCATGTATGTGCGGGCGCTCGCCTACATGCTCTCGCACGGCGGCGACGGCATGCGGCAGGCCTCGGAGGACGCGGTGCTCAACGCCAATTACGTGCGCGCCGGCCTCGCCGACCTGATGTCGCTGCCATTCGGCAACAAGCCATGCATGCACGAGGTGCTGTTCGACGACGCCTGGCTCAAGGACACCGGCGTGACCACCCTCGATTTCGCCAAAGCGATGATCGACGAGGGCTATCACCCGATGACCATGTATTTCCCTCTGGTCGTGCACGGCGCCATGCTGATCGAGCCGACCGAATCGGAATCCAAGGCATCCCTCGACCTGTTCATCGCCGCGCTGCGCGATCTCGCCTTCGCCGTGCGGCGCGGCGATGCCGCGCGCTTCACCGGCGCGCCGTATCACGCCCCGCGCCGCCGCCTCGACGAGACCCGCGCCGCCCGTCAGCCCGTGCTCAAGTGGACGCCGCCGGCGGCGCTCAGCGAAGCCGCCGAGTGAATGCCGCGGGAGAATCGAGAAAAGCCAAAAGGCTCATTCTGCCGCGTTCCTAACTTGAGTGCTGCCCCGCTGACCCCGGCCGGGAGGGCGCACGACGTCATATTCACATGATCGGGAGCCAGCCGGCGGTACGGGATCGCATGATCACGAATGCAGCTTGGTCTTGACGTCGGCGAGGCTCTTGGCGAGCAGGTCCTGCGCCTTCTCGCCCTTGACGGTGTCGCGCAGGATGGTTTCCGACACGCGCACGGCGGCATCGGCGGCGGCGGCGCGGACCTGGGCCGCGGCCTGCGCTTCGGCCTGGGCGATCTTGGTCTCGGCGGCGGCGGTGCGACGCGCGACGAAATCGGTCAAGCGCTCGTGCGTCTCCCTGGCGACGCGCTCCGCCTCCTCGCGCGCGCTGGCGATGATCGCCTCGGCCTCGCGTTCGGCTTCCTCGCGGCGCTTGCGGTAATCGGCCAGCACCTGCGCCGCTTCCTCGCGCAGGCGCTTCGCCTCGTCGAGCTCCGCCCTGATGCGCTTGCCACGCGCGTCGAGACTTTCGGTCAATGCCTTGAAGCCACCGGCTTTCCAGACGATGGCGAGGAAGATCACGAAGGCAACGGCGACCCAGAATTCCGGCTCGAAGAACATGTGCTACCTCTAAGCTGCCGCCCCCTCTACGTCCCGTGGCGGGCCAGAGCATGATCCGGCGACGTGGTACGCTTCGCCGGAACGATCATGCAACTTTGAAAGCCACGGCAGGATCGCTTCAAGCTGAGGCGATCCCGCCCTGGTGATCTTGCATCAGGCCTGGCGCGTGAGCGTGCGTTCGAGCGCCGCGTCGACGACGGAGCGGCTCGGCGCCTGTCCGGTCAGCCGCTCGACAATGGCGACCGCCGTGTCGGCGGCAATTCCGCGCACGCTTGCCATCGCTTCTTCGGTCTTGGCGCTGATGGTCGTCTCGGCGACGACCAAGCGTTCGTGCAGCTCGAGCTCGAGCGCCTTGCGCTTTGCTTCCGACTGGGCCGTGAGCGTGTCGCGCATTTCCTGCGCAATCGCCTTGGCCTTGTTGCGGGCGTCGTTGAGGGACTTCTCGTAGGCCGCCCCAGCTGCCTCGGATTCGGCGCGCAGCCTCTCCGCCTCGGCGAGGTCGCCGGCGATGCGATCCGAGCGGTTCTCCATTACGGCAGCAACGCGCGGCAGCGCCACGCGCGACATCACGTAATAGAGCAGCCCGAAGGCGATCGCGAGCCACAGGAGCTGCGACGCGAAGGTCTCGCTCGCGAACGGCGGAAAGACTCCGCCGTGCGCGCCGGCCTCGGCCGCGCCACTCGCCGCGTGCGTCGTCTGCGCCTGTGCCTGGGTCACGAAAGAGATCATCGTCAACCTCGCTGGCAACGCGCT
>DATBIR010000192.1:0-1514 GCA_036556825.1 Beijerinckiaceae bacterium
TTCTCCGGAACCGCCTCTCTCGAGCCTTGACGCCCTTGGAAGGCGATTTGGATGTAGACTCGCTGCTTCAAGAGGGGGAGCGTCCATGAAAAAGAGCTTGCTGTGTCTCGCGATGGTGGCGGTGATCGCCGCCGGCGCCCCGGTGGGGGCGGAGATCTGCACGATCGACGACGTGCCGGCGGCGACGCTGCTGCTGCCGTACTTCGAGGTGGATCTCGACGACACCGCCGGGGTCACCACGCTGTTCTCGGTCAACAACGCCTCGGCGAGCGCCGCGGTGGCGCACGTGACGCTGTGGACGGACGAGTCGGTGCCGACGCTCGACTTCGACATCTACCTGACCGGCTACGACGTGCAGACGATCAACATGCGCGACATCTTCAACGGCATCCTGCCGCGCACCGCCGATGACGGGGCCGATAGTGGCATCCCGCCCGGGGATTCCGTCAGCCCGCAGGGCTCGCTGTCGCAGGACATCAACTTCCCGGGCTCGACGGGACCCTGCGGCGCGCCGGCGACGGTGTACGAGGCGGCGCCGACGCCGGAGCTGAGCGCCAGCATCATCGCCCACATCCGGGCCGCGCACACCGGCAACTCCTCGCCGGTCTACGGCGCCTGCTCGGGCCTCAACTACGGTGACAACATCGCCCGCGGCTACGCCACGGTCGACACGGTCACCCAGTGCAACCTCGAGTTCCCGAGCTCGGCCGGCTACTTCACGGGCGTCGCCGACTTCCGCAACATCCTCTGGGGCGACTACTTCTACGTCGACAACGCCAACAACTTCGCCCAGGGCGAGACGCTGGTGCACATCGAGGCGTGCTCCATCCCGTCGGTGGGGCAGGGGGCGGACGACTGCCCGTTCATCACCGGCGACTACACCTTCTACGGGCGGTACGTCGCGGGCGCGGGCACCGACCAGCGCGAGCCGCTGGCGTCGAACTTCGCGACGCGCTTCCTCAACGGCGGCGGCTTCGACGGCGGCACGGATCTGATCGTCTGGCGCGACAACACGCTGCCGCTGGGCGCCCTGACCCACTCCTGCGTGACCGGTCGCTTCAGCTGGGTGCCGCTCAACCAGGCGGACGTGGTGGCGTTCGACGAGGTGGAGAACCCGCAGGACCTGTGCTTCCAGGGTGACAACGTTTCGCCGCCGACCGGTGGAGCGGAGACCTGCTTCCCGGTGGAGGCGCAGCGGGTGAACCTGATTCTCTCGAACGTGCCGTTCGGCGCGACGCCGGCGCCTTCGGCCACCTTCGGCTGGATGTTCCTCAACCTCAACACCACGGTGGCGGGGAGCGTCTTCCCCGGCCGGGCGCAGGCCTGGGTCACCACGGTGATGAATGCCGAGGGCCGCTACAGCGTGGGCTACGACGCCATCAAGCTCGACACGATGTGCGACAACCTGCTGGGCGGCGTGCTGCTGCTGCCCTAGTCTTCGTCACTCGGACCGGATGGGCGGCGTCACGACACGCCGCCCATCCGGTCTCGCGGTTCTCCGGGCCTCCGGAGGC
>DATBIR010000193.1:0-4356 GCA_036556825.1 Beijerinckiaceae bacterium
CTGGGCGATGGTGTTTCCCGGCGCCGGCGACCAGCCGCGCCACCCGAGCCAGCTCTATGAGGCCTTCCTCGAGGGCATCGTGCTGTTCATCATCCTGCGCATCGCCACCCATCGTTATCACGCGTTGACGCGGCCAGGCACGGTGTTCGGTCTGTTTCTGGTCTTCTATGGGATCTTCCGCAGCACGGCCGAGTTCTTCCGGGAGCCGCATGCCGGACATCCGCTCGACATCGGCATTTTCACCCCGGGCATCGTCTATTCCATTCCCATGATACTTATCGGCGCATGGCTGATCTGGCGGGCGAGACGGCTTCCGGCCTTGGCGTCGTCGTGATGGGCGCGCAACGCAAGGCGCTGCCGGCCGATCCCGCGCCGCTTGCGGCAAGACTAAAGCAGCGGATCGCCGACGACGGCCCGATCAGCGTGCACGACTATATGGAGGCCTGCCTCGCCGACCGCCGCGCCGGCTATTACGTCACGCGACAGCCGATCGGCAAAGACGGGGACTTCATTACCGCTCCCGAGGTCAGCCAGATGTTCGGAGAGCTGATCGGCGTCTGGGTCGCGGCAATGTGGCAAGCCATGGGCGAACCGAGACCGGCAGTGATCGCCGAGCTCGGGCCCGGTCGCGGCACGCTAATGGCCGACGCGCTCCGCGCTTGGCGAAGCGTGCCCAAGCTGCTCGACAGCATTTCGATCGCTCTGATCGAAACCAGCCCGGTGCTGCGGGACATCCAACGCGAGACGCTGCGCCATTCCCCGGCTCCGCTCCGCTGGTGCGAGTCGATCGAACAGGCGCCGCAAGGTCCCCTCATCGTCATCGCCAATGAATTCGTCGACGCGTTGCCGGTACGGCAGATCGTGCGGCACGAGGGCGTGTGGCGCGAGCGTTGCGTGACGATCGGCGGCGACGGCTCCTTCGTCTTTTGCGGCGGCGCTCCGGTCGGCGGCGCCGTGGCCGGGGGGAACGACAACGCCATCATCGAGACGCGGCCCGCGGTCGCGTCACTACTTTCGGCACTGGCTGAACGGGCCAAGCAAGCGCCGGTCGCCGCGCTGATCGCCGATTACGGTCATGTCGAGACCGCCGTCGGCGACACGCTGCAGGCCGTCCGGAATCACCGCTTTGCCGACCACCTGGCGAGCCCGGGCGAGGTCGACATCACCGCCCATGTCGATTTCGCCGCGCTCAAGCAAACCGCGACCGACCTCGGGCTTGACGCCTTCGGGCCGATGCCGCAGGGCGAATTCCTGCTCAAGCTCGGACTTGAGTCGCGGTGCCAACGCCTGTTGCGGGGCGCGACCGACGATCAGAAGGCGGCGCTGTTGTCGGGAGCGGCCAGACTCACCGATCCGCGCCAGATGGGGCTCCTGTTCAAGGTGCTGGCGCTGCAATCGACTGGGCTTGCCCCGCCCCCTCCATTCGGAGACAGTTAGACCCCGATTGCGCACCGGACATGGTGACACCAGACAAAATAAGACTCTGCGCGTCGAGCCTCGGCGCCATTGACGGCGTGAGTCACGGATTCTTCACGCGCCAAGGCGGCGTCTCGAGCGGCATCTACGCCTCGCTCAATTGCGGTCCGGGCTCGCGCGACGACGCGGCGAATGTGACGGCGAACCGGGCGCGAGTCGCCGAGCTCCTCGGCGCGGAGCCGGGCCGCCTGCTCACCGTGTTTCAGAAGCACAGCGCCGATGCGGTGGTCGTTAACAAGCCTTGGAAGGACGGTAAGCCGCCGGAGGCCGACGCCATCGTGACGGCGACGCCCGGGTTGGCCATCGGCGTGCTCACGGCAGATTGCGCGCCGGTGCTGCTGTGCGACGGCGAGGCGCGGGTGATCGGCGCCGCGCATGCCGGCTGGCGCGGGGCGCTGTCAGGGATCGTCGAGGCCACGGTCAAAGCCATGGGCAAGCTCGGCGCGAGGCCGGAGCGCATCACCGCGGTGATCGGACCAACCATATCGCAGAAGGCCTACGAGGTCGGTGCGGACTTCGTCGAGAGCCTCCAGGCCAGCGAGCCCGAAAGCGCCTCGTTTTTGGCCACCGACGAAGGCTCCGGCGAGCCGCATTTCGACCTGCCGGGCTATGTCGCCGAGCGGCTGGCGCGGGCCGGGGTCGGCGCGATCGCCGATCTTGGCCTTTGCACCTATTGCGAGGAGAGCAGGCTGTTCAGCTATCGCCGGTCGCAGCATCACGGCGAGGAGGACTACGGTCGCCAAATTTCCGCCATCCTGCTCACCTGACTAGGGCTCATCATACGGAAAATAGGGCCGAAATCCGGTTCACGCTAAACCTAGACGCAAGCGGGCCGAGGCAGGTAAGCTGTTGTTCGGAAGAGGGTTGAGAGTTCCGTCACGACAGGTCTGTCGCAAGCGGCGCTGTGCGGCCAACAGAGGGAGTGTTTTGTTGGGCGCGGACACACGACACGTGCGCGGCTGGCTCAGGCGCTGCGCATCCATTGCGCTCGCCGCGCTTACGCTTGCCTCCCTGTCCGGCTGCGGCGGCGGCCCAGGCGCCCCGAGCAGCGGCGGCTTGCTCAGCGGCGCCACCAGCTGGTTCGGCGGCTCGACCAAGATCGCCGTCGCCCCGATCATCGGCACCCCGCCGCAAGTGGCCGAGGAGATGACCAGCGCGCTGGTTGCCGCCGGCAAGGATCGCAACCTGACGCTCCTGACCAGCGGCGGCAAAGCCAACTACACATTGCGCGGCTATCTCGTCGCCACCAGCGAGGGCAAGGGATCGAAGATCGCCTATATCTGGGACGTCAACGACGCGCAGGGCTCGCGCGTGGCGCGGGTGTCGGGCGAAGAGGCGGTCGCCGGACGTTCGGGCAGCGACCCGTGGAGCGGCGTCGATAGCGCGGTGATCCGCAGTATCGCCGGCAAGACGACCTCGCAACTCGCCGCGACGCTGTCGCACGGCGGCAGCTCGGCAAGCGCGGTCGCCTCGGCCTCGCCACCTCCTCCTCCCACCACGGCCTCGACCACGCCGGCCCCGGTGGCGAGTTCCAAGGCCAACGGCGTGGTGGTGGCTCCGGTCGCCGGCGCCCCCGGCGACGGCCAGCGGTCGCTGACCACCGCTTTGAAGAAGCGGCTCTATGCCGGCGGCGTCAAACTCGCCAACGGCACCTCGGTCAACGTCTATATGGTAAAGGGCAGCGTAAGCTTGGCCGACGCCAGCGGCGGCAAGCAGAACATCCGCATCGACTGGCTGGTGCTGGACCCCAGCGGTAAGAAACTGGGCACCGTGTCGCAACAGAACACCATCCCCAAGGGCTCGCTCAACGGCCCATGGGGCGCCATCGCCGATGCCGCCGCCGGTGCCGCCGCTGCCGGCATCATCAAGCTCCTGCCCAAGTCGAGCTGATCGCCCATCCACAGCCTTGCGTCACCGCGCGAGTTTACAGCGGCGGCAACAGCTTGTTAAAAGCCGCTTGGCGCGGGACGCGAGCGGGCCGTGAGGCCTAGGCTCGATGGTTAAGGAGCGATCGATGAAACTGGTTGCGGGCAACAGCAACCGCCCCCTCGCCGAGGCGATCGCAGGCTACCTTAAGACCCCCCTCGCCAAATGCATCGTGCGGCGCTTCGCCGACATGGAAATCTTCGTCGAGGTGCAGGAGAACGTACGCGGCGAGGACGTGTTCGTCCTGCAATCGACCTCCGCCCCCGCCAACGACCATTTGATGGAGCTGCTCATCATCATCGACGCCTTGAAGCGCGCGTCGGCCCGGCGCATCACCGCCGTGGTGCCTTATTTCGGCTATGCGCGGCAGGACCGGAAGCCGGGTCCGCGCACGCCGATCTCGGCCAAGCTGGTGGCCAATATGATTGTCGAGGCCGGCGCCGACCGCGTGCTCACGCTCGATCTGCATGCCGGTCAGATCCAAGGCTTCTTCGACATTCCGACCGACAATCTGTTCGCCGCCCCGGTCATGGTGCAGGACATCAAGAAAGTGTTCCCGAAGGACAATCTCATGGTGGTGTCACCGGACGTCGGCGGCGTGGTGCGCGCGCGCGGCCTTGCCAAGCGGATCGACGCGCCGCTCGCCATCGTCGACAAGCGGCGCGAGCGGCCGGGCGATTCAGAGGTGATGAACGTGATCGGCAACGTCAAAGGCCGCACCTGCATCCTGGTCGACGACATCGTCGATTCCGGCGGAACCCTGGTCAACGCGGCGGAGGCTCTGCTCGATCACGGCGCGACGCTGGTAACCGGCTACATCACCCACGGCGTGTTGTCCGGGGGCGCCGTGGCGCGCATCATGGCGTCGCGGCTCAAGGAGCTGGTCATTACCGACTCGATCCAGCCGAGCGATGCGGTGAAGAACGCGCACAACATCCGGGTGTTGCCGATCGC
>DATBIR010000194.1:0-6423 GCA_036556825.1 Beijerinckiaceae bacterium
CTCGCTCCCGGCGGGAGGCGACGGCATGTCGAGCTCGTCGCCTCAGGCCATCATCTTCCTGGTCAGCGATGGCGTCGCCGACGAGACGACGAATCCGCGCGTGAAGCCCGTTCCCGCAGCGCTGTGCGACGCCATCAAGGCGAAGAACATCAGGATTGCGGCCCTCTATACGACCTATCACCCGATGCCCCACCACTCGGCATACAATACCGAAGTCGCCCCCATCGCCAGCCAGATCGCGCCCG
Organism: Beijerinckiaceae bacterium; assembly: GCA_036556825.1. Lineage (GTDB taxonomy): Bacteria > Pseudomonadota > Alphaproteobacteria > Rhizobiales > Beijerinckiaceae > JAJKJG01. The sequence continues at coordinate 246 of DATBIR010000194.1, forward strand.
CCATGCAGGCCTGCGCTTCGCCGGGACTGTATTTCGAGGTCAGCCCTTCGCAGGGCATCGCGGAGGCGATGCAGATGCTCTTCCAGAAGGCTGTGGGCCACCCGCGCCTGTTGCACTGAGGCCGATCAGGTAGGCGGCTCGACCAGCCGGCAGATCGTCTCGGCCAATCTCCGAGCTGGTCGCATCGCGCCCTCCCCCGGATCGTGCCGGAACGCGGCGAGCCTCAGGAGCCGCAGGTCGAAGATGCGAGAGCGCCGGCGCGGACTCACACAACGTGCCTCGAAGAAACCGACGGACCGCCCCTTACCAGTCGTCACGAGCGGCTGACCCACGCCGCCATTCCCGGCCCGACAACGCCGGCGCGCGGCCCGAGCCACGGCCACAGGCACCCGGCCGGGATTAACCACCGCTCGCAAGAACTCGGTTGAAAACCGCTTCGCCGGCTGTGAACCCGCGGTCGGATTGGCTATCCGCTGATTCGGACGAGCGGGGGGCCGGCCAATGATGACCTATGCGGTGAGCGTGCGCTACGCGGCGACACTTTCGATCCTGGGCCTGATCATACTCTGGCATCACTTCAGCTGAGCTGCGCGACCGAGCCGACCGGTCTTCCGGCGCGATAGCGATTCCAGGCCGGTGGAAAGTCGTACTGGCCGCATGGTCGCATCAGGCCGCGTCGGTAGCGGCCGGGGATAGCCGGTCGCGCATTCGCCGCAGTCCCTCCCAGCTGCGCTTCTCGATCTCCAACAGGAGGAGGAGCAGCCGGGAGAACTGTTGGCAGTCTCCTCGGCTGTCTCTCAAACCCGATGATGATGTCGCGCGAGCCGGACGCTGATCACTAGCGACCGGGACACATCCACGACATCAACGCTCCACCGCGAACAATCAACGCCTGCAGCCTCAAGGTCCTTGGCCAATGCCTCGCCCGTCTTGAGTGCCTCCTCTTCAATCGACCTGAGATCCGAGAGTTCAGTGCCTTCTTTGTCAGCATAGACACGCTCTCCATCCGTGAAATCAAAGAAATATCTAGGCACCTCGGCACCTCGGCACGCGTAGGATTCGAACGAAAGGAAGCCGCTATTGTGAGCTCACTCAAGAGAAATCGAGAGCAGCACGGTGCCGACGCCTCCCGCCATGAGTTCACATGCGCAAGTCCGGCTCGAGAAAAACAGGCCCCGTTTACGAAGCACGGGGCGCGGTTTGGCAGCGCGCGTCCCAGGGGCGGTCGCACTTCCAAGAAACCCATGCCCGGGCAATAGCGAAAGTTTTACTCCGGAAGCCAACACTGCTCGGCGAAAAAAAATGAGCGGCAGCTCTCGTTTATTCTTGAGTGAGCTCTGGATACGCGTTTCAAAAAGGTTGCCCGGGCTCGGGAGGACTTTGGGTGTAGGCGGGCTGTCGCACGCTCGAATGCTGTCCGCTTACGGGCGTCGGCCGTCACTCGGCCGGCGCCCACACTCCCGTCAAGCGCAGCGTGGTGGATTGCTTTGCCGCCGCGCGTCGACCCGACACCGGCGTCGTGCAACGCACGAACGGCAACGAATGGGGCTCATCCTGAATCCAAGAGGCACGGGTGGGTCGGGCAAGACGGAACTCGTGCGCCGCGTTCTCGCCGTCTATGGCTGGAGGCGTGACAGCCCCGACACTGTGAATCGGATCGATCCCTTCCATCGACCCGGAAGGAGCGCTCCGTTGGGGTATTGTCTTCGGCATCCAGGCGACGGTCGGCCCCTTGCTGTTCTGGGCCACTACCAACGGACGAGCGGCGGGTGCGACACGATCCGGCTGAGAGACGGAGGATTGCCGGAGATCATCCGCTTAGCCGGGGACCTCGCGTCACGCGGCCACGACGTATTGATGGAGGGCTTGCATCTCAGCAGCGAGGTTCCGCTGTCGGAGCAGCTTGCCATGCGGCACTGCCTCCACATCCTGCTCCTGAACACTCCCGCGGCGCAGTGCGCCCGCAACCTGGCCACGCGACGTCGCGCGCCCCGGGGCAGCATCGCGGCCTTCGAAAGGGTGACGGCCGAAGAGCAACGCCGTGTGGAGCAGGCCTGCGCGCGCCTTCGCGCGTGCGCGAGTGTCGAAATCCTTGATTTCGACACGGCCCTGGCGCGGACGCGTGGACTGCTTGGACTTGAGCAGTTCGGGGCCGCTCGTCCGGGCTGCGGGCGTTCATGACGCCCGAGCACCGCGAAACCGGCGGGCACTCCGCCGTTGATGAAGCGCCCGGATGTTATTGAGCCATGCACGCCCCCGCCCATGCACCGCCGTCCGTCCTCCGCCGCCTCCTCAACAGTGAGGCGGGCGGCGGACTCGTGCTGATGGCGGTCGCCGCCATCGCACTCATCGTCGCGAACTCCCCCTTGTCGCCGGCATATTTCGGGTTTTTTCAACACATACATATTCGGGCTCAGCGTCCTCCACTGGATCAACGACGCGCTCATGGCGGTGTTCTTCCTGCTGGTCGGATTGGAGATCAAGCGCGAGTTCCTCGATGGTCAGCTCTCGACGTGGCCGCGCCGCATCTTGCCAGGCATTGCAGCAATCGGTGGCATGATAATGCCCGCGCTGATCTATGCCGCCTTCAATCTCGACAACCCGGCGACCCTGCGCGGCTGGGCCATACCGGCGGCGACCGACATCGCCTTCGCCCTGGGCGTTCTCGCCCTTCTTGGTCCTCGCGTTCCTGTCTCGCTGAAGGTGTTCCTCACGGCTCTCGCGATCCTCGATGATCTGGGCGCCGTCGTCATCATCGCGGTGTTCTATACGGCTGATCTGTCCCTGAACATGCTTGGCCTGTCCGGCGCCACTCTCGTCGTTCTGCTTGCGCTCAACCGCGCAGGAGTTCGCGCGCTTTGGCCATACCTGCTGCTGGGCGCGGCCCTTTGGTATTTTGTACTGCGGTCTGGCGTCCACGCCACCCTCGCGGGCGTTGCGCTCGCCATGACCATTCCAATCGATATCTCGCCCGGCCGTCCCGACCCTGCGGATTCGCCTCTGCACCGGCTCGAGCACGCCCTGCATGGCTGGGTAGCCCTGTTGATCGTGCCGGTCTTCGGCTTCGCGAATGCCGGCGTTTCGTTCTCCGGGCTGTCCGCTTCCGCGCTCCTTGGCTCTGTGCCGCTCGGCATTATCTGCGGCCTCTTTGTCGGGAAGCAGGTCGGCGTGTTCGGTTTCTCCTTCCTTGCGATCCGCTCCGGCTGGGTGGACCTGCCGGCCAATGCGACGTGGCTGCAGCTTTATGGAGTGAGTCTCCTGTGCGGCATTGGCTTCACGATGAGCCTGTTCATCGGCTTGCTCGCCTTTCCGACACGGCCGGAGCTTCAGGATGCCACCAAGATCGGCGTCCTCGCTGGCTCTTTGGTTTCGGGTGCCGCGGGCGCCCTGCTGCTTCGACTCACCCGGCCCGAACGCGTCGGCATCTATCCGCGACCGCATAAGAGCTCACGTTAAATCGAACGCAGCGCAGTCATCCTGTGCGCGCCGCGTCATCCGCGCTCGCCACGCTTCGTCAAACGCCCCGCCAGCTCTTCCCCCGCATGCGCGGGAAGCGTGCGATAAAGCAGAATGGACGACGCCGCCGCGGCCCCGACCACGAGGAAGGCGAGGGAAAACGAGCCGGGCGGGATCGAGCCGCTGTCGCCCTTGCTGTGGTGCAGCACCAGCGCCGCGACCGCCACGCCCATGCTCAGCGACAGCTGCTGGACCATGCTGGAGAAGCTCGTGGCATGGCTCATCTCGCTGGAGGAAACGTCGGCGAAGGCGAGCGCGTTGACGCTGGTGAATTGCAGAGCGCGCACAACGCCGCCGAGGAACAGGACGGTGACCATCACCGTCACGGGGGTGGATTGCGCGAACATCGCGCAGGCGGCGATCGACAGCCCGCCGACCAGCGCCGACCAGATCAGGACAGGCCGAAAGCCGGTGCGCCGAAGCACCTTGGCGACGAGGCCGCGCATGCCGAGCGCGCCGGCGGCCGATGCGAAAGTGACGAGACCCGACTGCAGCGGCGAGTAGCCGAAGCCGGCCTGCAGCAGCAGCGGCAGCAGGAATGGCAGAGACCCCGCCCCGATGCGGGAGAGCGCGCCCGCGACGATGCTGACGCGGAACGTCTGGATCTTGAGGAGGCGGAGGTCGATGATCGCGTGGGCCGCGCGCCGCGCGTGAAAGACATAGAGCGTGCCCGCGACGGCGCCGAGCGCGATGGCGAGCAGCGCCATGCCCTGCGGCATCGTCTCGGTCGTCCACGCATCGATCCCGAACAGCAACGCGGCCAGCCCGATGCCCGACAGGACGAAGCCGGCCGGATCGAACGGCCGCCTCACCTCCTCGCGCACGTCCTGGAAGAAGGCGGCCGCAAGCGCGATGCCGAGGATGCCGACCGGCAGGTTGAACCAGAAGATCCAGTGCCAGCTGACATAGGTGGTCAGCGCGCCGCCGATCAAAGGGCCGACCACCGGGCCCACTTGCGCCGGCACGGTCATCAGCACCCACGCCTTGACCAGCTCGTGCTTCGGCACCGATCGGACCAGGATCAGCCGGCCGACCGGCACCATCATGGCGCCGCCGAAACCTTGCAGGACGCGGGCGGCGAGCAAGCCTTCGAAGGTCGTCGCCAGGCCGCACAGCAGCGAGCCGAGCGAGAAGATGCCGATCGCCGTCTGGAAGACGAGACGCGCGCCAAAGCGATCGGCGATCCAGCCGCTGGCCGGGAGAAACACGGCGAGGCTGAGGAGATAGCCGGTGATGGCGAGATGCAGGCGCAACACCGGCTCGTCGAGAGAAGCGGCGACCGCCGGCAAGGCGGTCCCGAGGGCGGTCGAGCTGACATTCTGCAGAAAGATGGCGCAGGCGACCGTCAGAGGAACCACCACAACGGTTCTCAAGACCCCTCCCCTCGCCTTCCTGCCATCCCGGCCGCCAGCCACGGCAACGCTGCCGACGTCCCGGCTGCTTTCGAAACGATGTGTGAGCGTGCCCCGCGTCCGGCCTTACCAGCACGTTCCTGGCATGGCTACCCTGCCGCGAACATGGCAAGACGAGCGCCCGGAACGACGGTGTCGTCGCGACGGCGATGCGACGCGACAAATAATTGAGCAGGGCCGATTCAATCTGAAGCGATCCTGGTCCGAGGTCGGTGTGCCCGAGTTTCCTCGGATACCGTCCCGGCAAAGAAAAAGGCCCGGCTCGTCGCCGGGCCCCAAGTCGGACCAACGGGCTCAAAAGAGCGGCAGGTGGTCAACCGCCGCACCTTTGCCCAAAAGCACACCACGACGCGTTGCGCTGTACGCCCGCCGACTTTTTCCTCCGTTGTCCCAGATATCCCCGCTGTTAGCGTGATCCGGTCAATGACAGCCGCGATGCTTCAAGCGCGGCTCCACCCCAGCCGGCTGCGCAGCGCCGCCCATTTGCGCGTCCCCCAGATCGTGAACGCCGCAACCGGCGTGCGCAGGAGCGGCACGTCGGAGGCGATCAGCAGGAGCCCGAGCGGCAACATCCAGATGCCGAGAGCCGGCAGGAACGAGAAGACTCCGCCGATGACCAGGAAAGCGCCGGCCGGGATGCGCACCAGGCGCGAGTCCGGGTGGCGCAGCCAGCGCAGCGCGCGTGCGAGACGCTCCGGGATCTCGCGCTCGAGATCCTTGAACGCCTGCCGCAAAAGCCTCTTTCCGTCCGACACTCCATTCCTCCTGCGTGACCTGCATAAGGCAGATGCGACGGAAATGTTCCCGCATGGCCGGCACGACAACCGGGCCGCCTCCTCCGAGCCGCCAGGATGCCGGGCCCGCGGCATCGCCGACGCGCCTCGAAACTCTTGACCTTGCCACGCTGGAAGGCCGCATACGCCTCCCGTTATGTAGGGAGCCCATATGAGGACGAAAACCCTGCTGGCTCTCGCGGCGTTGGCCGCGCTGTCGGTGCCGGCGCTGGCGCAGGCGCAGGCGTCGATGTCGTGCGCGGCATGATCCCGCACCACCAGGGCGCGATCGACATGGCCAAGGTCGTCCTGCAATACGGCAAGGACGAGCAGGCGAAGAAATGGGCGGCCGACGTGATCCGGGAACAGGAGCGCGAGATCGCCGAAATGCAGGCCTGGCTCAAACGCCGCCGCGCGGCGCCGTAAAGCGCGGCTGCGCCTGTCCGTCGCTTGCGCGGTCCACCCGAGCGCCCTGCC
>DATBIR010000195.1:0-87309 GCA_036556825.1 Beijerinckiaceae bacterium
GAAGGTGAGGATCGCGAGCAGGATGGTCCACACCTTGAGGGCGTCGCGCTTCTCCATCACGACCGTGCTGTGGAGCAGCGCCGTCCCAGCGAGCCATGGCATCAGCGAGGCGTTCTCGACCGGATCCCAGAACCACCACCCGCCCCAGCCGAGCTCGTAATAGGCCCAGTAGGAGCCCATCGCGATGCCGAGGGTGAGAAACGCCCAGGCCGCCAGCGTCCAGGGCCGCACGGCTCGGGCCCAGACGGCGTCGATGCGTCCTTCGATGAGCGCCGCGCAGGCGAATGCGAAGGTGATCGAGAAGCCGACATACCCGACGTAGAGCAGCGGCGGATGAATCGCCAGACCGGGATCCTGCAGGATGGGATTAAGGTCCTGGCCTTCGATCGGCGCCGGTGTGCTACGCGTGAACGGGTTCGACGTCACGAGAATGAACAACAGGAACGCGGTCGAAATTGCGCCCTGCACGGCGAGCGTATTGGCGCGCAGCCTGCCCGGCACGGAATTGCGCGCGAGGGCAACGACCGCTCCGAACAGGGTGAGGATCAGGATCCAGAGAAGCATGGACCCTTCGTGGTTTCCCCACACGCCGGTCAATTTGTAGATGAACGGCTTTGCCGAGTGCGAGTTCTGGATGACGTTGAGCACGGAAAAGTCGGAGGTCGCATATGCGACCGTCAGAGCCGTGAAGGAGAAGGCCACACAGGCGAACACGGCGAGCGCGGTCGGCGCGGCAACGCCCGTCAGGACCGGGTCGTTGGTGCGCGTCCCCCACAGCGGCACGGCGCATTGAATAAGCGAAAGCCCGAGCGCGAGAGCGAGGGCGAAATGTCCGGCTTCGATCAGCACGAGATCACCGCTGCCTGGGTTGTCCGCGATGGTAACTGCGGCGTCGGCTCCGCGGGGCTGTCGTCGGGTGGCGACGTGATGAGAGATACAGCCGTCATTGCTGCGCCTGATCCTTGCCGCCTTGCCAGTGGCCCTGTTGCTTGAGTGCGTCGGCGACCTCGCGCGGCATGTAGGTCTCGTCATGCCGGGCGAGCACGGTGTCTGCCCTGAAAACCCCGGAGGGGTCGAGGACCCCCTCGGTGACGACCCCCTGCCCTTCCCGGAAAAGATCCGGCAGGATGCCTTGATAGTGCACCGGCACGGCGGTCTGCGCGTCGGTCACCTCGAAGGTAATGCGCTGCCCGTCGCGCTTAACCGATCCTTCCTTGACGAGGCCGCCGAGCCGGAAGCGTGTGCCTGGCTGCACGCCTTTCGCCGCCACGTCGGCAGGCGCGTGGAAGAATACGATCGCATCGCGCATGGCATAAAGCACGAGACCCGCGGCGATCCCGAGCACGCCAATGGCCGTGGCGATCAGCCCAAAACGACGTTGCTTGCGCGTCATTGAGCCGGCCCGGCCTCATTGATGGCGAGCTCGTGCGCAATCGCATCGAGGCGGCCGAGTGCTTCCTGATCTTTGGCCAGCGCGAGCCGCGCCTTGCCGAGCGATGCGCTCGCCTTGTCGCGCTCCCCGAGCACGGTGTACGAGCGCACCAGCCGCCCCCATTCCTCGGCCGTGCCGCCGTTGGCGTCGAGGCGCTGGGCAAGGCTCTCGACCATGCCCCTGATCGCCGCCTGCTGCTCGTTGCCGGGCAGCGAGGTTATGGTGGCGACCGCGGTTTCGCCGCCCAGACGCGTCAGCTCTTGCCGCACAAGCCCCACCCACGGCGCATCCGGAGGCGAGGAGGACAAAATGGCGGCATAGTGGGAGCGCGCCCGTTCGCGATCCCCGTCCTGCTCGGCGGCATGGGCCATGAAGTAAAGCGCCTTCGGATTCGTGGCTTCGAGCGTGAGCGCGCGCTCGAATGCAGCGCGCGCCTCCGCCGGAACGACGCCCTCGGCGGCGGTGACGAGGGCCTGACCGTAGCTGGCGAGACGCGTGGCGTTCTCCCCGAGAAGACGCAGCACGTTGCCGTAAGCCTTGACCGCATCCTCGCCGCGACCTCCGTTCAGATAGACAGGAGCGATCACTTCCCAGCCGCGGCCGTCCTCGGGATGCTGCGCGAGATGCGACTCGATGCGCATCACCGCGGCGGCGAAGTCGAAACCCTGCTGATCGGCCTGCAGGCGCGCCGCCAGCGGCTGCGCCGGCAACCGCGGCGAGCCGTAGGCCCCATAGACCGCAAGCGCCAACAACGGAATCGTCGAAAGCGCGATGGCCGATACCGCCCGGCGGCGGCGCAGGGCCGGCTCATCCATGACGTCGCCGAGGTTTTGCCGGGCGCTGCCAACGCGCAACAGGCGCCGCGCCGCCTCGGCGCGCGCCGCCTCGGCCTCGGCCGCCGAGAGCAGGCCGCGCTCGAGGTCACGATCGATCTCGGCCAGTTGCTCACGATAGAATTGGGTATCCGGATCGGCCGCCGTGGTGATCGGCCGTCGTGACAACGGCCAGAGCACAGCCATCACGGCCGCCCCGGTCATCAGCGAGAAAATGAGCCAAATCGCCATCGCATCTATCTACATTGGGGCACGGCCCGACACGATGGGCCGCGCGGCGACACGGTGACGCCCCTTTACCTCCGGCCGGGGAGCAGGTCTCGACCCGGTCGCGCGCAAGTCTGATGCTTGGCCAACTCAGGAAACCCCGCGTTCGGGAGCGCCACTCGAACCTCACCATCACGGGAGGGGTGAAGCATCCCCGGGCAGGTCGAGGGTTGCCCGCAGGCCGCCCAGCGCCGCCGCCTCGAGGCTCAGAGACCCGCGATAAAGCGCCGCCAGGTCGGCCACGATAGACAGGCCGAGACCTGAGCCCGGCTTGGTCTCGTCGAGCCGCCGGCCGCGCTTGAGCATCTCGGCGCGAGCCTCGGCGGGCAGGCCGGGGCCGTCGTCCTCGACCGTGATGTGGATCCGGGCGCGGTCCTCGTCGCGCACCGCCTCGACCCGGACCTCGACCCGGCTTCTCGCCCATTTGCACGCGTTGTCGATCAGGTTGCCGGCCATTTCCTCGAGATCCTGGCGCTCGCCCCGGAAGCGCGCGCCGGCCGGGATCGAGACCTCGACCGCCAGCTTCTTGTCGCTGAATATTCTTTCGAAGGTACGCACGAGGCCGGCGATCACCGGGGCCACGTCGGTGATGATGCCGAGCCTGCCCGCCAGTGCCGCGACGCGCGCCCGGTCGAGATAATAATTGACCTGGTCGCGCATCACCGCCGCCTGCTCCTGCACCTTGCTGGCGAGCTCGCCCGGACCGCCCGCGACCTCGTTGACGATCACGCTGAGCGGCGTCTTGAGGGCATGGGCGAGGTTGCCGACCTGCGTGCGGGCGCGCTCGAGGATCTCGCGGTTGGTGTCAAGCAGCAGGTTCAGCTCGCGCGCCAGTGGCGCAATGTCGCGAGGATACTCGCCCAGGATGCGGTCGGCCTCGCCGCGGCGAATGTCGGTCACGGCGCTCCTGAGCTTGAGGAGCGGCGCCAGGCCGAAGCGGATCTGCAGGAGCGTCGTCGCGCCGAGGGCGACGCCGAGAAGAGCGAATGTGATGGTGAGGGCGAAAATGAACCGGCGCACGTCCTGATCGATCTCGTCGGCAGGCCCGCCCACCCTGACGACAAAGCGTCCGTCCTCGCCAAGGTCGATGTCGCGCTCGACAACGCGCAGCATGCGCTCGTCAGGGGCGGAGCCGTAGCCCTTACGGACTTCGCCGAAGCGCCGGTCCTCCTCGTTCGCCACGAGGCTCGGCAACTGGCCGCCGAACAGGGACTTGGAGCCGCGCATGTCGCGCGGCCGAGCATCCGGCCGGCCGACCTGCCAATACCAGCCCGACATCGGAATGTCGAAGCGCGGATCACCGAGCGCGCCGAGCTCGCGTTGCTCGGGATCACCGGGGGCGACCAGATCGGCCGCCAGATCGCTGGCGTAAACGAGAAGCCGCTGGTCGAAGGCACGCTCCGTCGTCTCGCGATACAGCGCGGACAGGATCAATCCCGCGATCAGCAGGATGGCAAGGCTCCAGAAGACCGCGGAGGCAGCCAGTCGAACGGCAATTGAACGGCCGGCGAGAACTTTCATGCGCCCCGCTGGTCACCCTCTTTCGCATCGATCAGGTAACCGAGACCGCGCACGGTCTGGATCACGTCGACGCCGAGCTTCTTGCGCAGGCGCCCCACGAATACTTCGATGGTGTTGGAGTCGCGATCAAAGTCCTGATCATAGAGATGCTCGGTCAGCTCGCCGCGCGAGACGATGCGGCCGGCATGATGCATCAGATAGGACAGGAGCCGATATTCGTGCGAGGTCAGCTTCACAGCCTGGCCGTCGACCGCGACACGGCCGGACCGGGTATCGAGGCGCACCGGGCCACAGACCAGCTCGCTCGTGGCGTGTCCGGTGGCACGCCGCAGCAAGGCCCGAACCCGGGCGAGCAGTTCCTCCATGTGAAAGGGCTTGGTCACGTAATCGTCTGCACCGGCGTCGAAGCCCTGGACTTTGTCGCTCCAGCGGTCGCGAGCGGTCAGGATGATGACCGGCATCTTGTGCCCGGCACGGCGCCAGGCATTGAGAAGAGAAACACCGTCGACCTTGGGCAGACCGAGATCGAGGATCACGGCATCATAAGGCTCGGTCTCTCCCAGAAACTGCCCCTCCTCCCCATCGAAAGCATGATCCACGGCGTAGCCGGCATGTTCGAGGGCCGTCACAATCTGGCGGTTGAGGTTTTTGTCGTCCTCGACGACGAGAAGACGCACGGGCTTGCAGCTCCTTTACTTGACGTCCGTGACTTTCCCGGATCGGGCATCGATCACCACGTGGACCACCCGTCCATCCTTGCGCAACACGCTTATCACATAAATCAGCACGTCCTGGCCCCTGCACATGTTCGCACGCAGCATCTCGGCATTGGGTACGGCGCGTTTGGCGGCCGCGATGGCCAGCGCCGGCTTGAGGACCCGTTCGCTGGAAACGACCTCCTGCATATCCCGGGCGGAGAGGCAGGGCTGCGCATAGATGGCGATCTCGGCACGCGCGTTGCTCAGAGCGCCCAGCAGGGCGAGGCCGACCAGTTGCGAGCGCATAAGAAAAGCCTGCCGGCCCCGGACTGAACGAAGACTGAACAAGCCTGAATCCGTGCCAGGCGGTGGCATGCCAGCCGCCGGCGGCAAGCGGGCCGGCTCGGGTCCGGACGCGTCGCGCGACTGCATCACCCCAGCGCTGCACCCCACGTACCGTGTCTCCCCCGGCGCGAACCCGGATCCTTGACGTGCTTCGGCTTGCCGCGGAAGCCCCCTCGAAGCTTGGCGCGAACTGTTCGTCCCGTCATAGCGTTAACGCTACATATGCCGATGTCCCGAACGGTATGGGAGACAGTGATGGGCAATACTCCGCACGAGCTCGCCGAGGAATTCCCCGACATGGCGGACCGGATCCACGCATTGAAAACAAGCGACAGCCGCTTTGCCCGGCTCGTTGAAGAGTATCATGAGGTGAACCGCCAGATCCACCGGATCGAGACGCGGGTCGAACCTGCCTCGGAAGATGTCGAAGAGGAGTTCAAGCGCCGGCGGGTGCGCCTGAAGGACGAGATCGCGCAACTGCTCGAGGTTAGTGACGTAACCTATTCGGAGACGAGCCCGGGCCGAGACCAAGCGGCCGCATCGCGCCTGCGCGGCGGATTCTGACGCCGCGGCGACGGCGGAAATGCCCGCCTTGGTCGGTCGGTCCCCGGGCGCCGCACAGCGACAAGCTCCAGGGGTGACAATATATAAGGCTGTCTGCCTATATGGGGTGGATCCGCGGCGCGCGTGACGACATACGCGCAACTGCGCATTACGCACGGTGGGGATCTATGCGTGATCGAGCTCGATCAGCGGATCGGCGGCTGGGACTTTGCGTCTCGCTGGCTTGGCTGACCTTGTCGGCAGCAGCGCCGGCACACGCCATCGTCGGCGGCACGAGCCATCAGGGGCCTTTGTCGCGTGCTACGGTCATGGTGCTTGCCGCAGGAGGCGGTATGTGCACCGCCGTCGCCGTTGCGCGCGACGCCGTGCTCACCGCCGCGCATTGCGTGACGGGCGCACGTGAACATCGCGTGCACTTCCGCGACGAGACGGGACAGCCCACCTTCATCGAGCCGACCGACAAAGCAGTGCATCCGGGCTTTGACGCCAAAGCGATAGAGGCGCGTCGCCGCTCGATCGACCTCGCCTTGCTGCGGCTGCCGCAGCCGCTGCCCGCCCGCTTCGGGACGGCGACGTTGACGGCCATGTCCGCGCGGCGCGGCGTTCTTCTCGCGATCGGCGGGTACGGTGTCGCGCGAGAAGGTGAGGCGCGCTCGACAGGGACCTATCGCGTGGTGCGTGTGCCTGTCGTCGAGCCGCACGGGCCCAGCCGGATCCTGGTGTGGGCGTCAGGCGCGGAGCACGGCGGGGCCGGCGCCTGCGAAGGGGATTCCGGCGGCCCGATCACGCTTGACGGTGAGGGAAGTGTCTTGGCGATCACAACGTGGGCAACCGGCGTGAAGGGCCGCACTTGCGGCCAGTACTCGCAAGGCGTTCTGCTGGCTCCGCAACGGGGTTGGATCGATGCGACGCTGGCGAGGTGGGGCGCCAGCGCAAACTGGCAATGAACAAAAAAAAACGCCCCGAAGCCGAACGGCTCGGGGCGTTTTGAGGACGAAGCGTCGCTCAGCGCTTCTTCGAAGTTGTCCGACGGGTCGTCTTGCGAGCCGTCTTCCGCGTCGACTTGCGAGCCGTCGTCTTGCGAGCCGTCGACTTGCGAGCGGTGGTCTTCCGCGTCGACTTGCGGGCCGTGGACTTCTTCGCTTTCTTCGCAGTTGCCATTTAGGTTCCCCTCGTTCGAGCTTCGAGTAATCGAAGCCGGGTTGGCATGTGCACGCGCTCTACTTGCGCGAGGTAAGTAATGCAACACTCCCGTTAATGAAGACTGAACACACCTCGCGCTGCGATTCGCGATCCCAAGCGAAACGGTTCGCGTCGCGGGGCTTGCCCGGCGCGCAAAGTCATTCCAGACTGATGCATCGCTCGTCGGCTGTATTGATCCATGCGCCTCCTCGCCGCTTCCCTGATCGCGACCGCCCTCCTCGCCTCTGCGTCACCTGCTTTCGCCGTTACGCGCGGCGCGGTAGCCCGCAATCCCAACGGGCTGCGCCAATCGGTGGTGCGGGTTGAAAGCTCGCGCGGCGAGCTGTGCTCGGGCGCCGTCATCGCGGCTGACCTCGTCCTCACCGCGGCGCACTGCATCGACGATCGCGCCGGCTATCGCGTGGTGGTCATGGACCGCAACTTCCGCCCGCGAACCGTGCGCGCCGTCGCGGCGGCCATGCATCCGGCATTCGTCCCCGGCACGACACCGCGTACGCAACCGGGCGTCGACCTCGCAATCCTCAAGCTCGAACGGCCTCTCGGGGCGGATTTCGTCGCGCTTGATCCGCGCTATGCCGGGCGCGTCAATGGCGGCGAGCCAGTGCAGATCGCCGGGTTCGGCGTTGACAAAGAAGGCAACAAGAAGAGCGCGCGCGTGCTGCGTCAGACACAATTGATGTCGCTCGGAACCATGCAGGTGGCCAACCGCGTGGTGGTCGCCGTCGACGCCGAGCGGCGTGCACGCACCACTGGTGCAGGCGCCTGCCGAGGCGATTCCGGCGGTCCGATCCTGCGCGGCGGTCCTGGCGGCTATCAACTGGTCGGGATCGTCAGCTGGTCGAGCGGCGCACTTTCGTCGCGCACGCGATCGGCTTGCGGCGGCATCACCGCGGTGACGCCGATTGCCGAGCACGCCAACTGGATCGCGGCACGTGCCGCCGACATGCAGCGGCTCCAGCCCGGCATGGCGATGCCCGGGACCGCGCCCGGGAACCCGGCTGACTGGCGCGATGATCGGTAAGCTTGACCGCTCCGATCTTGTCGGTCCGTGTCGCCAGTCACCAGCGCGAAGCGTTGGGTCAGCACGCTGCAAACTGCGGTTATGGTTACGCAAACCTCAACGGCAACGCCGGCACGCGGACAGCGCGCGTGTGATCGCCAGCATCTCGCGCCTTCGCCAAGCGCGGGTTAGACGCTGGAGCAGGACCAATTCAGATTGAATCGATCCTGCTCTCCTTCTCGTTGGGTCGCATAATCTTTTCGGCAAAGCGGTGCACACCCGGATCAAGTCCCGGATCAAGTCCGGGGCAAGCTTTTGCCGGATCATGCCTTATCCGCGGGCCCGTCGTTCGAATCCAGTTCTTGCACGGGCCGATGCTGGTGCCGACCACCGGTCGCGCGCGGCGCAGCCGCGGCGGGTGATCACCCTTGGCGTACGCGCTTGACGCGCTTGGCGCGGCGGACCCGGCGCTGCGGGACGCCCATCTGGCGGCTGACGCGCGGTCCGGTCACCGCGCCGGCAACGCCGCCAACCACCGCGCCACCAGGTCCGGCGACCGCGGCCCCCGCGACCGCGCCCACGCCGGCGCCGCCGACGCGTCGCTCTGTCGTTGTGCAGGATGTAAGCGCGAGGAGCGCGAAAGCCGCCCATGCAAGTTGCTTCATCGATGCCTCCCAGGGACAGGCCTCAATCAACGCCCGCGAGCGGCCGAGGTTGCCGCCGCTCTTCCGTGGGCTCGGGCGACCTGATGGCGTAAGCGCCAGCGCCTCGCCGCGCCGGTCGTCCTCGGGTGCGCAGCGGATCGCAAAAACTCAAAGGGCGAGTGGACCTCCGATCCGCTCGCCCCTGGCGCTTTTGGTGTTGCCCCCGATCAAAGGGGACACGAGGGGCGGATCACCATCCACCCCTCTCGCCGCCGTCCATATCACGCGTGCCTGCCCTACTGAAGCCGGTCGTCGTGCGCCGCAGCATAACAGCGGCATCGCATAACGCGCGACACAGCAGCTGCTTCGCGCAGACACCATCGCTCCGAGGGACGACCACCGCCGCGCTGTGCGGCGATGGCTGTTACGCCACCTAGAGCGGGATCGCTTCAGATTGAATCGGCCCCGCTCTGGTTCCTATCGTGCCGCATGACCTTATTCGGCGAAGTGGTGACCACTTCGCCGGATCATGCGCTAATGGCGGGCAGCCGAATGCTTGGTATTCGCGAGCCAGGTGTTGCGGCACACGAAGGCGGAGACCTCGTCGCCGCCGACACAGCGATCCGCTTGCGCGAGCTGCGACGGCTGCCGTTCCGGCCCCCTGACGCCTTCGCTGCGCAGGAAGCCGCCGGCAAGCCCGCCGAGAACCAGACCGGTCACGATCGTCAACGCCGGCCTGTGCATCGAATGGTGGAGCGGAGAACGCATAGAAACCTCCCGTCGCCCGGTGAGACTGGGAGCAATCCTGCACAATGCGCCCCTTGCCGCGGTGCTCCAGCGCACATCATGCAAGCGGGGACGTCCTGCCGGCCGGCACGGCCGGCGAATGGCCCTCCCTCGGATCGTGAAGGTCGCCACCCGCTTCAGCTTCGGCCGGCGCTCTCAAATCGCCAGCGGGAAGCACGCCCGGATCTTCGTGCCCTTCTCGACCTCATCCCGCTCGATGCGGCCATTGAGCTGCTGCACGAAGGCCTCGACCAGCCGCACGCCGAGGCTCCCTTTGCGCGGCGTCTGCTCGGAACGGGGCGGCATGCCACGGCCGTCATCCTCGACCACGATGCAGCCTTCACCGATGGCGGGATCGACCGAGAACGTCACGCGTATGGTGCCGCCTTTCTCGTCGAAGGCATATTTGAGGGAGTTGGTCACGAGCTCGTTGACGATCAGCCCGGCAGGTACGGCACGGTCGAGGGGAACATGCGTCTCGTCGGCCTGCACATCGATGATCACGCTTTCCCGGTACGGATTGATGTTGGCGCAGAGGGCGTGCAGGTAATCGGCAAAATCAACGGCGCCGGCGCCTTCGCGCATGATGAGTTGGTCGTGAGCGAGCGCGATCGCGTGCACCCGGTCCATTACACTGACGAACCGCTCGCGGCCGTCATCAGTCGTCGCGTGGCGGCGCTGCAGGGCAAGGAAAGACAGGATCACCTGAAAATTGTTTTTAACGCGATGCTGCAATTCGCGCAGCACGACCTCGTGATTGGTCTTGGCCTGCGTGTGCTCGGCGGCGGCAGCGGCCAGCTTGCGCTCGAGGGTCTGACGCTGCAAGGCGACGCCCACCAGGTTGGCGAAGGCGGTCATGAAGCCGATATCCGCCTCGTCGAATCGGCGCGGATGATGCGCGTCGACCTCGAGCACGCCCCAGGTCTGGCCGTCGATCAGGATCGGCACGTTGGCGACGCTGACGATGCCGTGCTCGGCGAGAAGATCAGACAGCCGGAATTCGGGATCGTTGGGCAGATCCTCGATAACAACCGGCGCGGCGGTCTGGAGCGCCCGCCCCGGGGGCGAGGCGTGGTCGATGGCGAGCGTCGCGTGGCCGACCACGCCGGGCTTCCAGCCGACGCCGGCCTCGATGAGGAGGTCGCCATGATCGGGACGATAGCGCATGATCTTGACGTGGCCGATATGCGTGAGGCCGGAGACCTGGGCGGCCGCATACTGCATGACACGCTCCTGCGGCATGATCCCGCCAGCGACACGGGAAAACGCGGCGAGGGCGCGTTGATAATGCAGCAGGCGCTGGAGCTTGGCCTCTGGATCTGAAGTCGGTTTTTTGGACATTTGGAACGGAAGAAGGTCCGGACGACGTTAGAGGCGAGGATCGGCGCCCGCAACATCGCACTGGCCGATAGCGGCTCGTTGCGGCCGGGGCAGGTGATCGCTCGAGGCCCAGTAAGAGGTGCAACCTTACGTTAATTGACTCGTTTTAGGAGATTAGAACAAAATAGGAACATCACTGATTGTGGAGCTTTGGGCAAGGTATGATGCATGCCGGGCGCGATCCTGTTGTGGCCGAGCTGCGCGAGCGCCTTGACCGGCTCGCGTCCAGCCGCCGGAGATGCGGCGTGCTGCCATTCGGTATCGGCCAGATCGATCGCCGCCTTCCCGGCGGCGGCTTGCCCCTGGGGGCGCTGCACGAGGTGGCGCAGGCCGGGCCGGCCCACGCCTATGGCGCCCTGGCGACGCTGTTCATCGCCGGCGTTGCGGCGCGTCTCAGAGGACCGGTGCTGTGGTGCCTGTCATCCCGCGATCTGTTCGCACCGGGTCTCGCGGCGGTCGGCCTTCATCCCGATCGCGTCATCTATGCCGAAACCGGCAACGACGCCGATGTCCTGCCTGTCATGGAAGAGGGGCTTCGCCACCAGGGCCTTGCCGCCGTCGTCGGCGAGGTCGCCAGAACTGGGCTCAAGACAACGCGGCGTCTTCATCTTGCGGCCGAGAAGAGCGGCTGCATGGCTCTGTTGCTGCAGCGCTGGGGCAACGCGGCCGAGAACCGCGGCAGCGCCGCCGTGACGCGCTGGCGGATCGCGCCGCATCCCTCGCGCGAGCATCCCATCCCGGGCGTCGGGCGGGCACGCTGGCATCTGGAGCTCGTGCGGGTCCGCGGCGGTGAGCCGGCATCATGGATCGTGGAGGCTTGTGATGAGAAGGGTCGTCTCGCTTTTTCTCCCGACATGGCCGACGGATCGCATCCGCAGACGCACTGACCTCGACCGCGACAAGCCGCTCGTCACGGTCATCAAGCAGGGAGC
This sequence comes from Beijerinckiaceae bacterium, assembly GCA_036556825.1. Classification (GTDB taxonomy): domain Bacteria; phylum Pseudomonadota; class Alphaproteobacteria; order Rhizobiales; family Beijerinckiaceae; genus JAJKJG01. Next base: position 11,606 of record DATBIR010000195.1, read on the forward strand.
CCGGCGCGTCCTTGCGGCCGTCGACGATGCAGCTCGCCGTCATGGCCTCAAGCCCGGCATGACGGTTGCCGACGCGCAGACATTCGTTCCCGACCTTAAGGTCATGGACGCCGATCCGGCCGCAGACGATGCCGCGCTTGCCAGGCTCGCCGGCTGGGCCGTGCGGCGCTACAGCCCGATCGTCTCTCCCGATCCGCCCGACGGAATCCTGATCGACAGCACCGGCTGCGAGCATCTGTTCGGCGGCGAGCCCACCATGCTGGCCGACATGCATGCATCGCTCAGCCAGGGCGGGATTGCAGTTCGTGCCGCGGTCGCGGACACGCCCGGCGCTGCCTACGCCGTGGCGAGGATACTCGCCGATCCGATCAGGATCGTTGGTCAAGGCGGGACGGAACAGGCCTTGCGGCCCTTGCCGGTGACGGCGCTTCGCTTGCCGCAGGAGGTCGCCGCAGGACTGTTCGACCTCGGCTTCAGAGAAATCGGCCAGGTGCTCGACTCGCCGCGTTCGGCCCTTGCGGTGCGGTTCGGAACCGTGATCGGCCAAAAACTTGCCTGGGCGTTGGGCGCGACACCGGAGCTGGTCGCCCCCTATGTGCCGGAAAACCTGCCGCGCCAGCGGCTCGTATTTGCCGAGCCGCTGGCCAGCCCGGCGAGCCTGGAGCGCGCCGCGCGCGACTTAACGAAGCAGATCGCCACCGATCTCGAGCGGCGCGCAATGGGCGCACGCTGTCTCGATCTTCTGTTCGAGCGCGTCGACAACACCATTCAGGCGATCCGGGTCGGTCTTGCGCAAGCCTCACGCAACCCGGATCACCTGATGCGGCTGTTGCACGGGCGCCTCGAGACCATCGATCCCGGTTTCGGGATCGATGCCGCCTCCCTGATCGCCGCGCAGGTGGAACCTTTGCCGTCGCAGCAGATCGCCAGCGTTCTGAGCGACATTGTTCCGGAAAGCGACATGTCCGAGCTTGTCGACCGGCTCTCATGCCTGCCGGCCGTGCGGCAGGTAATTCGCTTCGCGCCCGTCGAGAGCGATCTTCCGCAACGCTCCGTGCAACGGCTTCAGGCGCTTGCACCACCGGCCGGGCAGACATGGCCGGCCTGGCCGCGCCCGGCCCGACTGATCGATCCCCCGGAGTTGATCACCGCAATCCCGCCCGACGCGCCAAACATGTTCGTGTGGCGCGGACATGCGCACCGCATCTGCAAGCGCGACGGCCCCGAGCGCATTCATGGCGAGTGGTGGCAGTCGCCCCGGGAAGTGGCTGCGACCTGCGATTACTACCGGGTCGAGGACGAGACGGGCGCACAGTTCTGGATCGTCCACAGCAGCGACGCATGGCATGTGCAGGGGCTCTTCGGATGAGCTTTTATGCGGAGCTTCAGGTCACCACCAATTTCAGCTTCCTGCGCGGCGCCTCGCATCCGGAAGAGTTTTTCGCGCAGGCGCGCGCGCTCGGTCTTCCGGCCATCGGCGTCACCGATCGCAACTCGCTTGCGGGAATCGTGCGCGCGCACCAGGCCGCCGAGAGCGCCGGTGTCCGCCTGGTCGTCGGGTGCCGCCTCGACCTCGAGGATGGCATCTCGGTTCTCGTCTATCCCACGGATCTTCCGGCCTACAGCCGCCTGTGCCGGCTGCTTTCGATCGGCAAGCAGCGCGCCGGCAAGGGCGCCTGCCGACTCGCCTGGAATGATCTCCGCGAATGGGGCGACGGGTTGCTTGCGATGCTCCTGCCCGACGCACCCGACGCGGCCTTGAGCGGCTGGCTCGACCGTCTCAAGGACACCTTTGCGGACCGCGCCTATCTCGGCCTTTCCCATCGCTACCGGCCGAATGAAGCCCTGCGCCTGCATGGCCTGTGCGAAATGGCGCGGGCCGCGCGCGTTGCGACGGTCGCGACCAACGATGTGCTCTATCACGTTGAGGAGCGGCGCATCCTGCAGGATGTCGTCACCTGCATTCGCGAAAAATGCACGATCGACCAGCTCGGCTTCCGGCGGCAACGCTTTGCCGAGCGCCACCTCAAAAGTCCTGAAGAGATGGCGGCGCTGTTCCAGGGCCACCCCGACGCTCTGGCTCGCACGGCGGAGATCGTCGAGCGCTGCACCTTCAAGATCACTGAGCTCAAATATCAATACCCGACCGAAGCCAACATTCCGGGAATGACGGCTCAACAGGCTCTCGAGAAGCTCACATTCGAAGGTGCAGAGCGGCGCTATCCGGGCGGCGTTCCTGCAAAGGTGCAGGAGCAATTGCGCGAGGAACTCGACCTGATCGGCGAGCTCGATTACGCGCCGTATTTCCTGACGGTGCACAGCATCGTCGCCTTTGCCAGGTCCAAGGACATCTTGTGTCAGGGGCGCGGCAGCGCCGCCAACAGCGCCGTGTGCTTCGTGCTCGGCATCACGAGCATCGATCCGGACAACAGCAAGCTCCTGTTCGGCCGCTTCATCTCACGCGATCGCAACGAGCCGCCGGACATCGACGTCGATTTCGATCACCAGCGCCGGGAAGAGGTGATCCAATGGATCTTCGACACCTACGGACGCCACCGTGCGGCGATCGTCGCAACCGTCATCACCTACCACGCCCGCGGCGCCGTGCGCGAAGTCGGCAAGGCCCTCGGTCTCTCGGAGGACGTGACTGGCGCGCTCGCGGGCCTCGCCTGGGCCTGGAGCGAGGAAGGCATCCAGGAGGAGCATGCCCGCGCCTTGAATCTCAATCTCGCGGACTGGCGCCTGCAGCTCACGCTTAAGCTCGCCCGCGGCCTGATGGGTTTCCCGCGCCACCTCTCACAGCATACGGGAGGTTTCGTCCTGACCCTCGGCCGTCTCGACGATCTGGTGCCGATCGAGCCTGCGGCCATGGAGAAGCGGCAGGTGATCGAATGGAACAAGGATGATCTCGATCTCGTCGGCATGATGAAGGTCGACGTGCTCGGCCTCGGCATGCTCGGTTGCATGCACCGCGCATTCGGCCTGCTCGCCAGACACAAGGGCATCAGCCACGACCTGGCGAGCATTCCCGATGAGAGCCCCGTCTACGATATGATCGAAAAGGCCGACACGATCGGTGTATTCCAGATCGAATCGCGCGCCCAGCAATCCATGCTGCCGCGCCACAGGCCGAGAAATCATCGCGACCTGACCATCCAGGTCGCAATCGTGCGGCCTGGCCCGATTCAGGGCGACATGGTGCATCCCTATCTGCGCCGGCGCGAGGGGCTGGAGAAGCCACATTACCCAACCCCTGAATTCGAGGATGTGCTCGGCGATACGCTCGGCGTGCCACTGTTCCAGGAACAGGCCATGTCGCTCGCCATCAAATGCGCAGGCTTCACCGCGTCCGAAGCAGATGCGCTGCGCCGCTCCATGGCGACGTTCAAGGTGACCGGCGGCGTCTTCCACTTCAAGGCCAAGTTCGTCGAGGGCATGGTCGAGCGCGGCTATGAGCGCGATTTCGCCGAGCGCTGCTTCCGCATGATCGAAGGATTCGGCAGCTACGGCTTTCCCGAATCCCATGCCGCATCCTTCGCCAAGATCGCTTACGCGTCGAGCTGGGTGAAATGCCGCCACCCGGACGTCTTCCTGTGTGCCCTGCTCAACAGCCAGCCGATGGGTTTTTACGCCGCCGCGCAGCTCGTGCGCGACGCCGTCGCCCACGGCGTCGAGGTCCGCTGGGTGGACGTCAACCATTCGGACTGGGATTGCACGCTCGAACGCATCTCGTTCGACCGCTTCGCCGTGCGGCTGGGACTGCGCATGATCAGAGGTTTCAGCGAGAATGTCGCCGAACGCCTCGTCGGAGCCCGCGGCGAGCTCGCTTTCTCGAATATCGAGACGCTTTGGTGCAAGACCGGGCTCAGGACTGCCGTGCTGAGGCGCCTCGCTGCCGCCGATGCCTTGCGCTCGCTACGCCTCAACCGCCGCCAGGCGCTGTGGACCATCGGTCGCCTGCGGGACGACCCCCTGCCGTTATTCGCGGCGGCCGACCTGCGCGACAACACGCTCGTCCCGGAGATCAGAGAAAGCCCGGTCGCGCTCGCGCCAATGCCGCTTGGCGCCGAGGTTGTGTCCGATTATCGCCATGTCGGGCTCACGCTGCGGCCCCATCCGGTCGCCTTCCTGCGCGCCGATCTCGCGCGGACCGGCTATCGTCCTGCGTCCGATCTCATGTTTGCGGATAACCGCGAACATATCTCCATCGCCGGCCTTGTCCTCGTGCGGCAACGGCCCGGCTCGGCCAAAGGCGTCCTGTTCATCACTCTCGAGGACGAGCTCGGCACCGCCAATCTCGTGGTGTGGCCGTCGCTGTTCGAGAAGAGCCGCCGCACCATCCTGACCGCCAGCCTGCTCGGCTGCGAAGGCGAGGTGCAGCGTGTCGGCGAGGTGATCCACCTCGTCGCCCGCCGGGTCTTCGACCTGTCGCATCTCCTGCGCCGGGTCGGCGACCGCGACGTGGCGTTCGCGTTGCCGGCCGGCCGCGGCGATGAAGCAAAACGCGGCAGCAGTGCCGACCCGCGCGAGGCAAACGCGCTCGGCCGCCGCCCGCGCGACATCTACACGCCGGACATCCGCCGCGACGCCGGCATCAGGCTGAAGCCAAGGAATTTTCGCTAGAGCGCGATCGCTTCATACGAAGGGGTGTCCACTTCGCCAGATCATGCTCTATCGTGGGCCGGCGGACCAAAAAGGGCCCGCGCGCCGGCCGTCGGGCTTCCCCGACCGGCACCGAGTGGAGGACCCATATGCCCGAGAGCGTCTACAAGGTGATCGAACTCGTCGGTACGAGCACGGAGTCGTGGGAGAGAGCGGCGCGCGCCGCCGTCGAGCGCGCCTCCGAGTCCCTGCGCGACCTGCGCATCGCCGAGGTCGTCGAGCAGGACATCCAGATCGAAGAAGGCCGCATCATCGCCTACCGGGCGAAGGTGAAGCTGTCCTTCAAATACGAGAAAGAAAGCGATTGAGAGGACACCTCCCGGATGAGGGAGGAGGCCGAGCCGGCCGCCGGATCGGGCCGACGGCGCGCCCGACGATAGACTCCGCCGACCGGGTGAGGGTGGCACCGCCAACCTGCAAGTTTGCGTTTCTCTCTCACCCGGGCCCACGGCGCCACTGGACCTCTCCCTCTTCGGGACATGCGGGCTAGATCGCAGGGCCGATCGAGGCCGGCGTCCTGATCACCCCGGTCATCTGCTCGGGGCGCAACGCCAGGATGGCGGCTTCGTCAAAGATGTCGCCCATCTCCGACTTGACGCCGGTCCTGGCGATGGCCTCGAGCCATTTGCGATGGATGCGCGGATCCTGATCCTCGAATTCAATCTGCCGGCCGCCCTTCTGGATCGAGATGCTGCCGCCCCCTTCGGCGCTGCGCTTGCGCAGCGAGATGAACGGGTAGCGCCGGCTACCGAGGCTGCAGGCAAGATAGCGCGCCGGCTTCGGGCCGGTGTTGAAATGCTGGTGGAACATCCAGAACGGCGGCGTATACATGAAACCGTGCTTCCACGGGAATTCCTTGAACTCGGAATCGCCCTCGTACCAGAGCAGCGTGTAGCCCTCTCCATCGACCGCATGAACGTGCGTGCCGGCAGCATGGCGATGCGCTTTCTTGTAACGGCCCGTCGGGATCTGCGACGAATGCGCGTGCATGGTGCCGTCGGCCAGCACGAAGGACATGTTCAGCGAGCCCTTGCCGCGCTCGTGCAGCTCGTAGAGCTTGAAGCCGGTGAGATCGGCGACGAAGTTCGTCTCCCAGATATTGAGCGTCGCAGCGCCGGGCCGGACCACCGGCACGTGCTCGCCCTCCCCTTCCCAATGGCGCGCCGGGCCGACGCGCTCCGGGAACGTGCAGGGATTATCGAACACGAAACCGACATTGTGATAGAGATTGAGCGTCAGGGGCGCGTCGTTGGTGCATGAGAGCCGCGCCGGTTCGTGTCCGGACGCGTTGAAGATCTGGTAGGTGCAGTTGAGCGGAATCGCGAACAGCGCCTTGGGCCCCCATTCAAAGCTCTGCTTCTCGCCGTTCGGCAGCCAGATCACGGTCGAGCCGGAGCCGGAGAGCGTGTAAAAGAACGCCTCGTAGAGATGCTTGACCGGGCGTGTCTTGGAGCCGGCCGGAACCTCGATGACATAGTTGGCCATGAAGTCGCCGCGCCCGTGCGTGTGCGCGAAGCAGCCGCGTGCGTCGTAGCGGTCCCAGCGGCCGGTCTCGAGCGAGAGAAGATCGTGCCCGAAATCGAGATGGACCGGAATCCCCTCGCCATTGGCCCAATCGAGATATGGATCGACAAGGAACCTGCCGGCCAGGTCGTCGGCTGCTTTCGGCGCATCATTCACGGCCGTAATCCTTTCAAACGAATTGCTGCTCGGATGCCTTTTGCGCGGGCCCTGGCGCGGCAGCCCGTGCCCGGCCTGCGTGGTTGCGCGGTTGGTTATCAGCGGCCGGAGAGGTCGTAAAGGCAGGGGCTTCCCGGTAACGCCTGCTCCACCACGCGCGTCGGAGGCCGCCATGCGGCCGCGCGCTTGCCCTGCATCATATCACCGGTGCCTCGAGGGCAGCCCGCATGCCCCGGCGGCGGCCTGGCGGCCGACCGGAACCTTGCCGAGCCTGCCTCGTTCACCTCCGGCAAATGCCGCCGGCCAGATCGCCCGCGGCAAGGTTTTCGAAGGTTGCCTCGCATGGACTGCACGGTTCGCCTGAAGACTCTGGAACGCATCGACGAGCGCTCGGTCGCCACCTTCACGATCATTTCGGAAGCGATCGGCACCCTCGATGTCCAGCTGACCGTCGAAGCGGCAAGTGGCCATGAAGCGAGCGCACAGGCCCGCGCCAAGCTGCATCAATTCGCGAGGGCGCTGGTCCAGGCGCTCGAGCACCCGAACGCGGCAACGGTCGCGTGAGCCGGCGCACCGGCTGACCGTCCCTGCCTGCCGGACGCGGGATCGCGCCAGAGCGTTGGTCCCGCACTGTTCCTTCCGAGCCGCTTGATCCCGCATCAAGTCCGGGACAGGCCCTCATCGGCGAAGTGGCCTCCACTTCGCCGCATCATCCATCAATCGCCGCCGCTGTTCGCCACCACCCGCAGCAGCGGCCGTAGAGGCGGCGTGTCGCGCCGCATGACGCACCATTGCTGGTCGGCGTGCTCTATGTTGAAGCCGAGCTCGTCGAGCATCCGCCTGAGGCGTCGATCGGACGTCGGGATCGTGACGCGGGAGCCGAGGGGCAGGCTGTCGAAATGCTTGTCGGGAGTCATGGTCGGTCGGTGACGCAGCCATCTTGAGTCGCGGTTGCGAAATGCTGCTGCGCGTATCGCGGTTCGCGCAAGCGTCCACGCCAAAAATGCGGTGGACGGACAGCGCCCGAGTGCCTCCCGACAAAAAAGAAGCCCGGCCTTTGGCCGGGCCAGGTTAGCACCGTTGAGCGAGACTGAGATTGCGGGCCGATCGGTTGCAGCAGTGCTTGCTGCTGCGGAGGCCAATGGGTTCAACCCCTCAGATGAGGCTGAAGATAAAGCGCAAGCTTTAAGTGGGTCTTGCTGGATTCATCGACACTGCTGCCCGGGCACATTCGGCCCCCGCCGCCAAGGTCTTTTGAAAACAGGCCTTTTCCGCAATCCGAGGTGGTCACGGCAAGAGATGATTAACCGTGCAAGGTTTGCCGCCGGGCCGGCCGCTTTCGGCCGCGACGCGACGCGGGAGCAGCCGGCAACGGCGCAGATTTGCGGCGCCAATGCCGGTCATTCCCGGCGGTCGCGCAGTTCGCCGGCGACTCCGCCCGCTTTCGCCGTGGCGACGCCCTCGCGCGCGACGCGCACACACATGGCAGGTCGTGCGAAGTCGGTGCTAGCGTTTCGAAGATGCCCTCTTCTTCGCGCCGCCGGCTCTGCGCTTGACGGTGCCCGCCCTTGCTTTCCGGGCCGTCGTTTTCGTCTTCGTCGATTTCTGCGCACTCGCCTTAGTGGTCCGCCTGGTCGCGGACTTCGCTGACGCGCGCTTAGCCGCGGCGGGGCGTGATGAACGTGAAGCGCGCGGCTTGTCCTCGCCAGTCAGCTTTTCGGCGACCTTGCGGGCGCTTCTCGTGACGCTCCTGCCGACGCCGGTGACTGCCCTCGTCACGCGAGAGATCGGGCTGGTACGCTTCGCCATGGAACTTTCTCCGTGGATGTCGTGGCACGAGAGTAACTTGAAATTCCTCTAGTTCGTTCCGTTGCGTCCGCCATCGCGGACTTACGAAGGGGCGTGCTCGACAAGCTCGCGCCCCAAAAAACAGCGCAGCAACGGATTGATGATGGGTATACGCATTGCGATCGCGCCACCCGCGACGGCCTTCATGCCCGCCCCGCACTGCATCGCGGCCGCTCGCCAAGGCAGTCCGCGACTTCCCGGACGCGGCCGATGCCGGAAGCGATCGGCGGACACCGTGCCGATAGCCTCACCTCGGTGTCCGCCGAGCGCACAACGCGACGTCATCCCGGCTGCACGCGAAGTGGGAGCGCGCTCCGACAGTAAATCAGCGCGGGTCAGCGTCCCGGTGACATCGGCAGCATGATCGCTGGAGCAAATGCGTGCAGGGGCCGGGGACCTGCAGGTCAAGCGCCTCACCGGCGCCTCGGCGGGTGTCGGGCCCTGTCCTATTGCCTGACAGCGGCGCCGCGGGAGCGGTTATGTACTGTGCGCAGGGCGGTCGGCGTATAGACGATCTTGAGGTGCTGGCTGCACCAGCTGCCGCCAACCGCGGGCATGCCGCAGCAGATCGCCGGCACGGCCCGGTCATCGACGATGAACCGGCACTGGCTGGAACCGATCTCGGTGATCGGCACATGCGTGCTGACCGGCGCCGCGACCGGCGCCTTCCGCGGAGCAGGAGGCGGCCTGAGTGTCGCCGCCGGCGACTTGCCGGAGGAAGAATTCGATCCGGCCGCCACGGCCGGATCGACGAGAGAAGAGCTTTTCGCTCCCGCCCCGGACGGCCTGGCAGATGCGGACGATGCTGCCGCGACGGGGGACTTCCGGGCAACCAGGGTTGCTGCCGGCCCTTTGGTCTCCCGCTCCGGACCACGTTTCGCCGCGACCTTGGAGGCGGGTTTGGCGGACGGCTTGGCCTCCTTCGGGCGCGGCACGGGGGCCTTGATAACCCGTTTCGAGGGCGGAGGCGCCTTCGCCTTGGGGGCAGCTGCCGCCGATGCCTTCGAGTGCCCCTTGGCCTGCGCCTTGACACTGGCCTTCGCTGCGCTCTTGGCAGCCATCTTCGCAGGCGCCTTTGCGGCCCCCTTGGCGGGGGGCCGTTTCGGCGCCTTGGCCGGTGCGCTCCTGGCGCGCGCGGTTTTGGACCTGATACGCGGCATAGGAATGAATCTACGCTGCCTCGATCGGCTGTGCCACTGCCTCGTGGGAGAATGGTTAAGCGGGCCTGGACTGGATGGTGCAGGCTCGAGCCCCGCCCCTTGCCCGGTTCACCGAGGGTGCCTAGGCCCCTTCCAAATGGTGAACGTCCGTCGACCGTGTCAAGCTCTCGTTAATGATCAGAAGCCCTCGCGCGCCGTTATGGGGCCTTGCCTGGCGTGACAGGGACATGGTGCCTGGTATGCGGCGCCCAGAGAACGAGGGTGCGGCAGGAGCAGTCTAGCGCCGGCGCGCGCATGCGTCACGCTCGTGCAGCAGCTCCTTCAGCATCAGACCAGCCACCACGCGCGGCGGCGAGCCGGCCGGCGGGCGCGGCGGCTTCCTGCCGACCGTCGTCAGGATGTGCACCATGCCCCGCTTGACGGAATAGGCAGCCCGATAGGGTTCGCCGCGGTGGCTCACCTCGACCGTTCCCGCCTCGGGCGCCACCCTCGCCGGGTCCCCCGGCGAGAAAATGCGCGAGTTACGTTTGCTCATCAACTGCGCCGTCATCTCACTTCACCGCGATAGCACGGACACGGGCATCTAGGCGACGACCGCGTCGGCAGCCTGATGTCTGATCTCCGTGCCTACAAGACGAGATCCGGTGTTCGCGAACCTCCGGCATCACGTCTACTCCAAACCCACGGTTCGTTTTACAGCGTGACCTGTTAAACTTTTACGAGCGTTTTCCTAAGACCGGAAGCAGCTATGTCAATATTCTGCTATCCATTATTAAATCTGTCATCCTCGGCAATTGTTTATAAAAAGCGTTACTTATGTTTACGAAACGCTTCAATAAACTAAATCATATCTGATTAAGTCGCCACGTAGTCGCGAGAACGTTCCCCGCCAGGCTATGAGCAGGCACATGACGACGTCGCCTGTCACACTTGTAACCGCGGCGATCCTGCCGAGCGCGAGCTCCATCGCGCAAACGGTCTCCGACCTCCGCGCCCGTCACCTGCGGTGGGAAATCGAATGCGGGCGCCAGCGCCCCCGCCACGGCTCAGGCGCGCCAACTTCCCGATTGACGTGCAATCCTTCTGCGGTGCCATTGGCGGCGAGCGTCTCACAGAGCACGCTGCTACCCCGCGCCGGAGCGCACATGCCGATCCGTGTATCCGCGAGATCAGGCGCAGGGACTCCTCGTCACCTGCGGCGACGTCGGACTCTCTGGATACGCCTGAGAGGTCCTTGGGACCGAGCGCTCCGCAGGCGCTGCCGTGCAGCGCAAGATCGGTCACATCGCCGCCCTCCGTCTGCTCCGTACATTATAACTATGGCACCGTCTCCATTGCCCCCCTTGCCGCCTAACCACGACGCGTCCGGTAGACCGGCGATGCGGCAGGATCATCATGTCGGTGCTCTTCACCGCGCTGAACAACTCCACGCTGGACCGCCCGACCACGCGGATGTGGTGACGCTGCTGCCCCGCAGTACCTCCGCCACGCCTGCTTCAGGCGCCTTGCCGGCAAGATTGTCGATACGCTGAGAAATGTCTGTCACGGCGCGCACAGGGCCCCGCGGCTTGCAATCAGCTCATGACGTTCGGAGATAGCAAGACGTCGAGACCTACGATGTCGGCAGCCGCCGCAGCGTGGTCTTGCGCGCGGCTTGCCTGCCAATGCGCCACCAGTCGCGGGATTGCGGCGCATTCATCGCGAACCGAACGGGACGTGGACAACGATCACGTCACGCTCGATCCGATCATATTGCCGATCTCCCGACGATCTCCGGCTGGGCGGCGCGTTGGTTCGGCGACGCCCTCGCCGTGGGACGCGGCGCCGTGCGCATGCTGCGCCGCTCCGCCGGGAGCACGATGGCTGACCCTTACGGACGGCCAGAGCGTGCGGGCGCGTCACGCGGCTTTCGGGTTCGCGGCTGCCTCGGCCAGATCCGTGAGCAGTTCGTCGGTTTTCTTCTCTTCCTGCAGCGTCTGCTCGAACAATCGCGCCGCATCTCTCATGCCGAGCTGGGTGGCCCAGGTCCGCAGCGTGCCGTAGCGCGAAATCTCATAATGCTCGACCGCCTGGGCGGCCGCGATCAGGCCGGCATCGAGCGCGTCGGTCTTGGCGAAGTCCGACATCACCTCCTTGCCTTCCTCGATGATGCCTTGAATAGCCTGGCAGGTTTTCGCGCGCGCCGGCTTGCCGATGATCTCGAAAACCTGCTCGAGGCGCTCCACCTGCGCCTCGGTCTCATCGCGGTGGGTCTTGAACGCCTGCCGGAGTTCGTCGGATTCCGCTGCCTTGGCCATCCGCGGCAAGGCACGCAGGATCTGCTTCTCGGCGTGGTACATGTCTTTCATCACTTCGAGGAAGAGGTCGTTGAGGGTCTTTTCTTTAGCCATGGGCGGGGTTCTCCGATGGTGGCCGCAAACTCAACCGAACTCGCCGCTCTTGGTTCCTGATCGCCCTCAAAGGAGATGTTTGGCGGGCAGACCAGGCGGAGGTCGCCCGCCCGGCTCCGCAGATGCAAGGCGGGCATCCTCGTGCTGCGCTGCCGCCGTATCGTCTTACCGCCGCGATCATCCGGCCGATCATCCGGCCCGCTTCGCATGCAGCCGCACGACTCGAGAACCGCCGAGCGGCGCCGAGGCTCCACGATGCCGGTACGGGGCCTTCGTCACGGCCATGCCGGATAATCGGCGCGGGCCATCTTGAACGCGGCGGACGCAGCACGGGATGGTGGCGCTGACAGCTTCGTGACGCGCGCCGAATTGCGCCGGCCCAATCATATCCGGCCCGCATGATGCGCGATGCGGCGGAACGTTCGACCACCGCAACTCGCGGCACCGGGCGACTGGAGAACCGCGAACGTGAGAGCCCGGAAGAGTTCGGCAACGCACCGCGATGTTTGCGGGCAGACGCTGTTCAGAAGCGGCAGCGGGAAAACCCTCGGTGGTCGCCAACCGCGGGCCGCGTTGAGATGCCTACGCGCCGGTTGCCGCGGCCGACGCGTTGGCGCGAGCGCGTGCGACTACAAGCGGCCCATCAGCAGCAGGACGATGATGATGAGGAGCAAGACGCCGAGGATGCCGCTCGGCCCGTAGCCCCAGCCCCGGCTGTAGGGCCAGCTCGGGATCGCGCCGACCAGCAGCAGAATGAGAATGATGAGGAGAATTGTACCCAGTGTCATGTGCGTGCTCCCGTCCGAACCTCCGCGAAACGGCTACGGTTCGTGCTCATTCAACGTGAAACGGCGCTGCAAGTTTCATTAGATGAAAAAGCCAGTGGATAAACTCCGCGGAAGTTTCGACATGATTCGACGCGCACCCTCGCTTAGTGGTTTTCTATCGTGAGCGGGAAAGCGATTCCCGTGCCCTCAATAGGGGAACCGAAAGGACAACCGCGATGGCTAAAGCAGCAACGAAGAAGTCCAGCAAGAAGACCGCGAAGCGGTCGACCGCGAAGAAGAGCACCGCGAAGCGGTCGACGAAGAAGGCCGCGAAGCGGTCCCGCAAGTAAGCGGAAGGCGTAGGAGGCTCATCCAAGCCGACTGCGAATTTCATCAGTAACTGCGTTTCAAGCCCGGCTCCGCCGGGCTTTTTCTTATGGCGCGCGCCCACGCCAGCGAAACCGCTGGGAAGAGGCCGGGCCGGCGGGCGCTGGCGGCTTCACGGCACCTATGCTTTCCTAGGGCCACGATACTCAACCAGGTGAGATACTCATGAAGCCCGTCATGGTTGCCGCTCTGTTAATCGCCGTCGCTCAATCCGCCCTGGCGCAGGATGAAGAGCAAAGGGTGCTGACGCGCAGCATGCTCGAAGCGGTCCGGGCAAATACGGAAACGATGCAGCGAAACACGGCGGCGCTCGAAACTCTGTCCGGCCGTCTCGACCGGGTGGAGACGGCGGTGCGCAATCTGCCGCCGAGTCTCGAGGGGTTGCGAACCGATCTCATCGCCATCCGTGCGTCAGCCGAGCGGCTTGCGTCGGGCCAGGGCATCAAGCGTGCGGCCGCGACCCTCAAGTTTAATGCGTTCGCCTGCGGCAACCAGAATGATCAGGCCTGTACGGTGAGCGCCTGCAAGTCCGTCGGCTACAGCAGCGGCGTGCCGATCACCGTCGACCGGCGTGGCACCGGCGCGCTGAGCGCGCCCGTCGCGATCCGGGAGGCGACCTGCTATGACATGTGACGACGACGTTGCTTCAGACGGCGGCGGAGGGTGCAACAACCGCAGCGACCCTCGCGCCGCGTGAACGCATGTTCATTCGCCGACCGCTTCGCGAGCGGTTGAGCGAAGCGACATCCGTCTCGCTCCAGCGACACGCCGAGAAGCACGTGCGAAGCGCCATCTCGCGACATGCATCGCGGCACTTGATCAGTCCGGACCGCCCGGTCGCGTCAGCTGGTCAGGAACTGCCGCGCGTCGCCGCGAAGCGGTGCCCCGCCGACTAGGTCCGGCGCGAGCTTTCGTCGGATGTGTCCGGTCTCAGTGGTGCGGCTTTGGTTCAGCGACGGGGCTGGGCATCGCTCGGGGCTGGCTCGCGCCGCTCTCCGCCCGGACTGGTTCCGCCTCTGGTGCCGACGCCGCCGTCCTCTCGCCCGCCCCTGCCCTGCTGTTCACGCCCCTGCGCTCCGGACCGGGTCGCGGGCTCCTTCGGGGACGGGCCGGGCCGGCGGCCGATCGCCTCCATCACTTCGTCGGCCCAAGGCTTCCGCTGCGCCATGCGAAGGTCGCTCCATGCCACGTCGTTACGCCATGCGCGTGCCTCGGCTTCCACCGCAGAGAGGGCAGCAGCCACCGCCATGACACCCGCCAAGCAAAGGTTAGACCTGTAACGCACACGCGCTCTCCGCAGACCGGCCATCAGGTCAATGTCACTCCCGCCCAAGGGTTCCTGCCGGCAGCGCGCCCAGAGCGCTCTTTACGCAGCTCAAGGAGCTCGAAAAACGATAACATATTCAATGATCTATGTGGAACAGCCGGAACCTGCGCCGGGCTCGCCCGTTCAGCTTGACGGAACACCCTCGCCTCACCGCCTCCTGGCGTCCCTTCTTGCGGGCCGGCGGTCAGCTATCGGGGGTGGCTCGGCATTTGGAGGACTCCATGCAGGATGCCCGGCGCTGGCCATGGCCACCGGAATTCAAGGACGCTGCTCTCGTGCGCCGCGTCCTGATCATCATCGGGCTTGCGGCGCTGGCGCTGGCCCTGTGGAGCTTGTCCGGCGTACTCCTGCTTGCCTTCGCGGCCGTGCTCGTGGCGGTCATTTTGCGTGCGCTGGCGGATCTGCTGACGCGGTACGCCCGGATGCCGCGGCGCTGGTCGCTGACCGTCGCCGGACTCATCATCCTGGTGGTCGTCGCGGCCGCGCTCGCGTTGTTCGGCGCCCAGATGCGCGTGCAGATCGCAGGCCTGTCCGAGCAGATGCCCGTTGCGCTCAACAGCATTGCGCGCGAACTCGGCCTCGGTGACGTCGGTGGCCAATTGGCGGAAAAGCTCGACCTGGGGACCGGTGGCGCCGTGGTCGCGCGGCTCGCGGGACTGGGCACCACGCTGGTTGGAGCTTTCGCCGATTTCCTGCTGGTGGTGATCGCCGGCGTCTTCATCGCGGCCAATCCCACTGTCTATCGCGAGGGGCTCATCAAGCTTTTTCCGCCAAGTCAGCACGGGCGCGTCGGATCCTCGCTGGACGCATCCGGCGAGGCCCTGAAACTTTGGCTGACGGCGCAATTGCTCGCAATGGCGTTCGTCGGCGTCAGCGCGGCCCTCGGACTCTGGCTGATCGGCGTCCCCTCCCCGTTCGCGCTCGGTCTGATTGCCGCCCTCCTCGACTTCATTCCGTTCATCGGCCCGATCCTCGGGGCGTTGCCGGCGGTGCTGATCGCCTCCACCGTGGACGGCGCGACGGCGCTCTGGACGATCGTCTTGTTCGTGGTCATCCAGCAGGTCGAGGGCAACGTGGTATTTCCGCTCGCGCAGCATCGCATGTCATCGATGCCGCCGGCGCTGGCGCTGTTCGCGATCGTGGCAGCGGGCGTCCTTTTCGGCCCGCTCGGAGTCATGCTCGGGTTTCCTCTGGCGGTCGTGACCTTCGTGCTCGTCAAAAAGCTTTATGTGCGGGAAACGCTCGGCGAGCCGACGGAGGTTCCGGGCGAGAAAGAAATGCCCGACGTGGCACACAAACCCGTCGTCAATCCTCAATGACCAGGCAGCACCACGAAGCGTGGCGCCGGGGGCAAGGTCGTGCGAGACACAACCATGGACGGCGCGTGGTGGAAGGCGACCGGCCAATGCTGACGGACGCGGTCGAGAAAGCGCTGCAGCGTCGCCTGCCCGAAATAATGCATCGGCACCATGAGGGGGGCATTGAGCATGCGCAACACCTCGATCATGCCATCGACGTCCAGCGTATAGCTGCCGTCAACGGGCACGAGGACGACGTCTATCCGTCCGATCTGCTTGAGATGCTCCGGTGTCAGCGTGTGGTGCAGGTGGCCAAGATGGGCGATGCACAGATCCGCGGTCTCGAAGACAAAGATCGAGTTGCCGTCGTATTCGGTGCCGCCGCCCCAATCACGGATATTCGTCACCACGTTGCGCACGCGCACGTCGCCGACCTGCACATCATGGCGCGCGGGGCCCCCGTCCAGGCTCCACCCGCGCAAGACGTGACGAATGCCTGGATCCGGCCGGTAGCTGAAATGGGTCGAATGGGCCTTGTTCATAGTCGCCACGTCAGGAGTGGCCTGCGGGCGGACATAGTCGTTGTAGTCGGTCGCGGCACGGATGCCGCCCGGGCTCTCGATCAGGAAGGTGGAGTGCCCGATGAAAGTAACTGCGACCTCGTCCGCGGCCAGCGCTGCCGGAGCAACCAGGGGCCGCTGCCGGGCGACCAGGCCGGGGCAAGCTTCGCTCGCGCCCCTGGCGGGCTCGGCTCCGGCAGCCAGGATTGCGAGCACCGCCACGCACCATCCGCAGATGCTTCGCCTCATACGCGCTCCTTCCGTCGGCCGGCAACGGGCAGTCTACGATGTGCCATGCGGCTCCGGCAATCGCCGCGCGGCGAGCGGCGGCAGCACAAAATAATCGCCTGCAGTCGGGAAACCCGCTCTGGCGTTGCCCGTTCTCTTGAGACCCGCAGCGGCCCCGAGGGGGTGTCGCTACGGCGCTCTCTCCTGCCCCTCAACTAATCGGACATGACGACAGAACAAACCTTGGCCATCGGTATCGTGGCGGCGATGATGGCACTCTTTATATGGGGCCGCTTTCGCTACGATCTGGTGGCGGCGCTCGCGCTCATTGCCGCAATCGCGGTTGGCATCGTGCCGCCGAAGGAGGCGTTCACGGGGTTCTCGGACGACATCGTGATCATCGTCGCCAGCGCGCTCCTGGTCAGCGCCGCCATAGCCCGGTCCGGCATCATGGAGGCGGGCCTGCGCCGGATCGCGCCCTATGCCACGACCGTCCGGGCGCAAGTCATCGTGCTCGTCGCTGCGGTGACGATGCTGTCGGCGTTCATCAAGAATATCGGCGCCCTTGCCATGATGATCCCGATTGCCATGCAGATCGCGCGGCGCGCGAACGTGTCGCCGTCCTGTTTCCTGATGCCGATGGCCTTTGGCTCCCTTCTCGGTGGTATCGTGACCCTGGTCGGCACCTCGCCCAACGTCATCGTCTCACGGGTACGCGCCGAGCTCACCGGCCAGTCTTTCGAGATGTTCGACTTCACCCCCGTCGGGTTGCCATTGGCATGCGCCGGAGTGGTCTTCCTGGCATTCGCTTACCGGATGCTGCCGACCCGGCGCGGTGCCGTGTCGCTCGATGCGGCCCTCGACATCAAGGATTACATCACCGAGGCGCGTATAACCGACGAATCCCCGGTCGCCGGCCATACCGTCGCTGAGCTCAAGCAGCTCGCCGACGCGGACGTCGCCGTGACCGCGATCGTGCGCCGCGGCGACAAGCCGGCCACACCCCTCCCCGACGCGAAGCTGCGCGAGGACGACGTCGTGATGCTCAAGGGTGAGCCCGCGGCGCTCGAGCAACTGGTGACGGAAGCCAACCTCGAGCTCGTCGGCGAGCATCGCACCCCCCAGACGGAGCATCCGACCGACGAGATCGGGGCTATCGAGGCGGTCATCGGCCCCATGTCGATTCTCATCGGCCAGTCGGCGCGCCGGCTCGACCTGTTCCAGCGCTTCGGGCTGAACCTGTTGGCCGTCAGCCGGGCCGGCGAGCGCTTCACCGAGCGCCTGCGTGAAATCAGCTTGCGGGCGGGCGACGTGGTGGTCTTGCAGGGAAATCTCACGCGTATGCCCGAGACACTGCGCGAGCTCGGGCTGCTGCCGCTCGCCGAGCGGACCATTCCGCTCGGCACGGCCCGCCGCGGTTTCGTCTCGTTGTCGATTTTGGCGGCGACGATCGTCGTGGTGGCGCTCGACCTGGTGCCCTTGCCGGTGGCGTTCTTCAGCGCCGGGGTGCTTCTCATTCTGTTCGGCGCGCTTCCGATCCGCGACGCTTACGAAGCCGTGGAGTGGCCCATCCTGGTGATGCTCGGGGCATTGATTCCGGTCAGCGAGGCGATCCGTACCACCGGCGCAACCGACCTCATGGCAAGCTGGCTGTCGGGAGTGGCGGCAGGCCTCCCGGCGTGGGGCGCGCTCGCAATCATTATGGTCGCAGCTATGGCGGTGACCCCGTTCCTCAACAATGCGGCGACCGTGCTGGTCATGGCGCCGATCGCGGCAGGCTTCGCCTCTGCCCTGGGCTACAAGGCGGACGCCTTCCTGATGGCGGTTGCAATCGGGGCCGCCTGCGACTTCCTGACCCCGATCGGGCATCAATGCAACACGCTGGTCATGGGCCCGGGCGGCTACAGATTCGGCGACTACGCCCGGCTCGGGGCCCCGCTTTCCCTGCTCGTGGTCGTGCTCGGCGTTCCGCTCATCATGCTCGTGTGGCCGCTCCGGTGACGCTGGCGCAAGCCCGGGGCCGCTCCTTCATCCGTGACGTCGAGGATATCTCCGCTATCCGCCGACCCGCTCGCGGGCCCGCTTATGCGCAAATCCACCGGCGCTTGACGACGACGTCCTTCCATAGCGTCAGAACACGGCGCCTGACGGGGTAGCAGTCGCGGCTGCGGCGGCTCTTAACCTGGCTGAAGGCCCTCTTAAATCGATGGTGCCGAGCCGCCCGGCGACATCACGGTGGTGACGTCGCGATAACGGCCAATCCGGCTGTCGATCATGCGGTCGATGCGCTGATAAACCTCGGCCACCGTGAGGTGCTTGAGCTTCTTGCCTTGCCGAGCGAAGAACAGCGGCTTGTTTGCCTTGGCGGCGTGGGGGAAGACGCGCGGCGCACTTTGCTTCGGCTTGCCGTCGAGCAGCTTCATGAATTTGCCAGCCGCTTCGACGCCGAAGAAGTGGACGAGGTAGAACTCGGATTGCCGCAGGTCCCGTCCGATCCGCTGAGCGATGGAGATGCGATCCTTTTTGAGCAGTTCGGCGGCCATGACCGCGGCAAAATACGGATCCCGGCGCAAGCCGAGGATACGCTCCCGCATGGCTTCATCGAGGACCTTCGGCTCGCCGTCGATAATGTCGATGGCGGCCGCTTCCTCAGGCAGGCCGTGCTTCGCTCCGAACTCGCGAACGACGTCCAGCCAGGTTCTCACGATGAACTGAAACAGGCCTTCTGCCGATGACGTCGCGGCTTTGACGTCCGGTGCAAAGCTGGATTCCTTGTCGGCGAGCGCCATCATGTAGACCGGATCCACGCCGGTGACCTCGGAGGCGCGCAGGATGGTCTCGACAATGCGGCGCGGGATTCTGACGTCACCGAACTCGATCGGTTCGTTCGGATTCGAAGCGGTGCCGGACGCCCCCTTATCGAGGAGGCGGCGCACGTCGTTGCGATGCCGCTCGGCGACTTCCGAGTCGTCGCATTCCGGCCCGGGAGCCGAAGCGGCTAGTTCATCCTCGGCCAGGATATGCGTCACGGCAGGGACCGCCGCCACGGGGGCCGGCCCGGCCGCCGCGACCAACACAGCCGCGTGGTGTTCGACGACGACACGCTGGCGCGGGGCGGCCATGTCTTCGTCAGGCGCGGCGACATCGGCCAACGCGGTTCCGGAAGGAGCGAAGGCGATGCCCGCAGATGCCACATGAAGCGCGACACCCACCGACAGTGCAGCAGCGAACCGACGCAACGTGCAACCGCACAGCTTGCCCGGAGCAAAGCGAAGCGTCGTGTGCTCGCGACGCCGCAGCCAGACAACCTCCGCATCGCCCAAGGCAAAGTCAGAGCGTTCAAAGGCGTCGTGAGACGCCGTTGCAAGTGCGTGCATTCTGCCCCCGGCCCCGCTGAACGCCGGCTCTTGGGGCCAGACGTCGTGATTCCTTGTGCGGGCGCCGAGGTGGACGAGCGATATGGCCAGAATGGGTCAGCGTAGCCGTAAGGGCTCGGCGGACCCGGCCGGACTCCTTGTGAACCCAGCATCATTCGCGGCGTTGATCAGGCGGTGGGAGATGATGCGTCGCAAGCGGGAGGCAGCGGTGATTCGAACAGGTCTTCTCATGGTCGTGCTGGCGTGGTCCGCTGCGAGCATTCCGGTTTGCGCGCAAACCTCCGACGCGCGCGACCTCGCCGCGTTGGGCGATCGATCCGCCGATCTCGCCAATTCTTATCTTCGCCTGTGGTCGGAGAGCAACGAGGCCGCGCTTGCCGACGTGCACGAAATCTACGCGCCGCGGGTCAAGTTTTTTGGCCGTGCCATGGACAGGCGCAGCCTTGCGGCGGAGAAGAAGCGCTTCGTGCGGCGCTGGCCGATCCGAACCTACGCGCATCGTCCCGGAACCATGCGCGTTCAGTGCAATCCCACGACCCGCGCCTGCGTCGTCAAATCGATCATCGATTGGAAAGCGGCCGCACCGCAGCGCGGCGCCGTTTCATCCGGCGCGTCCAGGTTCGAGTTAGGGGTCGATTTCTCGGGGCCGCAGCCGCTGGTTCTCTATGAAAATGGCCGCGTGATCTCACGCCGACGGTCCTGAAAGCCGCCGCCGCGGTTGCCGCGGCGGCGGATGAGCTTCATTCGTCCGTCTCACGCCGCCTTGCGATTGACGCTCGACTCGGCAAGCTTGGTGAGCTTCTCGTCGGTGGCTTTCTCTTCGACGAGGTTCTGATGGAGCACACTGGCGCAGTCGTTGCGGCCGAGCCGCTTCGCCCACGCCACCAGGGTTCCGTAGCGCGTGATCTCGTAATGTTCGACGGCCTGCGCGGCTGCCACCAGGGCGGCATCGCAAACCTCCTTGTCGTCGATGTCGCCGATGATCTCGTTGGCTTCCTTGATAATGCCATCGATGGCGGGACAATCGGTGCCTTTCGGCTCGTGACCATGCATGCGGAACACGTCCTCAAGACGCCTGATCTGTCCTTCAGTCTCCTTCAGATGGCTCTGGAAGGCCTGCTTCAGTTGCGCGTTGGTGGCCTTCTCGATCATCTTCGGCAAGGACTTCGCGATCTGATTTTCCGCGTAATAGATGTCCTGCAGCGTATGCAGGAAGAGGTCGTCCATCGTTTTGATCGATTTTGCGAACAGGCCCATAGGTGAACTCCTCTCAGGAAATAGCTGCTGCGGAGCGCTCTTGCACGCCGCGGGTCATCCTGGACGAACGTTCTGCGGCGTGGAGCGGTTCCAGCGTCCCGTTCCGCCGCCGGCCCGGCTCCCTGCACCCTGATCGCGCTGCTAAGCAGATTTTTAAGGTTCGAAGGACAAGATCGAACATTTCCTAGCCGACCATCGCGGGTGGCACTCCGGAACGGTTCGGGACATGCATGAGCTTCTGGCCAAGCAGCTCGCCGAGGCAACGCGGGCTTCGGGCGACATCGACCTGGCCACCCTCACACGCCTGGTCAGCAACGCCTATGACGAGGCGGACAGGAAACAGCGCGGCAAAGGTTCGGCGTCGGCAAGGGCCGGAACGACCGGCCTGCCGGCCAGCGCGGATCGCGAGCTGCTGGTAGCCGAAGTCAAGACGCAAAACCTGCGCTTCGAAACCGCCGTCGAGAACATGACGCAAGGCCTTTGCATGTTCGACGGGGAAAAGAAGCTGATCATCTGCAACAGGCACTGGCTGGATCTGTTCGGGCTGCCGGCGGCTCTCGGCAAGCCGGGCACGAGCTTCCGCATGATCATGGAGGCGCGGCTCGCGAATGGTCATTACCCCGGACGCACGATCGACGAGCTGCTCGCCGAGCGCGAGTCAATTCACAAGGAACGCAAGGCCAAGACCTTCGAGCAACGGCTGCGCGACGGGCGAGTGGTGCAGACCTACCACCAGCCGATGGCCGACGGCGGCTGGGTCGCCACCTTTGAGGACGTCACCGACCGTCTGCGCGCCGAGGCGTCGTTCCGGCTGCTCTTCGACAGCAACCCGGTGCCCATGTGGGTATACGACCGTGGCACTTTGCGCTTTCTTGCCATCAACGATGCGGCGCTCGCGCATTACGGGTACAGCCGCGAGCAATTCCTGTCGATGACGCTGCTCGACATCCGCCCCGCGGAGGACCGTGAACGCGCGCTGCAATACGTGCGCAGCGTCAGCGAAACGTACGTCACCGATCGGGCATGGCGGCACTACAAGGCCGATGGCAGCGAGATTTACGTCCTTGCCTACGGCCGGGCATTGACGCACGAGGGGCGAGACGCGGTTCTCTGCGCTGTCGTCGACGTCACCGAACGGCGCCGCGCCGTGTACGAATTGCGCACGCAGAACATGCGCTTCGAGGCTGCCATCGAGAACATGACGCAGGGCCTCGCCATGTTCGACGGAGAACGCAGGCTCATCGTCTGCAACAGGCGTTATGCGGAGGTCTACAGCCTCCCCCCCGAACTGGTGCGGCCAGGCACGACCCACCGTCAGATCCTGGAGCACCGGGTCGCCGCCGGCGCCTATAGCGGCCCCGACCCGGCTGCCTATATCCAAAGCCGCATTGTCAACGCCGACGAGGCCAAACCGTCGACGAAGCTGCTGGAATTTCCCGACGGTCGCGCCGTGGTGGTCTCGCATCAGCCGATGCCCGGCGGCGGCTGGGTATCGACGCATGAGGACATCACCGAGCGCCGCCGCGCCGAGGCGCGGATCGAGCACATGGCCCGGCACGACGCTCTCACCGACCTGCCGAACCGCGTCCTCTTGCGCGAGGAGCTGGAGCAGCATCTCGGGCGCGTACGACGGAGCGAGCCACTCGCGGTGCTGTGCCTCGATCTCGACCACTTCAAGGCGGTCAACGACTCGCTGGGCCACCCGTTGGGCGATGCCCTCCTGCAGGCTGCCGCGAGCCGCATCCGCACCTGCGTGGGCGACGCCGACACCGTCGCCCGGCTCGGCGGCGACGAGTTCGCGATCCTGCAGGTCGCGGCCGAGCAGCCGAACAGCGCCACCGGCCTGGCGCAACGTCTGGTCCAGGCGCTCGGGCAGCCATTCGATCTTAGTGGACATCAGGTTGTGATCGGAACGAGCGTCGGCATCGCCCTTGCCCCTTTCGACGGGAACGATCCCGATCAGCTCCTCAAGAACGCCGATATGGGACTCTACCGCGCCAAGGCGGACGGACGCGGGACGTTCCGGTTCTTCGAGCCGGAAATGGATGCGAAGATGAAGGTGCGCCGGGCGCTTGAGGTCGATCTGCGCAAGGCGCTCGGCAACGGTGAATTCGAGCTCTTCTACCAGCCGATCGTCAACCTCGAGCACAACCAGTTGAGCGGCTTCGAAGCCCTGCTGCGTTGGCACCACCCTCAGCGCGGGCTGGTGTCGCCGGCAGAATTCATCCCGCTTGCGGAGGAGATCGGACTGATCATTCCAATTGGCGAATGGGCGCTGCGCAAGGCCTGCACGGACGCGAAACTGTGGCCGGACCCGATCATGGTCGCCGTCAACCTCTCGCCGGTTCAGTTCAAGAGCAAGAATCTCGTGTCGACCGTGATCTCGGCCTTGGCCAGTTCGGGCCTGCCTCCCAAGCGCCTCGAGGTCGAGATCACCGAGACAGTGCTGATCCAGGACAACGATACGACCCTCGCCGTGCTGCACCAGCTGCGTGATCTCGGAGTGCGCATCTCGATGGATGATTTCGGCACCGGATATTCAAGTCTCAGCTACCTGCGGCGCTTTCCGTTCGACAAGATCAAAATCGACCGCTCCTTCATTCGTGATCTCGCCAGGCGTGATGATTCACGTTCAATCGTGCGCGCCGTGACCGGCCTCGGATCGAGTCTCGGCATGGTGACGACCGCGGAAGGTGTCGAGACGGATGAGCAGCTCCGTCTCTTGCGGGCCGAGGGATGCACGCAGGTCCAGGGCTTCCTGTTCAGTCCTCCCAAGCCCTTGCGCGAGATCGCCGAGCTGATTGAAAAATTCAGAGGGCCGGCAAGAGCCGTCGCCTGAGGGCCTCGACAGCTTCGGACGTCATCCAGCCGACGAGCGCTTCCCTCGCCCGGGTGCGGGCTGCCGTTTCTGCCCCCCGGCGCCGGGCTCCGCCGGCCAGTCGACCGCCCGTTCCACGAGCTCGTCGAGGGAAAAATCTTCTTCGGGGCCGGCCGTGCGGCCGCGGACGGAAATCCCTGCCGAATGCACCGTTTCCGCACTACCCGAGACGAGAGGATGCCACCAGGGGAGATCCTGCCCATGGGCGACGAGCCGGTAGGCGCAGGTCGGCGGTAGCCACGACAGGCTGCGTACGGCTGCGGGCGTCAGGCGCACGCAATCGGCCACCTTGCCCTGACGGTTGGGGTAATCCCGGCATCGGCAGCTATCGCCGTCGAGCAACGTGCAGGCGACGTCGGTGTACTCGATCTGACCGGTATCCTCGTCCTCGAGCTTGACGAGACAGCAGCGGCCGCAGCCGTCGCACAGGCTTTCCCATTCCGGCCCGGTCATCATCTCGAGCGACTTGGCTCGCCAGAAGGGCTGGCCTTTAACCGGCGCCAGGGGCTTCGAACGTGACCTCACAATCCAAAATCCTTAACGAGCGCCGTCCCGACCTGTGACACCCGCGGCTGCAGGGGCTGTGCCCCAGTCTGGGACACTCCGGCCGGCATGAACTTTGCGCCCTTTTTGGGCGTTGACGGAAGCCGAGACCAGTCACGACGGCCTCGCCGCCCGGCGCAATAGTTGCTAAAAGGTTAAGCTATCAGGCGGCGAGGTAACTCGCCCGAGACAGGAAAACAAGGGGTTCCCGTGCGTCTCCAGTCCCCGTCCTCGCTCTGGACACGAATCAAGCGCGCCGCGCTGGCTTTCGATTCCTGGGTCGATTCGAGCCACTACGAGGGCAAGCGCAGCCTCGCGGCAGCCTGGGAGCGCTATTCCGACCGGCTGGACAAGCTGCGGGTGCGGGGGGCGCCGCGGGCGATCGTCGACCTGACCGGTGAGGCCCTGACGCTCGGTACCGCCGGGGCAATTTTGGTGCTGTGGCTGGCCCTGCCCGCGTTCCGGGAGACCAGCGACAACTGGCTGAAGACGCAAGAACTCGCCGTAACCTTCCTTGACCGCTATGGCGAGGAGGTCGGGCGGCGCGGCATCCGGCATGACGATTCGGTCAAGCTCGACCAGTTCCCGGAATCGCTGGTCAAGGCGGCCCTCGCAACGGAGGACCGGCGGTTCTACGAGCACTGGGGCATCGATCCGATTGGCACCTTCCGGGCGCTTACCGCCAACGCACGCGCCTCTGGCGTCGTACAGGGTGGGTCGTCGATCACCCAGCAGCTTGCAAAGAATCTTTTCCTGACGAACGAGCGGTCTATCGAGCGCAAGATCAAGGAAGCCTTCCTGGCGGTGTGGCTCGAATTCCACCTGAGCAAGGACGAGATCCTGAAGCTCTATCTCGACCGAGCCTATATGGGCGGCGGCACCTTCGGCGTCGTGGCGGCGGCGGATTATTATTTCGGCAAGTCGGTCCAGGAACTCACGTTGGCCGAGTCGGCCATGCTGGCGGGCTTGTTCAAGGCGCCGACCAAATACGCGCCGCACATCAACCTTCCGGCAGCGCGCGCCCGCGCCAACGACGTTCTTCAGAACATGGTCGAGGCCGGCTTTCTCAGCGAAGGGCAGATCCAGACGGCACGCCGCAATCCGGCCGCCCCGATCGACCGCAAGCGCGACACCACGCCGGACTTCTATCTCGACTGGGCATTCCAGGAGATCCAGCGTCTCGCGGCGAGCGGCAAGCTCGGCACCGACCGCGTCCTGACGGTCAAGACGCCTCTTGACACCGGCATTCAGAAGAAGGCCGAGGAGACGATCGAGAACCTGCTCCGTCAGCACGGCAGACAATATGATGTCGAGCAGGGCGCGATGGTGGTGATGGACCCCGACGGCGCGGTGCGCGCCATGGTCGGTGGACGTGACTACGGCCAGAGCCAGTTCAATCGGGCCACCGACGCGCTGCGGCAGCCAGGTTCGTCGTTCAAGCCGTACGTGTATGCGGCCGCCCTGACCTACGGGCGTTATCGCCCCAACACGATCGTCACCGACGGACCGGTGTGCATTGGCAACTGGTGCCCGTCGAACTACAACCGTTCGTTTTCCGGCTCGATGCCGCTGACCGTCGCTCTGGCCAAATCGATCAACACGATCCCGGTCAAGATGTCGCTCGAGCTCGGCAAGGGCAACGCCAAGGCTGGTCGCGCGCTGATCATTCAGACCGCCAAGAAGATGGGCCTGACGACCACGTTGACGGATTCGACCTCGCTGCCGATCGGCGCCGCCGAGGTCACCGTAGTCGATCAGGCGGCCGGCTACGCCGTATTCGCAAACGGCGGCAAGCGCGCCGAGCCCTATGCCGGCATGGAGATCCGCAACTCGTCGGGCGAGGTGATCTACCGCCGCGACACCAACAGCAAGGAGCCCGAGCAGGTGCTGCCGCCGCGGGTCGTTGCCGACATGAATTTCATGCTCTCCAAAGTGGTGGAAGAAGGTACCGGCAAGCGCGCCGCGCTGGAGAATATCCGCTCGGCCGGCAAGACCGGCACGACCAATGCGTATCGCGACGCCTGGTACATCGGCTACACGGGCAATCTCGTTGCGAGCGTCTGGTTCGGCAACGACGATCACACGTCGACCAACAACATGACTGGCGGCAGCTTGCCGGGTATGGCCTGGCGCGAAGTCATGGCCTTCGCGCACCAGAATCTCGAGATCAGGCCGATCCCCTATCTCTCTCCTGATGGTGGGCAACTCGTGGCGAGCGCGGGTCGCGGACAAGCCGCGCCACAGCAGCGCGGGCTCGAAATCGTCTCGACGGGGAGCGTGAATGGCCTTCTTTCGCGCCGCTCCTTTGAAGTCATCGGCGGCATCGGCGAGCTGTTTCGCAAGGTCGAGCGCGCTCCGGCGCCGCTCAGCGGCGTGCAGGCGCCTGAACGCGCAGCGTCCAACGTCACTGGCGGGCGGGTGACCGGCGGCCGCGTCGCGCTGCCGTGACCAAGGCCGAGGTCGCTCCGCCCAGCGAGCTGGCGCACTGGGCCCGCGCGGCCGCTCAATTGCGCCACGCCCGGCTGCCGCCTCGCGCGCTGGCGCCGGCGGCTCTGGTGATCTATGCGGCCAGTATGGCCCTGCTGATCGGGCTCGGCTCCGCCTATTGGGCAGTCAAGGACTCATATCCATTCGGAACCGTGCGCGCGAACACGTGGGTCGCGGCGCCACGGGTCGGTTCGCGCGATGTCGACCCCTATGCCAAGGCGGTGGTGGCGCGAAGCGCGGAGATCCCCCTCGCCACCGGCGAAGGGCTCATGCTGACCGCCACTGGCGATGAGGCGGGCCGCCCGCTCGACCCGCATTGCACCTACCGCATCGGCTCGATCATGCCGCAGGCGCGCTACTGGACGTTGACGCTCTACGACGATGCCGGCCACCCGGTCGCCTCGGAGCTTCAGCGCAGCGGCTTCACCTCCGCAGAGATTATGCGCGAAGCCGACGGACGTTTCGCGATCATGCTCTCGCGCGAGCCGATGCCCGGCAACTGGCTGCGAATGCCCGAAAGGGGGCGCCCGAGCGTGGTGCTCCGGTTGTACGACACGCCGGTCGCGGCAGGCTCGGCGGCGCTCGATGCGCGTACGCTGCCGGGCGTCGAACGTGTCGGATGCGCATCATGAGCGACCGCAGCAGGTTCCTCCTCGCAACCCTCTGTGGGTTGGTCCTCGCAGGCATCGTTCACCTCACGGCCGTGCTGGCCATGCCGTGGCTCAGCGAGCGCGATGCATTCTCGCGCCTGCGAGCGACGATGACCGCCGACAAGTCCGAACTCGTGGCGGCCCCGGCCTCTACCGATACGTGGCTGCCGCAACCGGATCCGGCCGTCGCCGTTGCCGCCTGCGCTTATAATCTCGACGAGGGGCCGGTGCGCATATCGGCGCAGACCGGGCCCTTGTTCGAATCGCTATCGTTTCACGCCCGTGGCGGTGGCGTGTTCTTCGCGATCACCGATCGGGCGGCAATCCGCGGCGCGCTCGATCTCGTTGTCATGACGCGCCGGCAGTTGGACGAGGCCTTGGCAGCGGAGGACGAGGACGAACCGTCCAGGGATGTGCGCATCGTGGCGCCGCAACGGGAAGGCCTTGTGATCGTGCGTGCGCTCGCGGCATTCCCGAGCTTGCGCGAAGAGGCCGAGCGCGCCGCCAAATCGGTCTCCTGTACGATCGACCAGCCTGAAGCCGTGACGCGCTGAGCGCCCCCGCCCCACATCCCGGATGGGCCGCTTCCGCTAGCCCTTGGTGACGATGGCGCGGCCGGGCGTGGCGGGCGCGCCTTCGTGAACGATGACCTCGTCTGGCGCGCCGCCGCACGCGGCTTCCGCGAGTGGCTGCACGGCCTGCTCGTCGAGGATGCGCTGATGCGCGACAAGCTTGCGCAGCCCACGTTCCGCGATGACGGATTCGGTCTGCGGCGCCCCGATCAAAAGATGCTCGAGGGCATAGCGATAGGATTCGATGCGCTGCAGGGTTTCCCAGCGCACCCAGGCGACCAGGCAGCGGTTTTCGGCGACGCGCGCCGCCGCTCCGTAGGCATCACCCTCGGCAAGCTCTTGTACGAAGGCGAGACTGCGCAGCCGCACCCGGTCGGCCGCCATGACGCGCTTTGCCACCGTCGCAAACGGGCCGATCAGCCTCGCGTCCGCGGTCGCGTCTTCCGCGATCCGCTGGTAGCGGGACGCGGGTGAACGGAAGAGCTCGTGCATCAATGCATGGTAATAGGAGGCGTTGTGGTGCGGCACCATTGTGACCGGCAGGACGCGGCTGCGCGCGAGTTCGACAAGGCTTCGCTCGAACAGGGAGCGCTCATGTGCCGGCATGATGAACCGCCAAGCGCGGTCGCGAAGCTCCTTCTCGTCGTCCGTGAAGACATAATGCGACACGCGCTCGCCCCGGATTTGGGCGCCCACCGAGCCGGCTGTGGGTAGGACGACGTCGTTCCAGAGCGATGGCTTCGGGCGGCCAAAATCGCCGGTTGCGGTACACCCTGCCAGGAGGGATGTGGCGAGGGCGACCGCCCCTGCCAGGCCGCTGCGGGTCGCCGCCGTGAAACCGACAGCGCGAAGCTCAGGAGCGGCGGCGCCGGCGGCTCGTCCCGGACGGACCCGTCGAGATCGGAGGGGCAGAAGTCTCGGCTTTGGGCTCGGACTGCCATTCATAACGGATGCCGGTGAACAGGAGGATCTTGCCGCGCGGCTCGTCGGCGCGAAGAGCGATGCGCACGCGCGGGTGAGCAGGGTTGGGGAATGGGATCACTATCCCCGTGGGCTGTACCTGAAACTCGGACATGCTCCGCTCCCTCACCTCGTCAGCGGTTTGTCTGCTTTTGTATCGAGCTCAGAAAAAGCGTCCGTGGTTAACACGGCGTTACGTTTCCGCGGACGGGAGCAATGTGTTGCTTCGGAGCCAACGCGCTGCCGAGCTGGACAGTTCCGACGTTGCTGAACGACCCCGCGACGCGCAACGCCTGGCTGCGGACACGCCGTTCTTGCGGGGCGCGCATGGCAAAAGGTCTGCAGCGCCGGCTCCCTTGCGCCCCATGATCTGCGTGTCCATCCGCGACAGGCCTGCGGGGACAGTGGCCTCAGCCCGAACCAACCCTGGCGCCGGCCATCGTCTAGGGAACCGGCGTGTCATCGTGCGCCGACCGGAGTTGGAGATCGGCATTCAATCGATGGAATGCCGCCACGATCTGCGAGGGACGATAGGGCTTGCGGAAGAAGAAGCTGCCATGAAGCTGCCGAGGCTCCTCTGGCATATGTCCGGTCGCGTAGACGACAGGGCGCAAGGGATGGCTCAGGCGGAACTCGTCCGCCACACGCCAGCCGTCGACCACGCCGGGCAGCCGGATATCGGTGAACAGCCAGTCGATCTGCTGCTTGTCGTTCTGCAGAATGGACAGGGCTTCCTCGCCGTTGTCGACGGCGATCACCTTGTACCCGACCTCCTCCAGCTCCGTCACAAGGACGTCCCGCACGACGGCCTCGTCTTCGACGATCAGGATCGTGGTCGGCTGACAATCATCACTCATCAAACCCTCGAATTGCCCAACCCTGATGATATGGCATGGCGTTGCCGCCGATCGGCCTGGACACAGCCGGAGCAACCGACATCTACGGCCAATCTGGGCGATAGTTCCGACCAGCGGGATGTTTCTTCACGGTCGGGCGGGCTCATCGGGCGGCATCGTTAATAGAGGATCAACGCTGCCGCGCTAAATTGCCTGTACTGAAGTTGTCGTATCGAGAGTTGCGTATGTCGAGTTCCGTGTGGCCGGACCTGTCGTGTCTTGCGTCGCTGTCGCGCGACCAGAACCTCGATATGCGGCCCGTGCTTCTTCGGGTGCACACCGACTTTTTCGTCGCGGCACCAGCGCGCGACCGCGCCACGATCAAAGCTTTCGAAGCCCTGGCGCTCGGCTTCCTGCCCAGGGTCGATGATGCCACCGCAGCCATTGTGGCCAAGAAGCTTGCGCCAGTGGCCGACACCCCGCGGGCCGTCGTCGACGCATTGATCCGGCGCGGCGGCGACGCGGCTCGAGCCGTTCTCGGCTCCTTGGCCCCCGCCAAAACGGCTCCCGAGCAAGAGCTCGAGACGCCGCCGGCGTGCCCTGGCGCGCCTTCCACGGCCGATTTGTCTCCGCCCGATGTGTTCGAGCTGCTCGCGCGCAAGAGCGATACCATCGACCTTGCCTTGGCACGCAATTGCCACACGCGTCTCGCCAGACCGGTCCTGCAGGAGCTGGTCGACCGCGGTCGCGACCGGGCAGACCTCGCCAGGGCCCTTCTGGCCCGCACCGAACTGAGCACGCTCGACGAAGCAATTCTCTACCTGCACGCCGAGGAAGCGCGTCGAAAGGAGATCCGTTCCAAGCTCGACCCGCTCACCGCCTTCACGGACGGCGGCTTGCCGACCAGGCACGCCGATCAGGATGACGTGGATGCGCTTCTCCGTTTTGCCAAAGCGGGCGACACATTCGCATTCGGCGAGCGGCTCGCCGCGATGATAGGTCTCGCCGTGGTTCCGATCTGGCTCTTCGATGTCGAGGCGCGGCGCGAGCTTCTCGCCCTGGCGCTGGTTGCGGCGGGAGTCTCGGACGAGGATCGCGTCCGCATCTTTCTTACGCTCACGCCCGAGATCGCACGCTCGGTTTCGTGGGTCTTCCGATTGACGGAGCTCGCCAGGACGGTGCGTCCGGCGGTCGCCATGCATCTGGTCGAAGCGGTACTGGGCATCACGATCGATAACCGGCCGAGCGGGCGGCACATGCCGGTGATGCACGCCAGCGGCAGCCCGGCTCGCGGAGCCTCATTGGTCCGGGCCGTTTCAGGCAAGCGCTCGCCAGGCGGGCGCCTTCAGGAGGCAGGCTAGCTCCGACTGCTCGCCCGCGCTGCAGCGCCGCTTCGAAGATCGATTCCTTCAGAGCGGAGCGGTGGCTGCGTCGCTTGTCTGCGGGCAAGTCCAGGGCAAGCGTTGCTCAGCCACCGGATCGAGTCTGGAACAGCCTTTTTCGGTAAAGCGGCGGCAACTTTGCCGGCTTATCCGCTAAGCGCCGCCTTGCTCAGCGGTGATGTCGAGGAAATGGCGTCCGGCGCGATCCTCGATTTCGATCAGCCAGTAATCCGGATCGAAGCGCCCCTCGCGCTGCATGCGCTCCTCGATCTCTTGCGGCAGGACGTTCTCGAGCACGGGTGCGAACAGACGCTCCGCGCTGTCCTCGACCAGCGCCTGCGGCGCCGGCCCATAGAGGGTCGCGGTTCCATCGAGGTGGTCCAGGGTCACGAAGATGGCTCCCGCTTCAGCCGCTCCTCGCCGGCGCAGCACCGCCGAGATGCCCGCGCCGGCGCAGCGGCGCAGGTGCGCCGAAACCCAGAAATCCGAACGGAGCCGTGCCACCGGGTGAGGTGCTCCTGATCACTCGACCGTCATGCCCGCCTGCGCCGACAGCTCACGGATGGTGCGCGGGCCCAGCTCACCCGTGGCCGGCAGCCGGCGGTCCCGCTGAAAGCGCTCGAGCGCCTGACGAGTTCCCTGTCCGAGAAGACCGTCTGGCTTCAGCGGACCATAACCGAGCTTGCTGAGCGCGCGTTGAGCGGACGCCACCACGCGCTGCGGTTCCGCCGACTGCTCGGACGAGCGGGCGCTTGTGGCCGTTCCCGTGGTCGCATCGGAGGAGCGGATCATCTCGCCGATCGGATCGCGGATTGCGGCGCGCGGAGCTGCTGCCTGCTGCGCGGGTGGAACGCCGGCGGGGGGTCTGGCGGGAGGTATGGGCGCGAGCGACGGAGGCGGCGCCGCCTCTTGCGGACGCGGGCGGACTGATGGTCCCACGCCCCCCTTGGCGAAGATGGGAGCGGGATGGCGCGACGTTTGCAAACTTAGCGCATTGACGACGATGGCCGTCGCGGCGCCGGCGATCACCACAGTGCCGGCAACGGCCCCCGGCCGCTGGAAGGCGGCGGACAGGAGGCGGAGAACGAGGCCGGGGGAGGAGCGCGACGGGCGCGCGCGCCCGCCCGTGCCGAGATCCCGATCCGACCGTGCTGCCAAGGCTTGACGCACCGCTCTACCCCACTCTCGCGGCCTGCAACTGCGGTCGCGGACGCGCTATCGCACGGATGCGCACAGGCGCAGCCGTTTGCGTCGTGCCCCTGCCGCAGTCAATCGGAAGGCTGACGATTACCGACGTGCCATCGCCGGGAGCGCTTTCGATGGTAAGCGTACCTCGGTGCAAACCGACAAGGCCGCGTACCACCGTCAGGCCGAGGCCCGTGCCGTGGTGCCGAGGCGATTGACCGGAGCCGGCCCGGAAGAAGGCGTTGCCCAGCTTGGGCAACGCCTCCCGGGCGATGCCGATGCCGGTATCGGAAACACTGAACATGATGCGGTCCCGATCGCGATGCAGGGCAACCGTGACGCAACCGCCTCGCGGGGTGAACTTGATGGCGTTTGACATGAGATTGAGCAGCATCTGCTTGCAGGCGCGCCGATCGGCGACCAGCTCCGGCAGGTCAGGCGCGATGTCGCGCGCGAGCAGAAGCCCGGCTCGCTTCGCCTCCAGGCTCATGAGATCGCAGCACCCGTGCGCAAGCGCGCCGGCATCGAACGGGGCAGGCACAAAATCGAAGTGTCCGGCCTCGATCCTTGCCGTGTCCTGAAGCGTGTCCACCACCTGAAGGAGGTGACCGCCCGCCTCGCGAATGATCCGCAGGTAATCGCCGCGACGCCTCTCATCCAGCGCCGGACCGCTTCCGTTCGCGAGGGCCTCCGAGAAGCCGATCACCGCGTTCAACGGGGTGCGCAGCTCGTGGCCAACTGTCGCCAGAAACTGCCCCTTGGCGGCGCTGGCGCGCTCCGCCTCTTTTTGAGCGACCTCGACCTCCTCGGCACCCCGCCGATACGCCGAGATGTCCCGGCTGACCGCGACGACGCCGATCTCGCCATCCTGCTCCACGCGACGCGCGCGCATCTCGGTCCAGATCACATCGTCTTTGTGGTTGCTGGAGACGGTGCCGAGGCGAGGGTGAAACTGGGCATCAGCGGGCGTTCCGTCGCGCCTATGCAGCCGGAACTGCACGACGACCGGCCGCTCACTCGCCGCCGCGTCGCTGAGCGCCTTGAGAAAGGCAGGCCGGTCGGCAACGTGGACGCGCCAGAACAGGCCGCGGCCGAGGAGGGCGTTCGCCGGCGAGCCGCACAGCCGGGCAGCCGCACCGCCGGTCCGAAGCACCTGTCCATTGCGATCGTGCCAGGTGATCAGGTCGCCATGCGCCTGCAGAAAAGAAAGCTCCTCGACCTCGGGCGCGTGCGGCTGCTCGGGTGCCGCGGCTTCAACGGACATGTGCGCCGCAGCCTGGGCGAGCGCATGCGCAACCGCCGTGATCAGCAGTAAAGGCTGGACAGCCTCGGCCGCGCCTGCCTCGGCAAAGCGGAAACCACCAGCCATTTGCAGGGCGACGGGCAGAGCGCCGATCAGGGCCATCGCACCGCTTGCGATCGCCCCCTTGCGCGAACCTGACACGAGTGCTTCCAAAGGGGCCGCAAGCAGCCAGACGAGCGCCGGGGACGCAATCCCGCCCGAGGCCGCGGCGATCCCGGCGAGTCCGGCGAAGCCGGCAGAGGATATGCCGTAGGCCGTCGCCAGCATCCCCGTCCGCGACAGCACCACGGCAGCCGCCATCGGCATCGCCAGGAAGAGAAGAGCAAGGTAGTCGGGGGCCGAGGTCGCTCCCCGGCCTGCCAGGCACAGTGGCAGGTACAACGGCACGCAGCCGAGCGCGACCACACCCGCAATCATGCGGGTTCTGATGAAGCGCTCATGCCGGCTGCGCTCGTGAGACTCCCGCCGAGCGCTCTCGTGAACGAGCGCAGCCAAACGGCCGGCCACCACGGAGACGAGATCAACGATACGCAACACTCTTTCGCGACGGCTTGGCCGCGCGCCCCTCGCCTCAACTCCGACAGTGTCGCAGGAGCCGCTAAATGAACCCTAAAAGCAGGCGCAACGCTTCGTTCATCCTGTCGCCGATTTCCGCCCGCGTGCAGCCCGTCGGCACTTTCGGTTACATGCGGATTTCGTCATGGTGCCCCGCATCTTCGTCTTGGTATGCGTTCGGCGGTTCAATGTTCACTATCTTGCGCAGCGTTCTGATCATCGGCGTCATCTTCTATTTCTCACCGGAGCGGCAGGCAGACACCGGGTCTGCGGACGGCGGAACTGGCGGCGACGAGCGCAACCAAGATCTTCCCGTCGCAATCGATGGCAAAGCTGAAGCAACATGGAGGAGGATGGCCGTCGCTGTGACCGAGGAGGCGGTTCGTACCGCCGTCCAGGACAAGGTCGAGGCGGCGGGATTCCGGCTCAAGGAATACACGCCCCGGTCCAGCCCGGAGGGCATGACCAAATCCCTGGCCGCCAAGGATGGGCCGCGGCCCCGCGAGGCCGAGCCGAAGGCTCTTTTGGGGCCGGGCATCCGCTGCGTTTACCGATGCGACGGAACGGAGTAGCGGCAGCGATCTCGCCACCGGCGGGCGGAACGCCTATATAGCCTTGTCATCACCAGGGCTGCCGCCGCCGCATCATGCTGCCGACCATTGACGAGATCGTCTCGAATTTCGAGCTGCTCGACGATTGGGACGAGCGCTACCGCTACCTGATCGAGCTCGGGCGCATGATGGCCCCCCTGCCGCAGGACGCCTACACGGAGGGCAACAAGGTGCGCGGCTGCGCCAGTCAGGTGTGGCTGGAGACCCGCATCGATCGGCGCGACGGCGATCCCGTGCTGCATCTGCGCGGCGACAGCGACGCCCATATCGTCCGCGGGCTGATCGCCCTCCTGCTGTCGCTCTATTCCGGCAAGAGCGCCCCGGATATTCTCGGCACCGACGCGCTCGGCCTGTTCCAGGAGTTGCAACTCTCGGAGCACCTCACCCCACAACGGTCGAACGGCGTCAGGTCCATGGTCGAGCGCATCCGCAGCGATGCGCGGGCGGCTCTCGTTCCCTCTGAATAAGCAAGGCCCGGCCGCAGGCCGGGCTTCCATGCAGCCGTTCGGGCGGGCGGCCGCTGCAGGTCTTGTGAATTCCGTCTACGAGGCGCGGGCGCGGCGTTTGCGGCGCTGCTGTCCCAGGCCCATCTGCTTGGCCAGCTGCGAGCGCGCCTTGGCATAATTGGGCGCAACCATCGGATAGTCGGCCGGCAATCCCCAGCGCTCGCGATACTGCTCGGGCGTCATGTTGTATTGCGTGCGCAGATGCCGCTTGAGGGATTTGAACTTTTTTCCGTCTTCGAGACAGACGATGTAGTCCGGCGTGATGGACTTCTTGACGGGAATCGCGGGTTTCGGTGCTTCTGCCGGCGCCTCGCTGGCGGTCCCGGCGACCTTCACGAGGGCGAGATGCACATCGTTGATGAGGGACGGCAAATCGCCTGACGGGACAGAGTTGTTGCTCACATAGGCGGAGACGATATCCGCAGCCAGTTCGATGTAGTTTGGCGAAGCCAGATTGTCGCTCATCTTAGTCCGGTCCTTTTCGGCTCTTTAATGCGCCTCATCTCCAGCAAACGCCGCCCAACGGGGCGATATCTTGACCGATGGCGCCACGCGCGCGGCACAAAGACGGCCCCATTGTGTCGGTTTTGATCGACTATTCAGCTAAGTCAATCTGCTGCGGGTTGCAAGAATGAATATTTATAAAGTGCAGATTTTTTTCAGAGTTCAACTGAAAGGCAAGACTAAAACCCTTTGTTGCCAAAGTTGACCGCCCTTTTCCGCCGCCACGCGCGACGGCTTGTGAAATGCAGTGGACATTGCCAAATCAGCCCCGGCGCGACGAAGCCCTGATGCCGCCGCAAGGGGCGCAACATCGTGGTCGCCAAGAGAGTTATTTGGCGCATCGTCCGCCAGGGGATCGATTGATGAGAGCCGAACGTCTGCCGCGGTCACCTCTGCCGGCTGCCCCCCTGGCCGCAAAAAAACCGCTCGAGACTGTCGTGCACGGGCGGGTCCTGCGGGACGATTACGCCTGGATGAAAGCTGCCAACTGGAAGGACGTCCTGAAGCGGCCGGAAGCCCTGCCGGCCGATATTCGGGTGCAGCTCGAGGCAGAAAACGCATTCGCGGATGCGGTGCTGCAGGATACCGCCGCGCTGCGCGGGCGGCTGGTCGCGGAAATGCGTGGGCGCATCAAGGAAGACGATGCATCGGTTCCCGAGCGTGATGGCTCCTTCGCTTATTACAAACGCTACCGCGAGGGCGGGCAGCATCCACTCGTCTGCCGCATACCGGCGGATGCGACCACCGACGGGGTTGTCGAAGACGTCTTGCTAGACGGCGACGAAGAGAGCCGGAACCATCCGTTCTTCGACCTGCACGATGCCGACCAATCGCCGGATCACCGCCTTCTGGCCTGGGCGGCCGATACCAAGGGATCGGAGCTCTTCACCATCAAGGTCCGGGACCTCGCCAGCGGGCGCGATCTGGACGAGGAGGTCCATGCCACCACCGGCGAGGCCGTGTGGGTGGGCGACTCGTCGGCCTTCTATTACGTCGGCGTCGACGAGAGCCACCGCCCTGTGCGGGTGATGCGTCACCGGCTCGGAACGTCGCAGGACGCCGACGAGCTGATCTACGAGGAAGCCGAGCCTGGCTGGTTCGTCGCGATCGGGCTGACGCAATCAGACCGCTTCGTCACGGTGTCGATCAACAATCACGAAACCTCCGAGGTGTGGCTCCTCGACCGGGACGATCCGCAGGCCGCGCCGTTCCTCGTTGCCCGGCGCGAGGCGCTGGTGCTCTACGAGGTCGAGCACCACGGCGAAGACCTGATCATCCTGACCAATGCGGGCGGCGCCGAGGACTTCAAGATCGTGACGACGCCGGTCTCGCGGCCGCAGAGCGAGAACTGGCGCGATCTGATCCCGCACCGGCCAGGCGTGATGATCCGCTTCCACATGGCTCTGGGGCGTCACCTCGTCAGGCTGGAAATGGAGGACGCGAAGCCCCGGATCGTGTCTCGGGAGATCTGGACGGGCGAGGAGCACGTCGTCGCGTTCGCCGAAGAGGCCTATTCACTCGGCATCAGCCCCGGTTTCGCGTTCGATACCGACACGATCCGCTTCACCTATTCGTCGATGACGACACCCGCCGAAGTCTACGATTATGACCTGCGCACGCGCGAGCGCCGCCTGCGCAAGCGACAGCAGGTGCCGAGCGGGCACGATCCGGCCGACTATGTCACGCGCCGGCTGTTCGCTACGGCCCCGGATGGCGAAAAGGTGCCGGTCTCGATCCTGCATCGCCGCGATGCGGCGCTGGACGGATCGGCGCCGCTTCTGCTGTACGGCTACGGCGCCTATGGCTTCGCCACCCCGGCGGAGTTCCGCACCAATCCGCTGTCGCTGGTCGACCGCGGCTTCGTCTACGCCATCGCCCATATCCGGGGCGGCACCGAGAAGGGATGGCGCTGGTATCTGCAGGGCAAGCGTGAGAACAAGCCGAACACGTTCACGGATTTCATCGCCGCAGCCGAGGCCCTGGTGGAGGCGCACTACACGTCGCGCGGCCGCATCGCTGCGTTCGGAGGCAGCGCCGGAGGCATGCTCATGGGGGCCGTCGCCAACATGGCGCCGCACCTGTTCGCGGGCATCGTTGCCGACGTGCCGTTCGTCGACGTGCTCAACACGATGCTCGACGAGGACCTGCCGCTGACTCCTCCGGAGTGGCCGGAATGGGGCAATCCGGGCCAGGATGAGCGCGCGTTTGCGACCATTCTTTCGTATTCGCCCTACGACAATGTGCGCCCGCAACGCTATCCCGCGGTGCTGGCGCTGGGCGGACTGACCGATCCCCGCGTCACCTACTGGGAGCCGGCCAAATGGGTCGCGCGTCTGCGTGCCACGATGTCAGGCGGTGGTCCGGTCCTTCTCAGGATCAACATGGAAGCAGGTCACGCCGGCGCCTCGGGCCGCTTCGAGCGGCTGGAGGAAGTGGCTCTGATCTACGCCTTCACGATCAAGGCGGTGGAAGGCTTCGAGGAAGTGAGCGTCTGACCCGTCGCTTCGCCCCGGCACAGCCGTCGCTCCTGCCGATATCGAGCGGCCAGGGCGGCGTCCGCTTCAGCGGATCGTGCCCTGTCGCCGTGTTTGAGGCGCATGACCTGTTCGGCGACGCGGCGATGCGCTTTCCCGAAGCATGCCCTAGGCCGGCCGCGCCTTCGCCTTGTCGCCGCCGGCAGCGATGAAGTCCTTCAGTTCGTCGAGGGATATGAAGCGGAACTTGCCCGCCGGCGTCTCCGCCTCGATCGATCCGTCGGAATACATGGTGTAGAAATTGCCGCCCGAATTGTACGTCCCCACCACTGCCGGACCGCTCGCCTCGTCCGCCGCTTCGGCATGGGGCGGAATGCCGGACTGTCCGCCCGCCGCCGCCTGGCCGCCCTCGGCTTCGATCAAAGCGGCCTCGTGACCGGCCGCCGCCGGAGCGGGCTGCCTCGGCGGCGGAGCAGCCGCGGCCGGTGTGTCACCGAGCCGGGGCTCCAGCGCGATGTCGAAGCCGCGAGCAGCCGACAGGCCGGCCGCGCCGATCGGGGGAGCGCCTGCCTCGCGCGTGGGCGTGCTTCGGCTGGGCGCCGCCAATTGCGCCGTTGCGGCATCGAAATCAGAGCGTGCAAGGCGGTCGCGGAGCACCGCGAACTCGTGCTCGATGGCCTGCAAACGCGCCACGGCCGTCGCGACCCCGGCGAGCAGCGCGCCGGCCGCAGCAATGACGGCGCCGGAGATCACCATGGTCCAGCCGCGTTCCATGACGATGATGTCCGAGCCCAGATAAATCGCGGAGAGCCCACCCGCCACCATCGCCAGCGCGACGATATACAAAGCGAAGACCATCTCTCACCCAAAGCCCGACGGGCTAACAGCCCCGGGACAGTAAAGTTTCGCTCCCCTTTTGCAACCGCCGGGGCCCTATTCCGAAATGTTATGGGCTGTTGATTGCCCTTGGACCGGCCTGGTCGGGGGCGAGATCCGCCCGCTCCACGGCGGGAATTCCGCCGCTTGTCCGGCGGACCCGACATCGTACCGGACAGGAGCCGTTGCCGCGCGGCGCGCCACGCTTTAATGAACCGAAAGTCCAGCCCAAATGCCGTGATCAAGGAGACGTCGATGTCGTTCACCCTCCCCGACCTTCCTTACCCGTATGACGCCCTCCAGCCCTACATGTCTCGGGAAACCCTGGAATATCACCACGACAAGCACCACGCCGCCTATGTCAACACCGGCAACAACCTGCTGAAAGGCACGGAACTGGAGGGCAAGAGCGTCGACGAAGTCGTGCGTGCCTCCTACGGCAAGAACCAGGCGCTCTTCAACAATGCCGGCCAGCATTACAATCACATCCATTTCTGGCAGTGGATGAAGCCCAATGGCGGCGGCAAGATCCCCGGAGCGCTGGAGAAAAAAATCGTCGAGGACCTCGGCTCCGTCGACAAGATGAAAGAGGATTTCATCCAGGCCGGCGTCACGCAGTTCGGGTCCGGCTGGTGCTGGCTGGCCGTGAAGGACGGCAAAATCGCTGTCATGAAGACGCCGAACGGCGAAAATCCGCTCGTCCACGGCGCCAAGCCGATCCTCGGCTGTGACGTCTGGGAGCATTCCTATTACATCGACTACCGCAACCGCCGGCCGGACTACCTCAAGGCGTTCATGGAGAACCTTGTCAACTGGGAGCACGTGGAGAAGATGCTCACGGAAGCGACCCGCTGACGGAAGCGGCAGCGACATGTCGAACGGGGCCTTCGGGCCCCGTTTCGTTGAGTAGGGTTTAACAAGGCCTCGCAACGAGGCTCACGCCGCTTGCCCGGACAAGGTCGAGGAACTGTCCGGAAGACAGAAAGGCATATTCCCGCTCCCGTGGTTCCAGGACGGGATCGAGTTCGCGCAGTTCCGCATCGACGCGGCCGGGATGGCACATGACCACGGGCTGCGGACCCAACTGCGTCAGAAACCCCGCGAAATCGGTGGCCAAATCCCGTCCCGTGTCGAACGGGCTGAAGCCGGAAAAGCCCTGGTTGACCGAAAAACCGGCCCGGCCCGCCGATCGGGCAAAGCCGGCGGCCATGGCCTTGACCGTAAGCGCCTTTGTCGCAGCAACCCCTCGTGAAAGAATTGCGGTGCTGCGGTCGGACGGATCGCGAAGCCAGACACGGCCGCCGAGCCCGCGGTCCTGGAGGGTCGCGAGCAGCTGGCGCCGGATGCCAGGCAGCACATGCACGTGCTGGTGACCGTCGACGAAGTCGGGCGGGCGCCCCAGGGCCGCCTCGAAGGCGGAGAGCTGGCGCTCGATCTCGGCGCGGATTTCCTGAAGTTGAAGCCTGCCCAGGAGAGCGCCACGCAGCAACGGCGCGAGGCCCATGAAGCTGCCCTGCGGGGCGTGCTCCGGCATTGCGCCGAGAGGGCCCCCCGCGGTCAGGTTCAGGTGGAGCCCGATGCCGATGTCGCCGCAGGCCGCCAGCTCTGACGCGAGGCGCGGCCACCATGGCCGGCTGGTCATGGCGCTCGTGGCGGAGATGCGGCCCGCCCGGGCGAGGTCGAGGATGGCGCGGCTTACGCCCTCGGTGAGGCCGAAATCATCGGCGCAGAGAACGACGCGACGTGTTGACGACAGCAAGGCGATCCTCTTGACCAGAACGGCAGCCTAGCCCTCTTGGGCGCCGGGGAAAACTCAGCCCCGGAAGCATGAACCAGCGAAACGACGACCGCTTCGCCTAACATAATGCCCTAGAAGAGAATTTGGAGCGGGACGGGATTCGACCTGAAGCCATGCCGCTGATGCCGGAGAAAGCACGTGACAGCACGGGATATCGAACTGAGCGTCATCATTCCGGTCTTCAACGAGGGACCGAATATTGGCCCGTTATGCGATCGCGTGGTTCCTGTTCTGGAGCGCGCCGCGCCGTCCTGGGAGATCGTGTTCGTCGACGACGGCAGCGAAGACGAGACGCTGGCCGCGATCAGGGCGCGCAATGCCCTCGAGCCTCGCATTGGCGCGGTGTCGTTCAGCCGGAACTTCGGCAAGGAGATCGCGATCGCTGCCGGGCTGGACCATGCGCGCGGCCGGGCCGTGGTGATCATGGATGCCGACCTGCAGCATCCGCCGGAGATGATCGAGACTTTCGTGCAGCGGTGGCGCGAAGGCTACATGATGGTCTATGGCCAACGCACCGACCGCGAAGGCGAAGGCCCGATCAAACGCAGCCTCACACACCTGTTCTACCGCCTGTTCGCCCGCTTCGGCGAGACGCCGCTGCCGGAAGGCGCCGGCGACTTCCGCCTGATCGATCGCAAGGGCGTCGAGGTCCTGCGCATGCTCGGCGAGCGCGCGCGCTTTTCCAAAGGCCTTTACGCCTGGATCGGCTTCAAGGCGACCGGCGTTCCCTTCGAGGTGGCGGAGCGCCGCTACGGCACGACGAA
The DNA here is from genome assembly GCA_036556825.1 of Beijerinckiaceae bacterium. Classification (GTDB taxonomy): domain Bacteria; phylum Pseudomonadota; class Alphaproteobacteria; order Rhizobiales; family Beijerinckiaceae; genus JAJKJG01. The sequence continues at coordinate 53,431 of DATBIR010000195.1, forward strand.
ATGGAGCTTCCGCAAGCTCTTCCGCTTCGCCTTTGACGGCATCACCGCTTTCTCGACGGTACCGCTGCGGGTGTGGACCTATATCGGTGGCCTGGTCTCGTGTTGCGCAATCGCCACCGCCCTGTTCTTCATCGTGCGCACGCTGCTGTTCGGCACGGACTTGCCCGGCTTTCCTTCCCTGATCGTATCGGTGATGTTCTTCTCCGGCATTCAGCTCATGTCGCTCGGCATCATCGGTGAATATATCGGGCGCATCTTCGCCGAGGTGAAGCGGCGGCCGCTTTACGTTGTCGGGGACCGCGTCGGCGGGCCCGCCGACGCAAGCCAGGCGCTGATCCGCGACGACCGCAATCCGCCGCGGGCCTGACGCATGTTCAAGCACATCCTGTCGGTCGGCGGCTGGACATTGCTGTCGCGCGTCACGGGCTTCCTGCGCGACGTGGTGATGGCCGCCGTGATGGGCGCCGGCCCGATTGCCGACGCGTTCGTGGTCGCCCTGCGGCTGCCCAACCACTTTCGCTCGATCTTCGGCGAAGGCGCATTCAACGCGGCATTCGTGCCCACCTATGCGCGCGTCCACGAGACGAAGGGCTTCGATTCGGCGCGCGTGTTTGCCGACCGCATCTTCACGCTGAGCCTGATTGTCCAGGTCGTACTTCTGGTGCTCGCGCTCGCGGCAACCCCCTGGGTCGTGCGCGCCCTGGCGCCCGGCTTCGCCGAGGATCCGGCAAAGTTCGCGCTGACCGTCACGCTGACGCGAATAACGTTTCCCTATCTGCTGTTCGTTACGCTGGTCACCGTTCTGTCCGGCGTGCTCAACGCCCATGGCCGCTTTGCTGCGGCCGCCGCCGCGCCCGTGCTTCTCAACGTGTCGATGGTCGCCGCGCTGGCGGTGAGCTTCCTGTTTCCGAGCGCCGGCCATGCGGCGGCCTGGGGTGTTGCGGTTGCCGGGATTCTCGAACTCGTCCTCGTTTGGGTGGCGGCGCGGCGCGCCGGTGCGGCCCCCGCCTTCAGGCGGCCGGGCCTCGACGCCGACTCGCGGGCCTTCTTCCGGACGTTCTGGCCGGCCGTGCTCGGCTCCAGCGTTTTCCAGATCGCCGTCCTGGCGGACACCATCATTGCCTCCACCCTGGGAACCGGCGCCCCATCGTCGCTCTATTATGCCGACCGGCTCTACCAGCTGCCCGTCGGCGTGATCGGCATCGCCGCCGGAACCGTGCTGCTGCCGGAGATGACCCGCCGCATCGCCGCGGGAGACGTCGCCGGCGCGCACGGCGCCCAGAACCGGGCGGTCGGGTTCACGCTCGCGCTCGCCGCTCCGTTCACCGTCGCGTTCCTGACCCTCCCCGAATTGATCATGTCAGCGTTGTTCGGCCGAGGCGCGTTCGACGCGGCGGCGGCGCAACGGGCGGGGGCCGTGCTCGCCGCCTACGCGGTCGGCCTGCCGGCCGTGGTCCTGATCCGCTCGGCCGTGGCGAGCTTCCACGCCCGCGCCGACACCATGACGCCGGTGATTGCCGCCCTCGTGGCCGTGGCCATCAACGTGCTCCTGAAGATCGCCCTGATGGCCCCCCTCGGCATCGTCGGGCTGGCGCTCGCGACGGCCGTCGGAGCCTGGGTCAATGTCCTGCTGCTTTTCGGGCTCGCATATCGCCGCGACTGGACCGCGCCGAGCGGCACGCTTGCCAAGGCCGCCGTGGCCATCGCCGCAGCGGGCGTGGTCCTCACCCTGTTCGTGATCATCGGCAGGCCGGCTCTGGCGCGATTGGTGGCCGGCGTGGCGGTCTGGCGCGACGAGACGCTGCTCGCGAGTCTCGGGGTCGGCGGCGCCATCGTCTACGCCGTCGCGTTGCTGGTCGGCCTCAGGGCGCTGGGACTGCGCCTCGCGCGAAGTTGAGGCACGTTGGGTCGACGGGTCCTGTTCGGCGAGTGGGGAAAGTCCTGAGACAAAGGCAGGCCGAGGCCGCTCGAGCGGGATCAATTCGAGGTGAATTGATCCCGCTCCGATTGTCTTTCAGCTGCATGATTATGGCCGGCGAGGTGGTCGCACGTCGCCAAATCATGCTCTGGCGCCTCACCGGTTGGCCGGGCGCGCGCCCCTGGACGCTGCCGATGAGATGCTGCCGGTCTCGGTCACGTCATGCTGCCAGACGGCAACCAGCGTATCGTCGGGATCGGACCCGGGCGGCATCACGCCCGTCGGGCCATTCACGCCGAAAGTGCCCATCCAGGCCACCGTCCGCATCGGCGCGTCGGGATCAGCCAGGACGGCAAGGCCGCTGAAGTCGAAAACGGCTTTCTGCGGCTCGCACAGATTCTGCGCATCCGGCGCCGCCGCGACCTGACACCCTGGAGCAAGTATGGTGGTGGGAAATTCCTGTGCCCATGCCGCCGTTCCGGTTGCGAGACCTAACGCGACGACGATGGAACATAACTGACCACGGATCATCTTTCTGCCTCCCTGCACACGCTGAAGTCTGCAAAATCAACCCGCCTGCGGGAGTGAAGTTCCTCTCGGGGTGCGGACTGCCCCTCGGCGCCCGGCGAGATGGCGCCACGCAAGGCCCGCGCCTCCCGCCGCCCATGAAACACCCTGGAAACAATTGGCGACATCCTCGGGAAACGCGGCAATCCTAACATTGCCTCGACTCGCAACGTTTCCAGGGCGGCCGCCGGCCGATTTGGCCCAACCTGGCAAGGTAGGTTTGGGGAACGAACATGACCAATGGTGAGAACCTGCAATGGCGCCCGATCTCGACGGCGCCGCGCGATCAGGACGTCCTCATCTATTCCCTTCGTTGGGGAGCCATGATCGCAACCTTCGATACCGCGCGCGAGGCCTGGGTCCCGCACATGCGCAAGCCAGAACAACTGAACGGCAACGACGCCGCGCTGCTGACGCATTGGATGCCGATGCCGGGCGTCCCCAACGCGTTGACGGGATCTCGCCTGATCTGGCGCAGCCTCGCCGCCTGAACGGCTGCTAACGCCCGCCCCTTGCCAACCGGCTTGCCTGGCTCGCGGCGACTTGCCAGGCATCGCCCTGCTTCACGTAGACGGTCAGCCAGCGGAACGGCACGTTCCGGCGCACCTGCGGATCGCGAATCAGGCTGACCCCCGTCGCGATCGCGGTCGCCGGCCCGAACAGACGCACGTCCACGCTCTCTTCCGGAGCGACCTCGATGGTCGACTCGCCGGACAGGAGCAGACTGATGCGATCCCCTTTCACCTCGACGCGGCCGGAATCGCGAAGATGCACGAAATCGTCCGAATAGAGCGCCTCCAGCGCGGAGCGGTTCTTGCCCGCCACGGCGTTGCGGATCTTGTCGCGCACTGCCAGGACGTCTTGCGTCGCTCCTGATTCGGCGCTGCTGCGCGCCACGCGCGTCGATTGCGCGGCCACGCCCGATGACGCGACCGCAAGCACAAACAGTGCCATGGCGCTACGACGAAGATGCCCCATTGCTCTCCCCCCCCCAGAACATGACCCGTCGACATCGCCCTGCGCGGACTGAATCATGCGATAACGTTCTTGGATCGGAACCGCCCCAGCCGATGCGATCCCTGTCTATGATGCCAGCGCCGCAAGGATGCGCGCCCAGCTGCGCGCCCCTTTGTGAAAGCTCTGGAGTTCGTATTTCTCGTTTGGCGAATGCACCCGATCGTCGTCGAGGCCAAAGCCGACGAGCAGCGTGTCGACCCCGAGGGTGCGCTTGAAATCGCCGACGATCGGGATCGAGCCGCCGGAACCGATGGTCACCGGCTGGCGTCCCCATTCGTCCTGCAGCGCGGCCTTCGCCTTGGCGAGCGCCGGCATATCGTAAGGCAAGGCCAGCGCGCGCGAGCCCTTGTGCTTGACGAATTCGACCGAGCAGTCGTCGGGAATGCGCGCGCGCACGAAGCGCTTGAATGCCTCGCTCACCTTCTGCGGATCCTGGTCGCCGACGAGCCGGAACGAGATCTTGGCGCTGGCCTCCGCGGCGATCACGGTCTTGGCTCCGACGCCCGTGTAGCCGCCGACGATGCCGTTGACATCGCAGGTCGGGCGCGACTGGATCTGCTCGATCAGCATGCGGTCCTTCTCGCCGGCGGGTATCCTGAGGGCGACCTGCCCGAGGAAATCCTCGGCCGTGAGATTGAGCCGCTTCCATTGCTCCAGCTGCTCGCGTGGCGTCTCCGGCACGCCGTCATAGAAGCCGGGCAGCGTCACGCGCCCGCTCTCGTCGTGCAGATCCGCAATGATCCTGGCAAGCACATGAACGGGATTTCGGGCGGCACCGCCGAACAGCCCCGAATGCAGATCGCGATCGGCGCAGCGGACGATCACCTCCTCGTAGACGAGACCGCGCAACGAGGTGGTGATCGCGGGGGTGTTCCTGTCCCACATGCCGGTGTCGCAGACGAGCACGACGTCGGCCTTGAGCTCGTCCCGGTTCGCCTCGACGAATTCCGGCAAAAACTTCGAGCCGTCCTCCTCGGCGCCCTCGATCAGGATGGTGACGCTTACCGGAAGCTCGCCGGTCATCGCTTTCCACGCCCGGCACGCCTCAATGAAGGTCATGACCTGACCCTTGTCATCGCAGGCTCCGCGCGCCGTGATCACCTTGCGCCCGTCGGGCAATGTTGCGAGCCGCGGCTCGAAGGGCGGCGTCTGCCACTGGTCGAGCGGGTCCACCGGCTGCACGTCGTAATGCCCGTAGAAAAGCACGTGTGGGGCGCCGGAACTTTTCGGCTGATGAGCGACCACCACAGGGTGACCGGGTGTCTCGCGTATCGAGGCGTCGAAGCCGAGCGCCTTGAGATGCTCACTGAGCCAGCCCGCCGCCTGACGGCAATGACCAGCATAGGCGGGATCGGTCGAGATCGACGCAATCTTCAGCCAGGCAAACAGGCGTCCGAGCGCATTGTCGAGGTCGGCGTCTATGTCGTTGAGCACTTCATTCAGGTGGGACATGGCTAGCGGCCTTTGGTGATGCTGCCCAGAACGCCGCGCAGGATGGCACGGCCGATCTGCGTGCCGACGGTGCGGGCCACGGATGTCGCGGCCGAACGCACCACGACTTCCGTCATGGTCATGCGCTGGCGGCCCTTGCCCTTGCCGCTCGCCTGGGCGCCCCCGAGAACGGATTCCAGCAATCCGCCGAGGCCGCCGGCGCTCGAGGCCTGCTCTGCGGGCTCCTTCGCCATCGCCTTGCGGCTGGCGAGCATCTCGTAGGCGCTCTCCGAATCGAGCGTCTCGTCGTATTTGCCCCTGACGGGGCTCGTCTTCATGATGTCCTTGCGCTCGCCGTCGGCGAGCGGACCGACACGTCCGCCCGGCGGCGCGATCAGCGTGCGCTCGACAACGGACGGTGTGCCGCCGCCTTCCAGCGTCGAGACGAGCGCCTCGCCGACGCCGAGCTCGGTGATCGCCTTTTCGCTCGAGAATGCCGGATTCTGGCGGAACGTCCCGGCAGCCGCCTTGACGGCCTTCTGGTCGCGCGGCGTGAAGGCCCGCAACGCGTGCTGCACGCGATTGCCGAGCTGGGCCAGGACGGTCTCGGGCACGTCGAGCGGGTTCTGGGTGACGAAATAGACGCCCACGCCTTTTGACCGGATCAGCCGCACGACCTGCTCAACGGCTTCGAGCAGCGGGCGCGGCGCGTCGTTGAACAAAAGGTGCGCCTCGTCGAAAAAGAACACGAGCTTCGGCTTGGCGAGATCGCCGACCTCCGGCAGTTCCTCGAACAGCTCGGACAGCATCCACAGCAGGAACGAGGCGTAAAGGCGCGGACTGGCCATCAGCTTGTCGGCCGCGAACAGATTGATGATGCCGCGGCCATCGCGGTCAGTCTTGATGAAGTCACGGATGTCGAGCGCAGGCTCGCCGAAGAACTTGTCGGCGCCCTGGTTCTCGAGCATCAGCAGTCGGCGCTGGATGGCGCCGATCGATTCCTTGCCGACATTCCCGTATTTCGAATCGATTTCCTTCTCGTTCTCGACGCAATACACGAGCAGCGCGCGCAGATCCTTGAGGTCGAGCACCGGCAAGGAATTGTCGTCGGCGACGCGGAAGGCGATGTTGAGGATGCCCTCCTGCACGTCATTGAGTTCGAGCAGGCGGGCCAGGAGCAGCGGCCCCATCTCCGAGACCGTGGCGCGGGTCGGGTGACCTTGCTCGCCGAACAGGTCCCAGAACACGACCGGAAAGCGATCGGGCGTGTACTGGATGCCGATTTCCTTGGCCCGCTTGACGAAAGGCGCCTTGCCCTCGCCCGGCGCGGCGATGCCCGACAGATCGCCCTTGATGTCGGCGGCAAACACCGGCACGCCGGCATTGGAGAAGCCCTCGGCGAGAAGCTGCAGGGTGACCGTCTTGCCGGTGCCGGTCGCGCCGGTGACCAGGCCGTGGCGATTGGCGAGCGCAAGCGTGAGATATTCCGGCTTGGTGCTCTTACCGATCAGGATCTTGCCGTCCTCGTTCATGGTCCTTCCCTCGATCAGCGGTGAGTCATAAGCATGATCCGGCGAAGTGGAAACCGCGTCGCCGCATATGATCATGTGACCGGGGAAACCTTGGAGCGGGAGCGCTTCCCCCAGAAGCCGGCCCCGTTCCGGCAGCCTTTTCCATCCTGTTCGTGCTTGCACTGCCGGCCAGGCCGCGTCCTTGATTTCGTCCGCCCAATTTCGGAAATGATGCAGTTGCACCAGGAGATCGACATGGACGAGCTTATCACGCGCGTCACCAAGGCCACGAGCCTTGACGCGGCCACCGCCCAGAAGGCGATCGGCATCATTCTCGCGTTCCTCAAGAAGGAGGGGCCGCCGGCGGAGGTGAACCAGCTCCTCGCGGCCATGCCGGGCGCCGAGCAGGTGATCGCCCAGTCCGGCGACGGCGGCCCGGGCGCCACCGGCGGCGGCTTCATGGGGATGATGGGCGGCGGGGTCATGGCCCTTGGCGGCCAGCTCATGGGCGCCGGCGTCTCAATGGGCCAGATGCAGCCGCTCGGGCGCGAGCTGTTTGCTTATGGCCGCGAAAAAGCCGGCGAGGACGTGATGGGCCCGATCGTGGGCTCGATCCCGGGGCTCAGCCAGTTCGTCTGACCCTTCGGCGCCCCGCAAAGGGCGCGTCCTCCCGATCGCGGTCGCCGGAGCGGAACGGCGTGCTCTCTGCGCACGCCGCAGCCTGACGATCACACGAGGGCGGTCCGCGCCAAATCACCTCGTGATGTTGCAAAAGCCGGCGCCAAGCGTATTTCCGCACCCGTTGCGGCACGTCGCACTCGCGACAGTGTCGCCGTTGGGCAGCCGGCAGGCGATGGAATTGCGCGTGCCGCCCGAAAAACATTCCCCCGTGCTGGTCCCTGTTCCGATGGTGATCACGCGCCCCCGACATTTCAGGCTCGTCGAGGCGCGAGGCGTGACAGCGCCCCGTTTGGACGGCTTCTGAACCCCAGGATTTGATGATTGGGCACCGGATGGGCCGGCGGCAAGCGTCGATAACAGCAGCGCCGCGGCGATCAAGCTGAGGATCCGGAACATGGTTGGTCCCTCCCGATCTCGGCCAGAATAACATGCTTACGGCCAAGCTGAAACGCTCGCGCAACGAGAGCGTTGTCTCCATGATCCGGACGCATGGATCGGTTCCCGCCTTCATGGCTTGTGGGGGCGGGACGGAGGGCCCGGCTCAAAGAGCCGGGCCTTCTTCGTGCTGAGAGCATGATCCGGCGAAGTGGATACCGCTTCGCCGAAAAAGGCTTGTCCCGGACTTGATCCGGGATCATGCGATTCAAGAAGAAGAGCGGGAACGATTCAATCCGAAGCGATCCTGCTCTGGCACATTGACAGGCCGGGGCCGGGCGGCCATGCCCCTCGCATGCCGACAGCACGCATCCTTTCTCACCGGACCGGGACGCTCGCATTGGGAGAGCGAACGCTGCTCATGGGCGTGGTCAACGTCACGCCCGATTCGTTCTCCGACGGCGGCCTCAACCTGACCCCGAGCGACGCCGTTGCATCGGCCCTGCGCATGACGGCCGAAGGCGCCGACCTGATCGACCTCGGCGGCGAATCGACCCGGCCGGGTCACATCGCCGTATCGGCCGAGGAGGAATGGAACCGGCTGCGGCCGGTCTTTGCGGGCCTTGCACAAGCCCAGCTGTCGCTGCCGCCGCTCGCCATCGACAGCTGGAAGGCCGACGTGGCGCGCCGCGCCATTGCGGCCGGCGCCTCGATCGTCAACGACGTCTGGGGCTTCCAGCGCGATCCGGCGATCGCCGAGGTGGCGGCGGAGAGCGGCGCGGCCGCGATCCTGATGCACAACCGGGAGGCAGCCGATCCGCAGATCGACATCGTTTCAGATATCCTGCGTTTTCTCGAACGCTCGCTGGCGATCGCCGAGGCCGCCGGCGTCGCCGATGACCGCATCCTGCTCGACCCGGGCATTGGCTTCGGCAAGACCATCGCGCAGAGCTACGAGGCGGTGGCGGCGCTGCCGCGCCTCAAGGCGCTGGGCTACCCCGTTCTCCTCGGCTTGTCGCGCAAGGCCTTCATCGGCCGCTTGTTCGAGCCGCCGCCGGCACCCGCCGCGCGCCTGCCCGGAACCATTGCGGCGAACGCCTACGGGGTCATCGCCGGGGCAGACATCATCCGCGTTCACGACGTGGCCGAGCATGTGCAGGCGATGCGCGTCATCGACACCCTTCGGAGGACGGCCGCATGAGCGACCGCATCGTGCTCAAGGATCTGCAGGTCTTCGCCAGGCACGGCGTGCGGCCAGAGGAGAAAAAGCTCGGTCAGCGCTTCGCCGTCGACGTGACCGCGTTCCTGGACCTGCGGCCAGCCGGCGAAAGCGACGATTATGGCCGCACGGTGTGCTACGACGCGCTGACGCGCACCGTGATGGACGCGCTCACCGCACAGCCCTTCTATCTGATCGAGGCAGCGGCGGAAGCGGTCGCGCAGACGCTGCTGACCACCTTCCCGCTGATCGATCGCGTCGTCGTCGAGGTGCGCAAGCCCTCTGCCGCGATCGATGCGGTGTTCGAGTATGTCGGTGTCGTCATCGAGCGCGGCCGCCGTGGCTGACGTGCTGCTTGGATTGGGCGGCAATCTCGGAGACCCGGTAGCAACGATCGGCAACGCGCTGACGCGCCTCGAAGACGGCGGCGTGCACATCACGGCGCGCTCGCATTGGTATCGGACCGCGGCGTGGGGCGTCACCGAGCAGCCGGATTTCGTCAATCTCTGCGCCGCGGCCCGGACGGCGCTCACGCCGCGCGCGCTCCTGGCGCTCATTCACGAGACCGAAGCGGCCCTCGGCCGCGAGAGGCGCACGCGCTGGGGGCCTCGTTCAATCGACATCGATATCCTGACTTACGACGACGAGACGATCGAGGAGCCGGGGCTGCACATTCCTCATCCGCATCTCACCGAGCGCGCTTTCGTGCTGATCCCCCTGCTCGACATTGCGCCTGACAAGCGCGTCGCCGGGCGCAGCCTGCGCGACTGGAGCGCGCGGGTCCCCCATGGCGGCGTCGAGCGCATGAAAGTGTAGCGGAAAGGCACCGAGCATTGTAACGCGACCCGCTCCGCACCTCCGTCGATCGCGCTTCGAAGTTACGAGCCGCCAAATTGCACCATGCGAACATCCGATTGCGACATCCTGATCGTGCCGGGCTATGGCAATTCCGGGCCTGACCATTGGCAGAGCCGCTGGCAGCAGCGGCTGTCCAGCGCCCGCCGCGTCGAGCAGGACGACTGGGAGAATCCCGAGCGCGATGCGTGGGTGTTGCGCCTGGTGAATGCGATCGCCGGCTGCCGGCGACCCGTCGTTCTCGTGGCGCACAGCCTCGGCGTTGCGGCCGTGGCGCACGCGGCGCCGCGGCTGCCCCGCGACGCCGTCGGCGGCGCCTTCCTGGTGGCCTTGCCCGATGTCGAGAACATGGACGTGCGGCCTGTGGGAGTGGATCCGGCCTTCGCACCGCTGCCGCGCGATCCCCTCCCCTTTCCGTCCTTGCTCGTCGCCAGTCGCTCGGACCCATATTGCACGTTCGAGCGAGCCGAGGACTTCGCTTACGCCTGGGGCTCGGCACTGCTCGACGCCGGGGATGCGGGTCACGTCAACATCGCCAGCGGCTATGGCCCGTGGCCCGAAGGGCTGATGCGCTTCGCCGGCTTTCTCAGGCGGCTCTGAAGCAAAAACAGGAATGATTTTCGGCGTGTCTCACAAGGCGTCCTGTCGAACTCGCGGCCGCCGGCGTGGCGCGGGTCCCGTCAGCCGCACGGGCCAACAAAAAAGGCCGCCTGGATAGGCGGCCTTCCGTGTCTCCAGAAGAACGAAATCAGCGCGAGTAGAACTCGATCACGAGGTTCGGCTCCATCTGGACCGGATACGGCACCTCGTTCAGCGCCGGGACGCGCGTCATCCGCGCGGTCATCTTGCCGTGGTCGACCTCGATATAGTCCGGCACGTCGCGCTCGGCGAGCTGCGCGGCCACCACGACGATCTCGAGCTGCCTCGATTTGTCCTTGACCTCGACGACGTCGCCCGGCTTGACGAGGTAGCTCGGGATGTTGACGCGGCGGCCGTTCACCTTGACGTGGCCGTGGTTGACGAACTGGCGCGCGGCGAACGGGGTCGGCACGAACTTGGCGCGATAGATCACCGCGTCGAGGCGACGCTCGAGCAGCCCGATCAGGTTCTCGCCGGAATCGCCCTTCTGGCGGATGGCCTCGGCGTAATAGCGCCGGAACTGCTTCTCGGTGATGTTGGCGTAATAGCCCTTCAGCTTCTGCTTGGCGCGCAGCTGCGTGCCGAAGTCGGACATCTTGCCCTTGCGGCGCTGGCCATGCTGGCCCGGACCATATTCGCGGCGGTTGACGGGACTCTTGGGGCGGCCCCAGATGTTCTGGCCCATGCGGCGATCGAGCTTGTGCTTCGCCGTGACTCTCTTTGACATCGCGTATCCTCTGTTGGTTCAGGTCGCTTGTTGAGGAACGCGCCCTCCTCTCCCTCGTCCCGGGAGGCCAGGGCCATCCGAGGGGTAGGGCGACAGCCTTCGGATCAACCAAAGGCACGGGTGCGTAAAAAAGCGCGCGCGGCCCAAAGGACCGCGCGAGCCGGGGTCACTTAGTCCCTCAAGCCTGGAAAGTCAACGCGGCGGCGCCGGTGAGCGGCATCGGTTCCGAGGCGATGCTGGCCAGGCCGCGCTCCGCGAGCGCCACGCGCAGGCCCGGCGTAGCCGCGGCCCCATCGGTGAACACGGCCAGGGAGCCGCTCGCGGGGGCGCGCCCGGCCGGGGCCTCCCCGAGCAGCTGGACCACACGCCTGGCGATGGCAGGCGCGGGATCGACCCAGGTCACGGCCCAGGGGGCCAGCCGTTCGAGGCGCGGCAGCAGCAGCGGGTAATGGGTGCAGGCAAGGACAACCACGTCCGTGCGGCCCGCCGCGTCGGCAACGAAGCAAGGCTCGATTTCGCTGCGGATGTCGGCATCCGTGGCCGGGGCGCCGCCGAGCTCGGCTTCAGCCAGGTCGGCCAGGCGGCGCGAGCCGACCAGTGTGACCCGGCAGTCGCCGGCATAGGCGTCGATCAGCCCGCGGGTGTAATCCCTGGCGACCGTGCCCGGTGTCGCCAGCACGCTGACCCGCTTCGAGCGCGACAGGCCCGCGGCTGGCTTGATGGCCGGCACAGTGCCGACGAACGGCATCGGGAAGCGTTGTCGCAGGTGCGGCAGCACGAGAGTCGAGGCCGTGTTGCAGGCGATGACGACGAGATCGGGGACATACCGTGCGAGCAGGCGCTCCATCACGGCCATGACCCGGGCGACGAGGGTCTGCTCGTCCAGGCGGCCATAGGGAAAGCCGGCATCGTCGGCCGCATAGATGAAACGCGCGTCCGGTCGCGCCTTGCGGACCTCGGCCAGGACCGTAAGTCCGCCGAGGCCGGAATCGAACACAAGGATGGTCGGGGCGCGCGGCACCATGTTCCGAAGGGCGTACACGGTTCCGGCGAGAAGGTCGATACGCATGGGGGACAGGCCGCGGTCATCCTAGAAGGCCACGCCCAGCGTTAAGAATCCCTTAGCCTGGCAGGCGCCGGGCCACCTCGCGAGCGACCCTTTCGCCCTCGAGCGTGGCGCCTCCGACGGTCATGGCACCTCCGGCAGCCGTCGCCTCGCCCGCGAACCAGATGCGGCCGGCCACGGGCTCGCGCAAGGCCATTCGTGCCGCGACGTGGCCGGGACGGGCGACGGAATAGCTGCCCCGGGAATAAGGGTCGCTCCACCAGCCGGCGAGCCGTCCGGCGACGACGGCGTCGCGCATGCGGCTTCCGACCAGAGCCGCCAGGCGTTCCGTGACGAAATCGACCGCCGCCCGCTCGCCCGCCTCGCATAGCCGGCGGCCGTGATCGCCGCCCATGACCGCCACAACGAGATCGTGGCCGAAGGGCCAGAACTCGAAGCTCGTCGCGGCGGCGTCGCCGAGGATCTCGAAATAGTCCGTCCCCTCCACCGGGCCCAAGCGCGCGCGGTCGAGCCGCAAGGCGATCTTCGTGTAGGCGCCCATGCCGAGCCCCTCGAGTGCATCCCGCGTCGGCTGCGGAAGCTCCGGCGCGAACCGGATGCCGCCGGCCTTCAGCACGCCCACCGGGACCGTGACGATGGCCGTTGACGCCTTCAGCGTGCCGCCGGAGGTGTCGACCTCGACCGTTTGACGGGCCCAGCGGATGGCGCTGACGGGCGTCTCGAGGCGCACCGGGACATCGGCGCCGTAGCGCGTCACGAGCGCCCCGTAACCGCTCGGGATGAGGAAGTCGTCGCCACTCCACAATTGCTCGTAATCGGCGATCGATACCCGCTCCGGATCCTCGCCGAGGGAGAAGCGGGTCACGCCGCCGGCCGCTTCCACCACTTCCGGCGGTCCGCCGCGAACCGCATCCGCGAACGACTTGTCGGCCGCGGCGCCGAGCGAAAGCGCCGCCCAGATCCGCTCGAATCCGCGGCGGCGGCGCCGCCGCTCGGCGTCGGCGACCCGCACGCCGTCGGCATAAACGAGCGGCGGTGCGCCGGACGCATCCTCCTGCAGAGGAACGCCGAGTTCGTCGGCGATGCGCTTCCACGGATTGCGCTCGGCCCAGTGGATATACTGGGCGCCGGCATCGAACGGCAGGCCGAGCGTGCTGTCGGTATAGGCGCGCCCGCCGATGCGGTTCCGCGCCTCGACCACGATAACGCTTCGGCCGACGCCGCGCAGGTGCTTTGCGGCCGCAAGGCCCGCCGCGCCAGCCCCGACCACTGCGACGTCGACATCGACATCGGCGCCGCGGGCACGTGAGACAGCCGCGGCCCCTGCGCCGGCCAGAAAAACGCGCCTTGCAATCCGCATGCGAAATCCGTGGCTCGGAAGCGCTCCGGATGCCCCACAACCGGCCGGTCCGGAAGCACCTTCGGGCTACCTTAACGCGGAAGTGAGCGGTGTGTTGCGGAGGCTTGAAGCAGGATCGATTCACACAGACGCGAGCCTGCTCCCTTGCCGGATGATGCTGGAGCATGATCCGGCAAAAGCCTGCCCCGGACGTGATCCGGGGTGGGCACCGCTTTGCCGAAAAAGGCTTGTCCCGGACTCGATCCGGGATCATGCGACACAAAGAGAAGGAGAGCAGGATCGATTCGATCCGAATTCATCCTGCCCTAGCGGGCGCTCATCGGCTTGCCGCGCGGGACCGGGGCCTTGCTGGGAGCTGGAACTGCCTTGGGCGCGGGCGTATCGGCGCGAGGGGGATCGATGGCGCTGAGCCGCTTGACCGGCCACCCGTCGCTCCAGCGGCTCATGTCCGTGAAGTTCGGATCGTTGCGCAGCGCCTGCACGTCCTTCCCCGAGAACGCCGCCGCCGCAGCCATGTCGAACGTCTTCCAATACCCCCAGTAGTCGAGGCTGTCGGTGGCGTTGGCGGCAAGCTGCGAAACCAGCACGCTCTGCTCGCCGCTCAGGGCCATATCGGGAGACCATTTTTGCCGCGCCTGGCGCTGGGCGCGCGGGTCGCCCGGCGGATCTGGGGGAATACGGATCTTGGTCCCGTCGAATGCATCCTTGACCGAGCCCGGCGAGGCCAGCGTCGCCGAGATGGCCGGGAAGCCATGGTCATCCGACAGCGCGCGGATGAACGTCTTGCGGTTGGCCGGGACCTCCGTCGCCTCGTGCAGCATGCGCTTGGCGACGGCGTCGGCGGCGCGGAACTCGCGGTCGCCGATCATGGTGATCAGCATCGTCGAGGCGTCGACCTGCGACAGGTCGGCGAGGGGAATGCCGCGCGACTTCGCATCCCGGGCGATGCCCCCGGGCATCACCACGAAGATGAGTTTGGGCGGCGGCAGGTTTTCCGCCTTGGCTTGCGCCGCGAGGTTCACGGCGATGCCGGCCCCGGCCGTGTGACCGATGAAGGCGACGCGGTTTGGATCGGGCCGTGCCTGCGCGTCCGAGGCAAGCTCGGCAAGGGCCTCCCTGACGAGCGCCACCGCGTTGGCGGTCGCGTCGCCGGGCCGCGTGCGGCCGACCTCCTGGAAACGGGGAAAAATGACGAGGTGGCCCTTACGGGCGAGATGCTCGATCCAGCCGCCATAGACCTGCGGATTTGCCGCGCCCCAGGCATGGAAGAACACGACCACGGGCCGCGGTTGCGCAGGCTCGTCGGCGGCATGGAACACGAAGCTGGCAGCGCTGCTCCTGCCGATGGCCCGCTTGACCACCTCGCTGGCCACGTAATCGGCCCCGCCGGGCCCGCTCTTGGGCTGCTGCGGCGGCGACGCGGCGTGCAAGGCCGGCGACAGCAGCAGCGAAGCGCCCAGCGCCAGGCAAGGCAGGAAAGCGCGCATGAAATTGCGACCGGAAGCCATCAGGCAGCGCCCAAGCACGGTTGTGGGACCGCTATTAACGATCACACTTTGCAGGCTTTCTCAACCGTCGGCCTTCCGCAAGGGCCCGCACTGCACCGCGCAAGGTGCGGACATCCTGCTCGGTGAGCTGCAAGCGGTGGAAAATGTCGCGCATGTTGCGGGTCATGGTCGGCTTCTTGTCCGCCGGGTAGAAATTCGCCGCCTCGAGCTCACTCTCGAGGTAATCGAAGAACGACACGATCATTTCGCGGCTGGCAGGCGGGGTGCGCCGGTCGCCCGCACCGGGGGCGATGGTGCCGGCGATCTTGACCCATTCGTAGCCGACGAGCAGCACCGCCTGGGCGAGGTTGACCGAAGCGAAGGCCGGGTCGACCGGAAAGGTGACGATCGCGTCGGCCAGAGAGATGTCCTCGTTCTCCAGCCCGGTGCGCTCGCGGCCGAACAGGATGCCGACCTTCTCGCCCGTCCGCAGGCGCCCGCGCGCATCGTGCAAAGCCTCCCCGGGCAGCAGCACGCGCTTCATCTGGCCGCGCTCGCGGGCGGTCGTGGCAAGGACGAAATTGAGATCGGCGATGGCTTCGCGGGTCGTCGCATAGAGCCGTGCGCGGTCGAGCACGTGGGTCGCGCCCGACGCGGACGAGCGCGCAGCGTCCGCAGGCCAGCCGTCCCGTGGCGCCACGAGCCGCAGCTCGGACAGGCCGAAATTGGCCATGGCGCGCGCCGCCATGCCGATATTCTCGGCAAGCTGCGGCTCGACCAGGATGATCACCGGGCCGCCCTGCGCGGCGCCCGATGGAGCGTCCGGCGCGGGGCTCGGCATAACTCCTCCTCAAGGACGGGAGCGTGGATAGCACAGGACTGCGCGAAAGCTCTTCCCCGGGCTCCCCGGCCACTGTATAGCGCCCGGGCAGCGCTCCCGGCCCGGCCGAACGCACCCCTCCCTCATGTCAGCACGCAGGTAAGGATCATGGCGAAGATCAAGGTGGCCAACCCGGTCGTCGAACTCGATGGCGACGAGATGACCCGGATCATCTGGCAGTTCATCAAGGAAAAGCTGATCCACCCTTACCTCGACATCGACCTGAAATATTACGATCTCAGCATCCAGAGCCGCGACGCGACGAATGACCAGATCACGGTCGACGCCGCGGAGGCGATCAAGAAATACGGGGTCGGGGTCAAATGCGCGACCATCACCGCGGACGAGGGCCGGGTGAAGGAGTTCGGCCTCAAGGAAATGTGGCGCTCGCCCAATGGCACCATTCGTAACATCCTCGGCGGGGTGATCTTCCGCGAGCCGATCATCTGCCGCAACGTGCCGCGCCTGGTGCCCGGCTGGACGCAGCCGATCATCATCGGCCGCCACGCCTTCGGCGATCAGTATCGCGCCACCGACTTCAAGTTCCCCGGCAAGGGCAAGCTGTCGATCAAGTTCGTCGGCGAGGACGGGAAAGTGATCGAGAAGGAGGTGTTCAACGCGCCGGGCAGCGGCGTCACCATGGCGATGTACAACCTCGACGATTCGATCCGCGATTTCGCACGGGCCTCGTTCAATTACGGCCTCGCCCGCAACTACCCGGTCTATCTGTCGACCAAAAATACGATCCTGAAGCAGTACGACGGCCGCTTCATGGAGATCTTTCAGCAGGTCTATGACGCGGAGTTCCGAGCCGACTTCGAGAAGCGCAAGCTCACCTACGAACATCGACTCATCGACGACATGGTCGCGTCCGCGCTCAAGTGGTCGGGCGGCTATGTCTGGGCGTGCAAGAACTACGACGGCGACGTGCAGTCCGACACGGTGGCGCAAGGGTTCGGCTCGCTCGGGCTGATGACCTCGGTCCTGATGACGCCGGATGGCAAGACGGTCGAGGCGGAAGCCGCCCACGGTACCGTGACGCGCCATTACCGCGAGCATCAGAAAGGCAAGGAGACCTCGACCAACTCGATGGCCTCGATCTTCGCCTGGACGCGTGGCCTCGCCCATCGTGCCAAGCTCGACTCGAACCGCGACCTGGCCGAGTTCGCCTCGACCCTCGAGAAGGTTGCGGTCGACACCGTTGAGTCCGGCTACATGACCAAGGACCTGGCGCTGCTGGTCGGCGCCGACCAGAAGTGGCTCTCGACGACCGGCTTCCTCGACAAGATCGACGAGAATCTCAAGAAGGCGATGGCGTAGCCATTATCGGGCGTGGCCGGCCTTGTGCCGGCCATGGCGATCGGTCACGCTCCTTGCATCGGACTGCCCGCAGCATGATCCGGCCAAGAGGCCACCACTTTGCCGGATCATGCTCTAGGGTGTGAGCCCATGCCTAAATCGCGCCGCGCCGTGATGACTGGCGGCTGCCAATGCGGCGCCGTTCGCTACGCGCTCTATGCCGAGCCGACGGAGGCCAGCATCTGTCATTGCCGCATGTGCCAAAAGGCCTTCGGCAACTATTTTGCGCCTTTCACCGGGGTGCAACTCAAGGATTTCGCCTGGATGCGCGGCGAGCCCGGCAGCTTCAGGAGCTCGGAGCTGGTTGAGCGCGGCTTTTGCCGCGATTGCGGCACGCCCCTGTCATTCCGCTACACCGTGACAGATCGCATATCGGTCGCCATCGGCAGCCTCGACGAGCCGCAACGGATCGCCGTCGAGACGCAATACGGCATCGAAAGCCGGCTGCCAGCCTTCGCCACGCTGCACAGTCTGCCGAGCAAGACGACGCAGGAGAGCACGCCGGCGGAGTGGCTGCCGCAGCTCGCCTCGCGCCAGCACCCCGATCACGACTGACGGGAGGCGCCGCCCCGCTGCGCGATGTCCGGTGCGATCTCCCCGCCGGGCGACTCCGCCCCGACGCGCTTTTCCGCCACCTCCCGGATGCGCTGCGCCATGCGCGGGCTGCGATCCATCAGATGCTGCAGGTCGCCGGCATCGAGCACGAGCAGCTTGAGGTGCTTGCGGGCGCGGACGGTCGCCGTGCGCTCGGATTTGCGCAGCACGGCGATCTCCCCGAAGAAGTGCCCGGGCCCGAGCGTGATGCGCTTGTCCGGCAGTTCGATCTCGACCTCGCCGGCGGCGATGAAATACATGGCGTCGGCCGCTTCCCCGCGACGCACGACGATCTCGTCCGGCTCGCAGCTCTGCGAGCGCAGGAAGCGCATGATGTCGCTCAACTCATCCGCGTTCAGATCGGTGAACAGCGGGACCCGCGCCACCATGCTCCAGGTGACGACAAAATCACGCCGGTGGATTTCGCGGGCGAAGGCGCTGGCGATGATGCCGACAGGGAGCGCCAGCATAATCAGTCCGGCGACGGCCGTGAGGCTGGCGATGCCCCGCCCTAACGCCGTGATCGGCACGACATCGCCATAACCGACCGTGGCGAGGGTGATGACGGCCCAATACATCGCGTCCGGAATGGTGCCGAACTTGTCGGGCTGAGCTTCATGCTCGGCCAGATGCATCAGCGAAGCTGCGATCAGGACGGTGCCCATCAGGATCACGCCGCTCGCCAGAAGAGCGCGGCGCTCGGTGTAGACCGCCTCGACGAGGCTCGCGAGGCCGGGCGAATAGCGGGCCAGCTTGAAGAAGCGGAACAGGCGCACGATGAGAAAGGCGCGCCAGTTGCCGCTCATGAAAAAAGCCGCATATACCGGCGCAATGGCGAGGAGATCGACAATCGATTGCGGCTGCATCGCGAACCGCAGCCGCGCCCGCCAGGGGGGCAGATCGCTGAGAGGCGCGTGCTCCGGCGCGCTCCACAGGCGCAACACATATTCCGAGGTGAAAGCGACCACCGAGACGACTTCGATGACGGCGAACAGCAGAGCAAAGCGGGCGGCGATCTGCGGAAGACTCTCGAGGACGACCGCCGTGACGTTGACCAGCACGAGGCCGATCAGCGCCCAATCCACCGCGCGCGCCGCCCAGTCGTGGGAGCCGGGCTCGAGAAGCTCGTAAACGCGGCGCCGCAGCCGATGCGCTGGTGGTGCCACGCTCGCAGCCGCCTCGATCAAGCGGCGGCCAAGGCCGCTTCCACGGCCGCCAGCGCCGCTTCCGCCTGGCTGCCGTCGGGGCCGCCAGCCTGGGCCATGTCGCGCCGCCCGCCACCGCCCTTGCCGCCGAGCTTTTCGGCGCCCGCCCGGACCAGGCTGACGGCATCAAAGCGCTGCGTCAGGTCCTCGGTGATGCCGACGACGATGCCGGCCTTGCCGTCCTCGGCGACGCCGACGATGGCGACGATGCCGGAGCCGAGCCGCTTCTTGCCTTCATCGGCCAGGCTCTTCAGGTCGCGCATCTCGACACCCGACACGGCGCGGGTCATCACCTTGACGCCGCCGATCTCGCGCACGGGCTCGCCGCCCGCCCCGCCGCCGCCCATGGCGAGCTTGCGCCGCGCATCGGCGAGGTCGCGCTCGAGCCGGCGCCGGTCCTCGACCAGCGCCGAAAGCCGATCAGGCGCCTCGTCGATCGGTGCCTTGAGCAGGCCGGCGATGTCGTGCAGGCGCCGGCTTTCCTGGCGCAGGTGACGGCGGGCCGCCTCGCCGGTCATCGCTTCGAGGCGGCGGACGCCGGCCGCAACCGCCCCTTCGGAGACCACCGTGATCAGGCCGATATCGCCCGTGCGCTGCACATGCGTGCCGCCGCAGAGCTCGACGGAAAACGCCTTGTTGGCCTGCGCGCCATCGTTCGGATGACCCATCGACACGACGCGCACCTCGTCGCCGTATTTCTCGCCGAAGAGCGCACGCGCGCCCGATTCGATCGCGTCGTCGACCGCCATCAGCTTGGTCACGACCGGCTCGTTCTGCAGCAGGACGCGGTTGGCCAAGTCCTCGACGGCTTCCAGTTCGTCGTCGTTGATCGGCTTGGGATGGCTGAAGTCGAAACGCAGCCGGTCGGGTGCCACAAGCGAGCCTTTTTGCGCGACGTGGTCACCCAGAACCTGCCGCAGCGCCTCGTGCAGGAGGTGCGTCGCGGAATGGTTGGCGCGGATGGCGCCGCGGCGCTGGTGATCGACCGCGAGTTCGACCGACTGGCCAACTTCGAGCGAACCGGCCTCGACGGTGACGTGATGCACGATCAGGTCGCCCAGCTTCTTATGGGTGTCGGTGACGCGCACCCGCAGGCCCGCGGCGCTGATCGCGCCGGTATCGCCAATCTGCCCGCCCGACTCGCCGTAAAACGGCGTCTGGTTGAGGACGAGAAGGCCACTCTCTCCGGCTCGCAGCGCGCGTGCGTCCTGGCCGTCCCTGACCAGCGCCAGAACGACGCCCTCAGCCGTCTCGGTGTCGTAGCCGAGAAACTCGCTCGCTCCGACGCGCTCGCGCAGGCCGAACCAGATCGCCTCGGTGGCCGCTTCGCCCGAGCCCGCCCAGGCGGCGCGCGCCTTCTCGCGCTGGCGTTCCATGGCCGAATTGAAAGCGTCGGTGTCGACCGCGACGCCGCGCGACTTGAGCGCGTCCTGCGTCAGGTCGAGCGGAAAGCCGTAGGTGTCGTAAAGCGTGAAGGCCACGTCGCCGGAAAGCTTCTGGCCGGCCGACAGGTGGCGGCTTTCCTGGTCGAGGATGGAAAGGCCCCGTTCCAGCGTCTTGCGGAAGCGGCTTTCCTCGAGCTTCAGCGTCTCGGTAATCAGCGGCTCGGCGCGCACCAGCTCGGGATAAGGCTGTCCCATTTCGCGCACGAGCGCCGGAACCAGCCGATACATGACCGGCTCGCGTGCTCCCAGCAGCTCGGCGTGGCGCATGGCGCGGCGCATGATGCGGCGGAGCACGTAGCCGCGCCCTTCATTCGATGGCAACACGCCGTCAGCGACGAGGAATGCGGAGGCGCGCAGGTGATCGGCGATGACACGATGCGAAGCTTTGCGATTGCCGTCGTAGGATGCGCCGGTCACCGCGACAACCGCATCGATCAGGGTCCGGAAAAGATCGATGTCGTAATTGCTGTGGACGCCCTGCAAAACGGCGGCGATGCGCTCGAGGCCCATGCCGGTGTCGATCGACGGCTTCGGCAACGGCACGCGGTTGCCGGGCTCGATCTGCTCGTATTGCATGAACACGAGATTCCAGAACTCCAGGAACCGGTCGCCGTCCTCGTCGGGACTTCCCGGCGGCCCGCCCTGTAGCGCCTCGCCCTGGTCGATGAAGATCTCCGAGCACGGGCCACAGGGCCCGGTATCGCCCATCTGCCAGAAATTGTCGGAGGTCGGGATGCGGATGATCTTTTGCTCCGGCAGGCCGGCGATCGTCCGCCACAGCTCGGCCGCCTCGTCGTCGGTGTGGAACACCGTGACAAGGAGCTTGTCCTTGGGCAGCCCGAATTCCCTGGTGATCAGGTTCCAGGCGAGTTCGATCGCGTCGGCCTTGAAGTAATCGCCGAAAGAGAAATTGCCGAGCATCTCGAAGAATGTGTGGTGTCGGGCCGTGTAGCCGACATTGTCGAGATCGTTGTGCTTGCCGCCGGCGCGGACGCATTTCTGCGAGGTCGCGGCGCGCGTGTAGGGGCGTTTCTCGACACCGGTGAACACGTTCTTGAACTGCACCATGCCGGCATTGGTGAACATGAGCGTCGGGTCGTTGCGTGGCACGAGCGGGCTCGACGGCACCGGCTCATGGCCATGTTTGGCGAAGTAATCGAGAAAGGCCGACCGGATTTCGTTAACGCCGCTCATCAGCTCAAACACTCTTGGGACGCCGGAATCGCGCTCCGGCCCGCTCTGAAGGCCGCTTTTAGAGACGGCCCAAAACCTTGTCGAGATGAGCAAAGGCCGCCGCGGGAGCCGCGACGGCCTGAAAGGACGTCATCTCGTCCTGAAGATGACATGGCTTCTCGCCTCCCCTCCCGCAAGCCGGATTGCGGCCGGGGCCGAGATCCGTTGGGGCAGGGGTGGGCGTAGAGCGCGCCCGGAGCCGCGAAGAGCTGGCGATATCAGCGCCTCGAGGGGAACCTGACCTGGACAGCTCCGGTCTTGCCTCCACCCCTGCCCCCGGATCCCGGGCTTGCCCGAGATCCGAAGCGCAGAAGAGTTGCCACGCGGGCCTTACGCCTCCCCGGCTTCGAGGTCCTCCTCGGTGGGGGTCGCGTTCTCGAGAATCCGGTCGGCGAGCAGGCCGGCGTTCTGGCGGATGGCGGTCTCGATGCGGTTGGCGACGTCGGGATTCTCGCGCAGGAAGGTCTTGGCGTTCTCGCGGCCCTGGCCGAGGCGCTGGCTGTCATAGGAGAACCAGGCGCCGGACTTCTCGACGATGCCGGCTTTGACGCCGAGATCGACCAGCTCGCCAGCCTTGGAGATGCCTTCACCGAACATGATGTCGAATTCGACCTGCTTGAACGGCGGTGCCACCTTGTTCTTGACGACCTTGACGCGAACCTGGTTGCCGATCGCCTCGTCGCGGTCCTTGAGCGTCGTGATGCGCCGGATGTCGAGGCGGACGGAGGCGTAGAATTTGAGGGCGTTGCCGCCGGTCGTGGTCTCCGGCGAGCCGTACATGACGCCGATCTTCATACGGATCTGGTTGATGAAGATCACCATCGCGTTCGAGCGCGCGATCGAGCCCGTGAGCTTGCGCAGAGCCTGGCTCATGAGGCGGGCTTGCATGCCCGGCTGCACGTCGCCCATCTCGCCGTCGAGCTCAGCCTTGGGCGTCAGCGCGGCGACCGAATCGACCACCAGCACGTCGACGGCGCCCGAGCGCACGAGGGTGTCGGCGATCTCGAGGGCCTGCTCGCCGGCATCGGGCTGCGAGATCAGGAGGTCGTCGAGATTGACCCCGAGCTTGCGCGCGTAGACCGGGTCGAGGGCATGTTCGGCGTCGATAAAGGCGCAGACTCCGCCCCGCTTCTGGGCTTCGGCGATGGCATGCAGGGCCAGCGTCGTCTTGCCGGACGATTCGGGACCATAGATCTCGATGACGCGGCCGCGTGGAAAGCCGCCGACGCCGAGGGCGATGTCGAGCCCGAGCGATCCCGTCGAGATGGTGTCGATCTCGACCGCCTTGTCGCCCTTGAGGCGCATGATCGAGCCTTTGCCGAAATTGCGCTCGATCTGCGAAAGCGCGGCATCGAGGGCTTTCAGCTTGTCCTTATCCATGGGTGAGCCTTCGACGACTCGCAGCGGGGACGCAGGCATGAATGGAGTCCTTATGCACGGGGTGGGAGCAAACTTCAACGCGCGGCAGAGTTCTTTTGTACCGCATTTGTTCTCATAAGCAAGTTCTTTTTTTGTTCTATCACGACATAATCCGGCGAGCGCCCGATTTGGCTTAGGCGACAGGCGCTTATGACGAAAGGCGCGGCGCCGGCCTTGTCCACAGACTTCGCTATTCTGGCTCCGGGCATGGGGCAGCCCGGGTCCCGCGCAAGCGCGTTAGAAGGCCGAGCGGGGCGACGCGCCCCGAGTTCATCACTGATTGGCCAAAAGCCCTTTTCGCCCCGACCGAAACCTCGTATCAGTCCCGCGCATTGGTACAACGCTGACAATTGTCCGCACACTTTCTGTCCAGGCCCTAATGGTTGCTCCCAAACCCGCACAGCCCTCCTTGACCTTCGATGCTCCCGTCGCCGTCTGGGCGGATCGCCTGAATCACGGCGCCGGTCAGCATTCCATCGGCACGGTGGCGGATGGCCTTCAGGCCCTGCACCGCCACGGCATGGAGCGGCTGCGGAGCGACCCGCTTTGGAAGGCTGCCGCCGCAGCCCTGGCGCGAGCCCAGCTCGCCCCGACCCCCGCTGCCCTCGATGCGGCGAGGTCGGCGCTCCAAGCCGTGGCCAAGGAAGCCGGCTGTCTCGCAGAATAAGCCGACCAGCGCAGCGACTTCGCAAAGGCCTGAAGCAGCCTGTCAGGTCAGCGCCTTGCGCATATGGACCCTGCGGTAGCCCTTCTCCTCGGCCCGGTGCGTCTCGAGGAAGCCAATCCTCCCATACAGGGCAATGTTTTCGGTCATGGCTTCGTTGGTATAGAGCCGCACCGCGCCGTAGCCAGCGTCGAGAGCAGCCCGCTCTGCGAATTCCAGCAATCTGCGGCCGTAGCCCAGACCCTGACAACTCGGCAGGACGGCCACGTTGTCGAGCAGCATGGCGTCGTTCTGCGGCATGAGCACGACCACGCCGGCAATGAACCCGCCGGCGTCCAGCACGTGCACGCGGCAATCTGTAATAAGGTCGGCGTAATCATCCAGCATCGGCCCCGGCTTGCATCCGAGGGGCGCGACATAGGGCGCGTAAGCCGCCTCCACGACGGCCTCGACGCCGGCGCGATCATCGAGGACGGCGAGGCGCACGATCTCTGTCATTGCAACCGAAGCCGTAGCACCGAGCGACGCCCTTGCAAATGCAACCCTAGGCCAGACAGAGCTTCCAGCACTCCCATAGGGGGTATCAACACGCTTGCGAATCAGTCAAAGGCTTCGACCCACGGCTCGCAAGCAAGAAGCAAACAAGCGGGGGCGTTCGTGAAAAAGGCGTCGGAATATCGCAAACATGCCCAGGAGTGCCGGGCGCTCGCCAAGCGCATGGCGCATGGGGAACAGCGCGACCAGCTTCTGGCGATGGCGCAGACATGGGACAGGCTCGCGGAACAGCGCGAAAACAGCGCGGTCCCCGACATCCCGTCTGCCGATAACGACACGGCGGAGCCCCAGCCTGCCACACCAGCGACGCCGCACCGGCGATGACGCTGTACGGCCTTACAGCCTCAAAGGCCAAGGCTCGCAACGCGCCGCTGCACTGACGTAGAGCGGATGCTTCGGCGAGCCGTCCCGGTTGCGACCGAGCGCCCGCAGCTCGCAGCCCATGGCGCGAATGCGATCGTGCAGTGCCTCCAGCCGACGGCACGCATCTGTGCGCTGGCAGCGCGGCGGCCGGATCACGCCCCAGGCCGCGACGACGAAGCCGCCGTCGGCCGTCACCTCCCGCACCGCCCGGCCGATATGGGCGTCGTTGTCCGGCCCGACCGGATCGGCCATCGCCCACAGGTGCTGCGGCCGCGTCGCGATGCCGGCCCAGGCATTGACGTAAATCAGTCGCGAGCTGCGCCAGGCTATGGCGAAAGCCATTCCGCGACGCAAGGTCGCGTCGTCGTCGCTGGCATCGGCCGTGCTCGGGTTGTGCAGCAGGAATGCGACGACCGGGCCCGAGCCGCCGACGGCGCGCTCGAGCCGGTAGCGATAGCGCCCGCAGGCGGAAAACACGGCGCCCACGACATCTTGCTCCTGTCACCGACAGGCCACCATAACGAAGTCACTCGGATCCGGGATGCGGTCGCCTTGCCGCCCCTGTTCCGCGCCTTCGGCTCGTCATGCTGTATGCGAAGCTGAAGGCGGGCCTCGGATGAAACTCGGCCGGCGCGGATCCTCGCCTCTTGGGCATGAGGAGGCGTCTTCAACGGCGGCCGGGCCTATGCCGCCAGCGTCTGTTTGACGGTCTCGACCAGCTGCTTGAGGCTGAAGGGCTTGGCGAGGAAGTTGAAGCTCTCGCCCTCCGGCAAATTCTTCTTGAAGGCGTCCTCGGCGTAGCCGGAGACAAAGATCACCTTGAGGTCCGGGTAGCGCGTGCGCAGCTCGCGCAGCAACGTCGGGCCGTCCATTTCCGGCATGACGACGTCGGACACGACGAGGTCGACCGAGGTCTCGCTTTCCTCGATGATCTGCAGCGCCTCGACACCGGAGGCGGCCTCCAACACGGTGTAGCCGCGGGCCGTCAGGGCGCGGGCATTGACGGCACGCACGGGATCCTCGTCCTCGACGAGCAGAATGGTGCCCTGCCCGGTGAGATCGGCGGCTGGCGGCTTGGCAGCCGGCTCGGCCTTCTCCTCGGCGATCTCTTGGGCGGTGGGCACGTGGCGGGGCAGGTAGATGCGGAACGAGGTTCCCTTGCCGACGACCGAGTCGACATAGATGAAGCCGCCGGACTGCTTGATGATCCCGAATACCGTCGACAGGCCGAGGCCAGTACCCTTGCCCACTTCCTTGGTGGTGAAGAACGGCTCGAAGATCTTGTCCATCACCTCGGGCGGAATGCCGGTGCCCGTGTCCGACATCTCGATCAGAACGGAATCGGCGGGCGGCATTCCGGTCAGGTTCAGGCGGCGCACCTCCTCCTCGGTCACATTGTCGGTGCGGATCGTCAGCTTGCCGCCTTGCGGCATGGCATCGCGCGCGTTGACGGCGAGGTTCACGATCACCTGCTCAAACTGGTTCACGTCGGCCTTGACCGGCCACAGATCGCGACCGTGGCGCAGGTCCAGATCGACCCGCTCGCCAAGCAGCCGCTTGAGCAGCATCGACAGGTCGTTGAGCGTGTCGCTGAGGTGGAGGACCTCCGGTCGCAGTGTCTGCCGGCGCGAGAAGGCCAGCAGCTGACGCACGAGGCTCGCCGCGCGGTTGGCGTTCTGCTTGATCTGCATGATGTCCTGGAACGCCGGATCGGTCGGCCGGTGGTTGGCCAGCAGCAGATCGGAATAGCCGAGGATCGCCTGCAACACGTTGTTGAAGTCGTGCGCGACGCCGCCGGCCAGCTGCCCGACCGCCTGCATCTTCTGCGCCTGGGCGAATTGCTGCTCGAGCTGGCGCTGCTCGGTCGTGTCGAGCGCGTAGACGAGCGCGCTCTCGCCTTCGCCGTCGGCGTCGCTCACAGGGCTGACCCACACCCGCGCGGAGCGACCGCCCTCGCCCGTGAGGTTGACGTCCAGAGGCGCCACGTCGCCCTGCCCGTTCGACGCTTCGCCGAGAGCTTTTTCGAAGCTGGCCCGGTCGTTCTCGGCCACGACGCTCGCCATCGACTCTCCGCCCCCGCCGTTGCCGCCTCGCAGGATGCCGAACAGGCGAACGAACGAGGCGTTGTGGCGCACGACGCGGCCACGACGGTCGACGGTGGCGATAGCGATGGGTGTGTTGTTGAAGAAGCGCGCGAAGCGCACCTCGGCGGCGCGCTGGCCTTCGTCGACGTCCTCGCCCGGCGAGCGGTTGAGGACGAGGCTGCGCGACGAGCCGGTGCCGCCGTCCGGCCCGAACGAGACACGGTGATAAATCCTGACGGGCAGGGACTGGCCGCCGCGCCGGCGCAGATCGAGGTCGAAGGTCTCGGTGCGGATGCTGCCCGGCGCGCCCGACAGGGATGTCATCATGGCGACGACGTTGGCCGGAACGACATCGGAGAGCATCAGCCCCCCCGAGCCGACCTGCGCCAGATCGTAATCGAGCCAGCCGGCCAGGGTTGCGTTCATGTAGATGATCGGCCCGGCCGGATCGACCGAGAAAAAACCGGCCGGGGCATGATCGAGATAGTCGATCGCGTGCTGCAGCTCCTGGAATACGTTTTCCTGGCGCTCGCGCTCATGCGTGACGTCGGCGACAGCCCACAATGCCGCCGAGCCGCGGCCGGGGCGCGGCAGCGGCCGCACCGTTACCCGGTACCAGGCGAACTCGCGCGCCCCATCGGGCGCCGGCGAAATGCGGATCTCCTCGCTCGAGAGACGCTGCTCGCGCGCCGCCTGCGCGAGCCGGTAGATCGCCTCGGACACGTCGGGAGCGCCGGTGAACAGGCGTTCGACCGTGCGCAGCTCGGCAACGTTGGCGGCCCCTGCGAGCGCCATATAGGCATCGTTCGCGTAGACGATGCGGCCGTCCTCCTCGACGACGACGACCCCTTCGCCGGCGGTGTCCGAAATGGCCTTGGTCACGTCGTTGCCGGGGCTCGTGCCGGCGAACTGGATGGCGCCGATGGCTGCGGCGAACAGGAAGAACACCCCGGCCATTGCCAGGACAGCGAGGAGACCCAGAATCAATGGCTGGGCGCGCTCCTGCGTGACGAAGCTCACTGCGACGGCCGCCCCGACCAGCAGGGCAGCGAGGAGCAGAAGCAGGCCCACATGCCCTGGCTGCTCCGACCGGGCCCTCCTCGCCGCCGGCGGCGATTCGCTCATCTGCCCCATGCCCGCCAATTTCCTTCTGACTCAACGCTTATGACGCGCGCCGGCGCAGCCGCAAGACGTAGCCGACCACTTCGGCGACGGCCTTATAGTGTTCCACCGGGATTTCGGCATCGATCTCGACTGTCGCATGCAGGGCGCGAGCGAGCGGCGGGTTCTCGACGACGGCCACCCCGTGCTCGGCGGCCACGGCGCGGATGCGCAGTGCCAGGGAATCGACTCCCTTGGCGACGCAGATCGGGGCCGCCATGCCCTTCTCGTATTTGAGCGCCACCGCGTAGTGGGTCGGGTTGGTCACCACCACGGTGGCGTCCGGCACCGCCTTCATCATGCGTTTCTTGATGCGGGCGACCCTGATCTGGCGCAGGCGCGCCTTGATCTCGGGGCTGCCCTCCTGCTCCTTGAACTCTTCCTTGAGCTCACGCTTCGACATGCGCTGGCGCTGCATCCAGCTGATGCGCTGGTAGACGGCGTCGCCGACCGCCAGGAAGGCATAGATCGCGAGCACGCCGCCGAGCAGCTTGAGCGAGAGAGTGAGCGTTGCCGGGCTGAGGGCGGACACGTCCATGCGCGCCAGCGCGTCCATCCGGTCGCGCTCGTTCCACAGCACCGCCGTGGCGACTGCGCCGACGATGACGATCTTGAGAAGGCCTTTGATGAACTGGACGAGCGCTTCGCGCCCGAACAGCCGCTTGATGCCGCCGAGCGGCGAGACGCGGTTGAACTGCGGCTTCAGCGGCTGCGTCGTCCAGAGCGGCTTATGCTGGATCGCGCCGCCGGCCAGGCCGCCCACGACGATGAAGGTGAGCGGCAGCGCCGCTGCCACGATCCAGGCCCACAACGCATGCCGTCCCACCGCCCAGAGACCGGCAGGGTCGGCGGGCACGAGGTGCGCGTTCATCAAAAACCCGCGGAGGTCGAAAATCAGCGAGTGGCCGACCTGGCTCGCCGCGACCATAAGCGCGAGCGTGAAGCCGGTCAGCACGAACAGCGTGTTGATTTCCTGGCTCTTGGCGACGTCGCCGCGTTTGATTGCTTCCTCGAGCCTTCGCTGCGTCGGCTCTTCTGTGCGATCGTCCTTCTCCGCGGCTTCGGACATTCAGCGCCCTCCGAGCTCGCCCAAGAAGCGGCCGAGATCCTCGATGAATACACCCATCATGACGCCGATCACGGCGAGCAGGACCAGCATGCCGATCAGGATGGTGGCCGGCATCGCGAGGAAAAACACCTGCAATTGCGGCATCAGGCGCGACAGCACGCCGAGCCCGAGATTGAACAGGATGCCGAAGACGATGAACGGCGCGGAGATCTGCACGGCGAGCGCGAAACCGCGGCCAACCGCCTTCATGGCGAGCATCGCCGCATCCCCGGTTTCCGGGCCGCTCGCCGGGGGCAGGAACAGATAGCTGTCACGAATCGCTGCAAGGGCGAGATGATGCAGATCGGCGGCGAAGATCAGCGTGATGCCGAGGAGGGTGAGGAAGTTGCCGATGGCTGCCTGCTGCCCGCCCATGGCAGGGTCCACCGTCATCGCGAAGGCGAGGCCGAGCTGCTGGGCAACGATGGTGCCGGCCGTCTGCAAGGCCGCCACGACCATACGCGTCGCCAGGCCGAGCATCAGGCCGATGGCAATCTCGCCGATCAGCACGGAGATGACCGAAGCCGGGGGGCCCCCGGATGGCAGCAGCGTGCGGGTCAGCGGAAAAAGCACGAGCGCAAGCAGGATGGCGAGGCCGAGCCGGGCGCGCCGCGAGATCAGCTGCTCGCCGATGCCCGGCATGAGCATGACCAGCGTGCCCACGCGTGCAAAGGTGAGCATGAACGCCGTCGCGAGCTCGGGAAGCAGCAGAGTCATCAGGGCGAGGCGGCGCTAGAACATGATCCGGCGGGGTGGGCGCCGATCCGCCGGAGAAAATTCGCAGCGGGCCGAACCCAATTTGAAGCCATCCCGCTCTAGCCGCCGGCGGCGATGCGAACCGCGATTCGCGTCATATAGCCGGAAAGCGCATCCCCCATGAAGGGCAGCAGCAACAGCATAGCGGCGAAGACGGCGATGATCTTCGGAACATAGATCAGTGTCTGTTCCTGGATCTGCGTGAGGGCCTGCAGAAGCGAGACCACGAAGCCGATCAGCAGCGCCACCAGCATGAGCGGCGCGGCGACCTTGAGGAACGTGACGATACCGTCGCGGGCGATATCGAGAATGGCGGCGCCGGTCATGACGAATCCGGCCTCAGATCGGCATGCGCATGATTTCCTCGTAGGCGGCGATCACGCGATCGCGCACGGCAACGAGCGTCTCCAGGGCCGCCTCACTCTCGGCAACGGCGGTCACCACGTCGACGATGTCGGCCTTGCCGCCGGCGGCAGCCATGGCCTGGGCTTCGGCGGCGCGGCCAGACTGGGCGACGCCCTGCACGGCGCCCTGCACGAGCGAGCTGAAATCGAGACCGGCGGCGGCTCCGCCCGCCTCCGGCTTGCGGCTCGTGCCCACGAGACCTTGGGTGGCGGCGTAAGCGCCTGCGGCGATGGCATTGGTCGGCATCGGTTCGATCCAGTTCAGACGCGCAGGATCTCGAGCGTACGCGAGATCATGCGGCGGGTTGCGGTGATCAGGTTGAGGTTGGCTTCGTAGCTGCGCTGGGCCTCGCGCATGTCGGTCGTTTCGATCAGCGTATTCACGTTCGGAAGCTTGACCTCGCCCTTGGCATCGGCGGCCGGATGCCCGGGTTCCACCCGCGTGCGGAAAGGCGTGCGGTCACTGCCGACGCGGCCAAGCCCGACCACGTTGGCCTCAAGCTCCTTGTCGAATTTGTGGGTGAAGCTTGCGATTTTGCGCCGGTACGGATCGGCGCCAGGGCGATCGGCGGTCGAATCGGCATTGGCGATGTTCTCGGCAATGACACGCATGCGCCCGGACTGGGCTTTCAGCCCCGAGGCGGCAACGGAGATCGTCTTGAGAAAATCCATGGCTGGTTACCTGCGGCCGACGGCAGTGCGAAGCATCTGCAGACTTTTCTGGTAGAGCGACGCGGCGAGCTGATAATCGGACTGGTTCTGCGCCACCTTCAGCATCTCGTCTTCGAGGCTGACGGCGTTGCCGCTTGGCGTCACCTCGAAGCGGCGAGCGAAACGCGGATCCTCCCCGGGTCGGGCGGAGGCGCCGGTGAAATGGGCCGGATCCGTGCGCTCGACGCCGAGCGCCCCCCCGGTCGCGGCGCCGTTCGGAGCAAAGGTCGGCACCTTGAGGTCCTTGGGCTGGAACCCCGGGGTATCGGCATTGCTGACGTTCTCGGCGAGCAGCTTCTGACGCGTCTGATGCCAGTGCATCCGCGTCTTGAGCATGGCGATCAATGGCGAGCTGGTAAGGGACAATTGAGGATGATTCCGGCGCTACCCGGCAAAAATTGCCGCCCTGATAGTTAATAGCGCGTTAAATCAGCCTAGCGACGAACCGGTTGAAACGTGTTAACAAGGTCCTAATCCCGTGCTCTAACCCCTTGGGGAGACGAGCCCGGAAGCGCATGCTGCGTCAGAGTTTCGCCGGTATCCAAGAGATCGCGTCTTGTTGTCTATCCCTGGCACTGAAGCCCTGAGCGGGCCGGTCAAATACTTCATCGCCTTCACGGTCATTTTCGCGCTTCTGGCCCTGATGGCGCTTGTACTGCGCCGCCTGACGGGCGGACGACTGGCCATGCCCACCAACGAACGGGGGCGGTCACGCCAGCCCCGCCTGGGGATCGTCGACGTCTACGACCTCGACCGCCAGCGCCAGCTGATTTTGTTGCGCCGCGATAACGTCGAGCACCTGCTCCTCATCGGCGGCCCAAACGACGTGATCGTCGAGACCAATATCGTGCGCACCGGCGGCGCCAGGCTCCCGGCAACCCCGATTGAGCCGACCTTCGAACGGCCGGAAGCGCTGGTGGACCGTTCCTTCGAGACGCCGGCCCGGCCCATGGTCGAACCGCCGCGGGCCGAACCGGTGGTGGCGCGTCTCGGGCCGGCGGACACGACGCGGGCCGCTGCCGACGGCCATCTGGACGACGAACTCCCGCCGCTTCCGGTCGAGCCGGTTCTCAAGCCCGATGTGGTTGCGCTGTCGCCGGCGCATGCGCCGCGCCCGGCACCGCCGCCGGTCCGCGAGGCTGTGGCCGTCAAGCCGGCGCAGCGCGCCGCGCCCGCCAGGGCGCCTCAGCATCCGCCTGCCGCAGCCTCGGAACCGCCTGCACGGCTGCCGGCGGAGCCGCCGGCGCGGCAAATCCCTGCGCATGCAGTGGCGCGGGCGCCCGAGCAGAGCTCCGGCGACGCGGCCGTCCTGTCCGACATGGCGCGGCAGCTCGAGGACGCCCTGAAGCGTCCGCTCGCGCCGACGAAGGGCGTCAATGCAACGCGGCCGCAGAACGGGCCTGCACCACAGATGGAGGAACCCTACCAGCGAAGGCCGCAGCCGGCGCCCAAGGCCGCGCCTCAAGCCGCGCCTCCGCCGCCGGTCGCCCCCGTCCCTTCGCCGCGGCCGGTCGAAGCCTACGAGTCCCAGCCGAAGCCGAGGCCCTCAACCGTCACGCGAATCCGCGCGGCAGCCGAACCCGAGCCGCCGAAGCCCGTCCCGGCGCCGGAGCCGCCACCTGCGCGCAGCCTGGCCGCCTCCCAGGAGCAGGGCGACCCCTTCTCGGTGGAGGAGATCGAGGCGGAATTCGCCAGGCTTCTCGGCCGGCCGATCGACCGTGGCGACCGGGCGAATCACTGATTTCGGTCCGCCGACAAATCTAACCAAACGATAAATCCTCACCGACCGTGGCGGCCAGGCGCTTGCGTCCGCCGTGGAGCCGCCGCAGGGTCGCGCCCGCATAAGGGGCGAATCACTTTTCGAATGTTCTTGCGATCTTGCTCGAAAACCCGGTGGGAAGGTCTCCGCCGGCTGCGCGTGCATGCGATCGCGCTCGCCGTGGCGGCAGTCGGCATTGCCGCCGCCACCGCCGCCGCAGCGCAATCGCTCACGCTGGACCTCGGCCCCGGCGGCGGCGTGACGGAGCGCGCACTGCAGCTCGTCGCGCTGGTGACCGTTCTCTCGCTGGCGCCATCGATTCTCGTGATGGTGACCTCGTTCACGCGCATCGTCGTCGTGCTGTCGCTGTTGCGCTCCGCCATCGGCACACAGACGGCCCCGCCCAACGCGGTGATCGTCGGCCTGTCGCTGTTCCTCACCCTGTTCGTGATGGCGCCCACCTTCCGAGAGGCCTATCGGGTCGGGGTCGAGCCGCTGCTCTCAGGCCAGTTGCAGACCGGGCCGGCGTTCGAGCGCAGCGCCGCGCCATTCCGCACCTTCATGATGCGTCACGTGCGCGAGAAGGACCTCGCCCTGTTCGTCGACCTGGCGCGCGAGCCGAGGCCGGGCCAGGCCGAGGATATCGGGCTGCATGTGCTCGTCCCGGCCTTCATGATTTCCGAGTTGCGCCGCGCCTTCGAGATCGGCTTTCTATTGTTTGTGCCGTTCCTGATCATCGACCTGGTGGTGGCCTCGATCCTGATGTCGGTCGGCATGATGATGCTGCCGCCGGTCACGGTGGCGCTGCCGTTCAAGCTGATCTTCTTCGTGCTCGTCGACGGCTGGGGCCTCGTCGCCGGGTCGCTGGTCCAGAGCTACGGGGGATAGGCCATCCCCCTCTCCCGAGTGGGTCGCTGGAGACCCAGCTGCGGCAAGCCGCGGACGGATCATATGGCGAGGTCGGTTCGCACCACGCGGCGAGACCTCGGGGTCGCGTGTAGCGAAACCTTTAAAACACGTGTAAGTTGCATTGGCCCAATAGATTCCAGCAAAATACTGAGGTGGCCAGTGCCCCTGCCCTCCCCCGCGCCTGCAGAGCCGCGCCGTCACGCTCTCCCTGTCACCCGTTCGGCACGGCACCACGTGCGCTGGTATTTCGTGCCTGCGGCTTCATGGCCTGCTCGGCCGGTGCGGCCTGTTCGGGGGCGCGCCGGCGCCGCTCGGCGGCAGCGGCATCGGGGTAGCGCTTGCGATATTCGGCGAGAAAATCGGCCAGCGTATCGGCGCTCGTCACGCTGCGGGCGATCTCGCGGAACGAGCGCGTAT
>DATBIR010000196.1:0-10247 GCA_036556825.1 Beijerinckiaceae bacterium
TGCCGGCGGAAGTGATAACCTTGCTGGCGCAACTCCCGCAGACGCACCCAGAGCTTGACCTCTTGCGGGGTCATCGTTCTCCGGAGTAGGCGAGCCCGCTCGTCAGCCATCGGTCCCACGTGTCAGTGGTTGCACCGAGGACCTCGCGCTGCCACCCCACCCGGGCTCGGACGCTGCCGCGTCCGAGTCCGCCCTCCCCAACGCAAGCCGGGTGTTCCCGACTTGCGCACTTGTGGTGGCCGAGCTCGGGAACACCCGAGATCGGCGGGGAGGGCTAAGCGCGCTACTGCCCCGGGCTCGGGGCGATGCGGACCAGCGCGGCGTCGGGGTCATGCGCGGCGCGCTCCTTGAGGCGCGTGGCGGCGAGCTCGCCCTCGGCCTCGAGGATCGGATAGACGACGGCGGTGAGGTGGCCGTGGATGCGCTTGAGATCGCGCAGGATGTCGAGGTGGATGGCGCTGGTCTCGAGCGATTCCGGCCGGCCGTCCTTGAGGCGCGCGAAATGGCTTTCGGCGGCATCGCGCTCGAACAGGCGGGTCGTAGCCTTGTCGGCATAGAGACGCCGGGCCAGGCTCACGTCGCGCGTCGCGAACACGTTGAAGGCGAGGCGCATGGTCTCGGCGATACGCGCATGGAAGGCGCGCAGCTCGTCGAGCCCCTCGGGTGAGAACGACAGCTGCCTGCGGATCTTCTTGGCGGCCAGCTCCATCAGATTCTTGTCGATGATGTCGCCGATATGCTCGAGGTTGGTCGTGAAGGTCAGGATCTCGATGAAGCGGCGGCTCTCGTCATCGGACATCTCCGCCTTCGACGCCTTGACCAGGTAGAGCTTGATCGCTTCGTGCAGGCGGTCGACGACGTTGTCGGCGCGTTCCACGTCCTTGACCAGCTTCAGGTCGTCGCCCTCGATGGCGGCGAGCGAGCTGTGCAGCATGGAGGCGACGTGGTCGCCGAGGCGCAGCGTCTCGCGCAGTGCGCAGGCGAGCGCTTCGGAGGGTGTGTCGAGGACGCTCGGATCGAGATGCCGCGGCTGTCCGGAATCGGCCTCGCGCGGCGCCTCGGGCGTGATGGTTTCCAGGAGCGACGCAAGCGCCGGCAACAGCGGCAGGCCGACGAGCGCCACGACGATGTTGAAGGCCATGTGAAAGAGCACGACTGCGACGCCCGGAGCAGCCGTGACATGCGTGATCGCCGTGGCGAGCAGCCCGGCGAAAGGCAGCGCCGCCATGGCCACGGAGCCGCGCAGCAGCAGGTTGCCGAGCGGCACGCGGCGCGCCGCCGGCGGCGAGCCGGACAGCATCACCCATGGCGCCAACGCCCCGCCGACATTGGCGCCCAGCACCATCGCGACCGCCAGCGGCAGCGACACGACGCCGGCACTGGCCAGCGACATCACGAGGAGCACGATGGCGACGCTCGAATGCGCCGCCCAGGTCAGGAGCGCGGCCGCAAGGACGGCAATGAACCAGTCCGATCCGAAGCCGCCGAGGATCAGGCGCACCGTCGAGGAGTCTCTGAGAACCGCCGCGGCGTGAGCGAGCTCCTGGAGCGCCAGAAGCATCAGGCCGAGTCCGATGATGGCGCGCGCGAGGCCCCTCGACCGTTCTCCGTCTCGGCTCATGAACAGCACGACGCCCGCCGTCACGAAGCCGGACCACACCCATTTGATGTCGAACGCGAAAGCCTGCGCCACCAGGGTCGAGCCGACATCGGCGCCGAGCACCATCGCCAGCGCCGCCGGCAGCGCCACCAGGCGCCGTCCCGTGAACGAGCCGACGATCAGGGTCGTGGCGGTGCTCGACTGCAAAAGGCTCGTGACGGCGAGGCCGCTGCCGAAGGCCGACAACCTGTTGCGGGACGACAGGGCCATGAAGCGGCGGAGCTCGGCGCCGAGGGCCCGCGTCACCCCGGTACGCACCATGCGCACGCCCCAGACGAGGAGCACCACGGTGCCGACGATCTGAAGGAGGATCTGGGTTGAATGCATCGTGCTGCGACGTCCCGTAACGGCCCCGACCCAGGCTTAAGCGCAAGACCCGAAGAAAGCTCTAAATGGAATTCTTAGTCTCTTCCGACCGGGAGCGGAATAGCGCGGTTGCACGGCGAAGGAAGGGCAGGGGGCAGGCGCCGATGGAACCTCGCTCCCGCGATGGGATTGCCTTAGGGCATGTTCCGGCGAATGCCTGCCCCGGACTTTGATCCGGGGTGGGTCCGGTTCGCCGAAGAAAATGCGTCTTTGCAAAAGCTAGAGCCGCTTCCACGTGAGTGGAAACAGCGCTAGCCGGGGCCGCTGGCCCGATCCGGGCCTTTCGGCCGTTCTTTCGGTGCTGGCCATAACATCGGCGGGAGGATGACATGCAGCACTTCTCTTGCGCCCTTTTGTGCATCGCGGTCCTCGGCGCAGGCCCCGTGCTCGCCCAGTCCTCGGTTCCCCGCGGGGAGGCCGTGAATGTCGCCAACCCGCCCCTGTCGGCGGAAAAACAGCTCGAGGTCAAAACCTCGATCGTCCGCTACAGCCGGGCGCTCAAGCCGGGCCAGGATCTGCCGCGGATCAGCGAGAAGCTGGCCGTCGGCGCGACCGTTCCTGCGGCGGTGCAGCTGATCACGCTGCCCCAGGATACCGTCACCGAAGTGCCGACGACGACCAGCTATCGTTTCGTGCTGATGGGGGACAGCATCGCCGTCGTCGAGCCCGAGAGCCGCAAGGTCTTGCAGGTTATCGACTGACGACCGGCGCTCCGCGGGAGCGTCATCCGCGAAAGCGCCGTGGACCCCGGGGCGGCCCCCGGCAGGCGTCGCCGGATCACACCCTCGTTCCTGCGCGCGCACCCTCCGCGACAAGGGCCGCGACGCGCCGGCCGAAGGCCGCCGTGCCGAGCGGGCCGCCGAGATCGGCCGTGCGCCATTCCGGCGTCGAGATGGCTTGTTCCAGGGCGCCGTCGACCAGCTCGGCGGCGCGGCCGAGGCGCGCGTCGCTGCGCCGCTCGCCGAGCCAGGCGAGCAGCATCGCCGCCGACCCGATCAGCGAGGACGGGTTGGCGCGGTCCTGACCGGCGATGTCCGGCGCCGACCCGTGCTGGGCCTGGGCCACGGCATGGTCCGCTCCCGCATTGAGCGAGGGCGCGAGGCCGAGGCTGCCGGCGATCTCCGACGCTTCGTCCGAGAGGATGTCGCCGAACATGTTGGTCGTGACCACGACGTCGAAGACGCTGGCGTCGCGCACCAGGAGGGCGGCCATCGCGTCCATGATCTTCTCGTCGTAGGCGATGTCCGGATAGCGGCGCGCCACCTCGCGCACGCATTCGAGGAAAAGCCCGTCCGATACGCGCAGCACGTTGGCCTTGTGCACGGCAGTCACCTTCTTGCGGCGCCGGCGCGCCAGGCGGAAGGATTCCTCGGCGATGCGCATCGACGCGCTGCGCGTGATCTTGCGCACCGCGATCGCCAGGTCGGGGGTCGGCATCATCTCGCCGGGACCGAGATGCATGGAGCGGTCGGCGTAAAATCCTTCCGTGTTCTCGCGCATGATCACGAGATCGACAGGCTGGCCGCAGCGCGGCGGGAACCCGCCGCGGCTGCGCGCCGGCCGGATGTTGGCGAAAAGGTCGAGCTTGGTGCGCAACTCCGCGGAGGGGTTGAGGCCGCCATCGGCTGCCGGCGGGTAGTCGTTGTGCGAGATGGGGCCGAGGATCACGCCGTCGACGGCCCTGGCACGCGCCAGAAGATCAGGTGGAACCGTCGAGCCGTGCGCCCGCAAGGCGGCGAAGCCGATCGTCGCCGCCTCGAGGGCGAATTCGAGTTGCAGCGCGCGCGCCGCCGCTTCGATCACCGCGAGCGTCGCCGCGCAGATTTCCGGCCCGATGCCGTCGCCTTCGAGGACGAGAAGCCGCAAGGGGCCCTGGGGGGACGTCGACATGGCGGCTCCGGGTTTTCGGCGCAGACGGACTGTGGTCGCTAGCCGAGCGCAGCGGCGTTGTATAGGACCGAGTCGGCGACGTGCCGTGCCGGAGAGTTGGATGCCCGAATTCGTGTATGCGCCCGCGGAGAAGGTCCACGCCTTCGCGGTCGCCCTGCTGACCCGTTACGACGTGCCGGAGGACGACGCCGTCATCGTCGCCGACTGCCTCGTCCGCGCCGACCTGCGGGGCGTCGACACGCACGGCGTCGCCCGGCTGCCGAAATATCTCGAGCGTCTCCGGCTCGGGCTGGTCAACAAGCGCCCCGATCTGAAGCCCGTCGAGATCACGCCGGTGGCCGCCGCCCTCGACGGCCAGAACGGCTTCGGCTTTCTTGTCGCCACCCGCGCCATGGACAAGGCCATGGACATGGCGCGGCGCTTCGGCATCGGCATCGTCTCGGCCCGCCGCAGCACGCATTTTGGAATGGCGGCGAGCTACGTGCTTCAGGCGGTCGAGCAAGGCTTCGTGGCGCTGGTGTTCACGAACGCCTCGCCCGCCATGCCGCCCTGGGGCGGCCGCGAGGCGCTGCTCGGCACGAGCCCGTTCGCGGCCGGCGCCCCGGGCGAAGGCAATGCACGCTTCGTGCTCGACATGGCGCCGTCCCTCGTGGCGCGGGGCAAGATCCGCCGCGCGCTCACGCGCGGCGAGCGCATTCCCGACGACTGGGCGCTCGACGGCGCCGGTCAGCGCACGACCGACCCGGCCCGCGCGCTCGAAGGCGTGATGCTGCCGATGGGCGGCCCAAAGGGCTCCGGCCTGTCGATGCTGATGGATATTTTCGGCGGAGTCCTGTCGGGAGCGGCCTATGCGGGCGACGTCGGCGACCAGTACAAGGTTTTTGACCGCCCGCAGGATGTCGGCCATTTCTTCCTCGCCATGAAGCCCGACCTGTTCGTGCCGCTGGAAGAGTATCGCGCGCGTATGAAAATCCTGGCTGATCGGGTCCACGGCGCACCGCTTGCGGAGGGCTTTGACGAGGTGCTGATGCCTGGAGAGCCGGAAGCCCGGCAGGAAGCGCAACGCCGGCGTAGCGGCATCCCATACAGCCCGAACGACCTTGCTGCGCTGCAGGCGGAGGCCGAGAAGCTCGGGCTCAAGGCGCTCGAAGTTTCCGCCAAGCCCCTGGGCGCGTGAGTGCGTCGATATGCTCGCGCAGTCCGAGGCGCCGCTCCGGGCGGGACGCGGGCGCCTCAAGCTGGTCGAGCGGACGCCGCAAAGCGTCCGGTAGGGGCTGGCTGAGAGCCTCCTCGTAGTGATCCCGCAGGTCGAAGCCCAGTTTCGCCAGCACGAGGGGGGAGCGGAAGCCCAGCCGGGACGCTTGCTCGTTTCTCGGTCTGGGGCTGTTTCTGAAAAACACGACAATTTTCTCCATCCCAAAGGAAACGTCCGCCTCGGCGCACAGTTTCACCGTGGCAGTCCACCCACCATGAGGCGGGACCTGTGCCCTGGCCGATGCTGCGCCGCAAACATGGCCATCGCGGAACCTGAAACGCGTGGCGATCCGCGACGCCTCCTGTCGCGTTGTCGTGCACATGCCGAGCCGTCGGCCATCGGAGACCTCTGACGTCATGCTGCCCCATGCCGCCCCGCGGCGGCCGGAAGAACTCGAGCAGCTCAAATCCATCTGGCGCTCGCCGTCGGGTTGGCGCATCGTCACCGACGTCAACAACACGGTCGTCGGGCTTCTCTATCTCGGGACGGCCCTGCTGTTCTTCCTGCTTGCCGGCCTGCTCGCGCTGCTGATGCGCACCCAGCTCGCCTTGCCGCAAAACCGGCCCGTCGGCCCCGATCTCTACAACCAGCTATTCACCGTGCACGGGACGACAATGATGTTCCTGTTCGCGGTGCCGGCGATGGAGGCGGTGAGCGTCTATCTGCCTGCCGAACATGCAGGCGGCGCGCGACCTGCCGTTCCCCGGACCTGATCTCGCCCGTGGCGAGCGCGGCGCTTTACGGCGCCGCTCTGATCGCGCTCGCAAGCCGGGCCCTGCGCCGCGAGGAGCCCGGCGCGGCGCTACCCGTGTTCATGGTGATCGGCCTCGCTGCGCTGATCGGCGGCCTTGTCGTCGATGCCCTGGCTCTGTCGCGGACGGACCTGCGGCCACGCCAAACCAGCTACGGCGGCCGTCGCAACCCTCGTTGCATTCCAGGCGCTGTTCGTCGCCAGCATCATCGTGATGGGCCTCTTCACGCTGGCCGCTGGGCTACCGGACGGCTGACATGCGTGCGCCGGGTCACCTTCGACAACACCATGCTGCTTTGGCATTACACCGCTCTTCAGGGCGTGGCGACCGTGGCCCTGGTGCATGGCTTTCCGCGGCTGGCGGGAGCGGCTGCATGAGCGACGGCATGAGCCGCACCACCACGCATGCCGGCGCGGGTCTCGCAGGCTTTGCGCCGCCGGCTATCGCGGTGGCGCATTTCGCTTTCAGCTACATCTTCGCGGCGCTGGCCTGCGCCCGACGCTGGGCCGACGCGCAAGTCGTCGGCTTCGACATCGTTCCGGCCGCCATCGTGATCGCGGCGGTCCTCAGCCTGGCGGCGATTGCCGCCATCGCCTTCGGGCGGTGGCGCCGCCGGCCGGCCGCAGTAGGCGCTGCGGCCACTTCCGGAAACCACTTTCTCGCCGACGCCTCGCGTGCCCTGGCAGTGCTCGCGGCGGCGGCCGTCCTGCTCACCGCGGCGCCGGCCCTGTATGTGCCCGCATGCCGGTAAGCGGCCGATACTGGCTGAGCAGTTTTTGATTCAAAGGAAAACCTATAAGCTGCCTTATTCGGGCTCGATATGCGCGGGCAGCCGCAGCGGCCTTGCAGCCCGTCAATAAAGAAATCGGGGCAGTCTCATGTGCATTGCCTGCGCGGCGGCTGGACGTTCCGCGTTCTGGGCCACATTCGACCACGTCTGGCCGACCGTCGCTTTTGAAACCCTGGTCTTCGGCCAGGCGGACCGGTCGGTCTCGACAGGCTTATCTACGGCCGGCCCGTCCCGTTATGCTGCCTCGGGCGTCGCCACCGCCGCGACCGGCGCCGCCACCACCGACGCCCTGCTGTTCGGCACACAGTGGGACGGCCCCGTCACCTACGGCTTTCCATCCAGCGCCAGCGCCTACGAGGCCGGTTACGCCGAGGCGGAGGACGGCTTCGCTGCCGCCTCCCGGGCGATGGCGCAGGCTGTCCGCCACATCCTCGAAGGCACGACCCCTTACGCCGGCGGCCCGAAGGCGACGCTGATGCCCGTGGAGGGTTTCACGAAGCTCGCCATTCGGGAGAATGCGACCGGCGCCGACATTCGCGTCGCCCAGTCGCGCGCCGCCGACCCGACGGCCTATGCCTACATGCCCGGCGCCGATCCCGATAGCGGCGACGTCTGGTTCGGGCGCGGCCACAGCTACCTGAATCCGAAGCTGGGCAGTTACGAGTTTGCGACCATCATCCACGAGCTCGGCCACGCGCTCGGGCTGAAGCATGGTCATGAGCTCGGCGGGGTGGGTGGCGTGAGGCTGCCGTCCGCCCGCGACTCGCTCGAATATTCGGTGATGACCTACCATTCGTATGTCGGTCATGACGGCACGGGCTACACGAACGAGGATTACGGCTTTCCGCAGACATTCATGATGTACGACATCGCCGCGCTGCAGGAGATGTACGGGGCGGACTTCACCTTTCGCGCCAGCAACACCGTCTATAAATGGAGTCCTGCGACGGGCGAGACGTTCGTCAACGGCATCGGGCAGGGCGCCCCCGGCGGTGGCATCAGGGGCTCGGCCAACCGCATCTTCGAGACGATCTGGGACGGCGGCGGCGTCGATACCTACGACCTCTCCAACTACAGCACGAATCTCAGCATCGACCTCCGCCCCGGCAGCTACTCGGCCTTCACGATCACGCAACGCGCCAATCTCGGCGACGGGCATTACGCCCGCGGAAACGTGTTCAACGCGCTGCAATATGAGAGAAATCCGGGCTCGCTGATCGAGAACGTCAAGGGCGGCTCCGGCGCCGACCGGCTGTTGGGGAACGACGCGGCCAATAACCTGAGCGGCGGCAGCGGTAATGATCTCTTGTATGGCTACGGCGGGAAGGACAAGCTCACCGGAGGCAGCGGCGCCGACATTTTCGTCTTCGCCAGCAGTCTCACGTCGAGCAGTACCGATACGATCCGCGACTACTCCGTTGCGGCTGACACGATCCGGCTGGAGAACGCTTATTTCCAGGCCTTGACGCGCACGGGCACGCTCGCATCGAGCGCTTTCCACACCGGCTCGGCGGCGCACGATAGCAGCGACCGCATCGTCTACAACAAGAGCGCCGGAGCGCTGTATTACGACGCCGACGGAACCGGTGTCGCGGCGCCGGTCAAATTCGCCCAGCTCGCCGCCGGTCTCGGCCTCACGCATGCGGACTTCTACGTGATCTGAGGCTCGCGCGAGCGCGGGAGCACGCAGCGCTGCGCGTCAGACAATTCCCAATTGCCGGTAGGTGGGCAGTCGCGTGCGACGGAACTCCGCGAAGGTGCGTTCGACCTCGATTCGCGCCTCCTCGGTTGAAGCGACCGGCTTTCCCTCCTTGAGCAGCTGCTGCTGGCGCTCCTGCATGAGCCGCATCAGCGAGCCGACCGGGTCCGAGTCTTTCGCCGCCTCCACCGTGAGGAAGAGCTGCTCGATATTGGCCACCGTGATTCCGGTGCCGAGAAGGGGCGAGGCCAGGGTGTGCTCCTGCCGTCCGCCGGCTTGACGCGAGAACATGGCTTGGTTGAAGCGGGCTGTGGAAACGCGCCGTTGCTCCTCCCCGTCCGGGTCGAGAGCCGGGGCGACGAACGTCGCCGCGACCAGGATGACGACCGCCTGGAAGCCGGCATTGTCGCCCAGGGCGGCGATGCCCGGTTTTTCGAGGATCTGGCGAAGGGTGAGGGGCCCCTCGGCCAGCGCGTCGAGGACGAGTTGATACGGCGTCGGGTTCAGCGACACCTCGCCGAGCGGAAAACGCACCTTCATCGGCAGCTGGGGCGGCGGCGCGCGCAGCGCGAAGCGTGTCGCAAGCAGACGGTCGTTGCGCTCGCGCGCCGACAGCTGCCGGGCGCCGCGCGCGAACAGATCCCGGCGGAACTGCTGGTTGACGAAGTAATCGCGCACGGTCTCGCGGGCGACCGAATCCGAGACCTCCTTGAGCAGCTCGAGCGCCTCCGGCTTGATCATCAATTGGTCGATCTGCTCCGAGATCAGGCTCGAACCCGCAAAGACCAGTTTGGCCGCCGCCAGGTCGGCCGCCACGTCGGAGTGGTAGGAGGGCGACCATTCGCGATTGAAATATTCATGCGCGATGTAGTTGCGCGACATCGAAGCGATCGCGTCGAGGCGCTTGCCGCTCAGCGGGTTGATTTCGAAATACGCGGCCCCGGCCTTGCGCACCCGCTCGGCGAAGGCGAGCGCGCCGTTGACCCGCTCCGGCGTGAGCTCGCCCTGACCGCGCAGCCATTCGACGAAAAGCTGGCGCAAGGGCGCGTTCTGCGCCCAGCCGGGCATCGCGTTGTAGCTGATATAGACGACACCACCGGGCTTCAGCTTGGCATAGATCAGGTCGACGAT
Organism: Beijerinckiaceae bacterium; assembly: GCA_036556825.1. Taxonomy (GTDB): domain Bacteria; phylum Pseudomonadota; class Alphaproteobacteria; order Rhizobiales; family Beijerinckiaceae; genus JAJKJG01. The sequence goes on from DATBIR010000196.1 coordinate 9,544, forward strand.
CGCCCGGCGGTTTTCGCGCGTGACCCACGACCAGACGCCGTGCAGCGAGATGAAATCGAAACGCGGCAGGTCGGAGCGGAGCGCCTCGGCGAAGCTCTGCTCGACATAGGTGAGGTTGGCGATGCCGGCGGCGCGCGCCAGCTGCTCGGCGCTGGCGATATGCGACGGGTTGAAGTCGATGCCCCAGAAGGAGCCCTTCGGGTTGGCCGCGGCGACGACGGCGGTGCTGAAGCCGTGCCCGCAGCCGAGCTCGCAATACGTGAAGCCTTGTGACAGGGACACCGGCTCATGGCCGCGGAAGAGCAGGGCGAAATTCTGGGCCAGCGGCGACAGCCCCGGGTAGAAGCCCGACGTGTATTCAATGTTGGTGACGTAGCCGTCCGACCACTCGACCATGAATTGTACCCTGATGCTCGCCGCCACAGCTTAGAGAGGAATCGGCCGGCGAACAGCCCCGCCGGCGCGCGGACGTCATTCAAGGTTGACGCCCGGCGGCACGGCGGGAGGGCTCAAGATATGGAGGGGTGAGCCCGATGGCTCGGCTTCACCGCTGCCAGGGCGGCAGCGCTGGCGTGAACGGGCTCGGGGGCTGCGGCGCAGGCGCGGGCTCTTCGGCTGCGGCCTCCGTGACGACCGATGCGCTTGCCGCGGCTGCGGCGCGGGCCGGTGAGGCTGCGCGGCCGGCGCTGCGGGTGACGCCGAAA
>DATBIR010000197.1:0-23668 GCA_036556825.1 Beijerinckiaceae bacterium
GTTCTGGTGTCTTTACATCCTGGCGCTCGCCCCGGACATGCAGGAACGCGTCGCTGCCGAATGCCGGGCGGCCGCCCCCCTCGGCAGCGCCCGCCCTGACTACGAACAGCTTGTCTATACAGGCGCGGTTGTCGCCGAGACGCTTCGCCTCTATCCGCCGGCCTACGTCATCGTACGCATGGTGCGCGCGCCGGACATGTTGTGCGGCGCGGAGGTCAGGCCCGGCGACATCATCCTGATCTCGCCATGGGTGATCCACCGCCACGCTCGCCTGTGGCGCGATGCGCATGCGTTTGATCCGCAGCGTTTCATGCCCGGGGCGCCGGCGCCGCCGCGCTTTTCCTATCTCCCGTTCGGCGTCGGGCCGCGGGTCTGCATCGGCGCGCAGTTCGCGCTGCTCGAGGCCACGATCGTGCTGTCGCACCTCCTGACCACGTTCCGCATCGAGCTTGCCGACAGCGGGCCGGTGACGCCGACGGCGATCATCACGACGCAGCCGGACCGCCCGCCCCTTTTCCGCCTGCACCCGCGCTAGCTTGACGCGGCGAAAGCCAGTCCCGGCCGTGATCCGGATCGGGCGAAGCTGTCGCCGATTTCTGTCCTGCGACGATGCGCCGGAACACGGCCCGGCATGATCTCGCGAAGCCGTGACGACGAGTTGCGACGCGCGGGGAACCCCTTCGGTTATCCGGACTTAATCCTTCAGATAATGCACCCCGTGCGGAAAGCGGGCAGGATGAACTAAGATGAAGCCGTCCCGCTCGAAGCCGTGCGACGTGAGACGCGGCAAGGGCCGCAGTGGCCGATGTGCGCGCCGTCACATACCCCCTGTAGATCCATCAGCTAGTGTAACCGTGACAGCACGCCGCGTCCGGAAATGCTTTACGCGGTCGGACATGTGGCGCACCACTTGCAAGACAATACGGCGCACCCCCGAGGACAATCCCGGGGTGGGTCCAAAAGAGCTGATCGGAACCTTACCGGAGGGGCCATCGCCATGCTCGCTCGCGATCGCGTGATCACCGTTGCGCCTTGTCTCGGCAGCCGCGCCGAAGCCCTGCCGCATGCACAGCGACCCGCGTCACGCGACGGCCGGCGCTGGCGGCGCGATCGACCGGAAGACCGAACGCATCGTTTCTTCTATCCACCGCCAAGCGGCTGAGGCTTCGGTGACATCGCGCCATTCACGGACTCCCCCAACATGCGCGGCGGACACCATCGTGATGGCACGGGCACCCGGACACGCAATTTCGCCGAATTCGCACGCCATCCTTTTATGCGGTTCAGGGGAGCAGAGCTGCGCGACCGAGATCATTGCGCGCGAACGGGGCGCACCTGTCCAGCAACGAATGCATGAGCGCTTTTCTCTCGTAGCGGAGGCGGCGCGTGGCGAGCAGGGCTCGCGCGATCGACCGCGGCAAGCACGCCGGCAACAACGACGGCAATTACCACGGCGAGTACGTTGTCTTGCAGCAACAGCTCGCAAATCTCGGTCGATTATCGATGAAATCTATCGAGACGGGTATGTTCCGCCACTTCATCACCCTGCCGCGATAGTGTTCGCTAGCACTCTAGTCGAAGCGTCTTTTGATTCGCGGCCGGTCCCGGTGAAATCCCCGCCGGCTCAATGCAGAGCGTCTGCGCTTCCACGGCGCGCCAACACATGAGAGGGCGCATGTACAACGAAGATCTCTTCACCGCTTTTGCCCGGTCGTTCGAAATTCGTCGCGAAACCGAGATGTCGCTGTCCGATTATCTCGAGGGATGCCGCGGCGATCCGATGCGATACGCCAACGCTGCAGAACGCCTCCTCGCCGCGATCGGCGACGCGCAAGTGATCGACACGGCCAAGGACCCGCGCCTTGGCCGTATCTTTATGAACCGCACGATCCGCGTCTATCCGGCCTTCGCCGAGTTCTACGGCATGGAGGAAACCATCGAGCGGATCGTCTCGTTCTTCCGGCACGCGGCGCAGGGGCTCGAGGAGCGCAAGCAGATCCTCTACCTGCTCGGGCCGGTCGGCGGCGGCAAGTCGTCCCTTGCCGAGCGTCTCAAGGCGCTCATGGAGACGCATCCGATCTACGTGCTCAAGGCGGGCGATCAGATCAGTCCCGTCTTCGAGAGCCCGCTCGGACTCTTCGACCCCGACACGATGGGAGCGATGCTCGAGGAGAAATACGGCATCCCGCGCCGGCGCCTGACCGGGCTGATGAGCCCGTGGTGCCTGAAGCGCCTCGAGGAGTTCAACGGCGACATCTCGCAATTCCGCGTCGTGCGCGTCCAGCCTTCGCGCCTGCGCCAGATCGCGATCGCCAAGACCGAGCCGGGCGACGAGAACAACCAGGACATCTCCTCGCTGGTCGGCAAGGTCGACATCCGCAAGCTCGAGACCTTCTCGCAGAACGATCCCGACGCCTACAGCTTCTCCGGCGGCCTCAACCGCGCCAATCAGGGCGTGCTCGAATTCGTCGAGATGTTCAAGGCGCCGATCAAGATGCTGCATCCGCTGCTCACGGCGACGCAGGAAGGCAACTATGTCGGCACCGAGAATATCGGCGCGCTTCCCTTCACCGGCGTGATTCTCGCGCATTCCAACGAGGCCGAGTGGCAGAGCTTCAAGGCCAACAAGAACAACGAGGCCTTCATCGACCGCATCTACGTCATCAAGGTGCCGTATTGCCTGCGCGTCACGGAAGAGCAGAAGATCTACGAGAAGCTGATCCGCGGCTCCGAGCTGGCGGCCGCGCCCTGCGCGCCGGCGACGCTCGAGATGCTCGCCCGTTTCGCGGTTCTCTCGCGCCTGCGCCGCCACGAGAACTCGACGCTGTTCTCCAAGATGCGCGTCTACGACGGCGAGAGCCTCAAGGATTCCGACCCCAAGGCGCGCAGCCTTCAGGAATACAAGGACGCGGCCGGCGTCGACGAGGGCATGGACGGCGTCTCGACGCGCTTCGCCTTCAAGATCATGGCGGCGACCTTCAACCACGACACGACGGAGGTGGGGGCCGACCCGGTTCATCTCATGTATGTGCTCGAGCAGTCGATCCGCCGCGAGCAGCTGCCTGACGAGACCGAGAAGCGCTACATCGAGTTCATCAAGGCCGAGCTGGCGCCGCGCTACGCCGAGTTCATCGGGCACGAGATCCAGAAGGCATATCTGGAATCCTATGCCGATTACGGCCAGAACCTGTTCGACCGCTACGTCGACTATGCCGACGCCTGGATCGAGGATCAGGACTTCAAGGATCCGGATACCGGCCAGCTGCTCGATCGCGAGCTCCTCAACCAGGAGCTCACCAAGATCGAGAAGCCCGCGGGCATCGCCAACCCCAAGGACTTCCGTAACGAGGTCGTCAAATTCGCGCTGCGCACGCGCGCGCAGAACGGCGGCAAGAACCCGTCATGGACCAGTTACGAGAAGCTCCGCGAGGTCATCGAGAAGCGGATGTTCTCGCAGGTCGAAGACCTGCTTCCGGTCATCTCCTTCGGTTCGAAGAAGGACGGCGAGACCGAGAAGAAGCACACCGAGTTCGTCGCGCGCATGACGGCGCGCGGCTACACCGAGCGGCAGGTGCGCCGTCTCGTCGAATGGTACATGCGCGTGAAACAGGCCGGCTGAAAGGCAACCCGATGCAGATCGTCGACCGGCGGCTCAACCCCGGCAGCAAAAGTCTCGAGAACCGTCAGCGCTTTCTGCGCCGCGCCAAGGCCGTGGTGCAGCGGGCCGTGCGCGAGACGTCGCACAATCGCGACATCCGCGACATCCTCGAGGGCGGCGAGATCGAGATCCCGCTCGACGGTGTCGGCGAGCCGCGCTTCCGGCGCGACGGCAACGGCGCGCGCGACTACGTCCTGCCCGGCAACAAGGAGTTCGTCGAGGGCGACATGCTTCCGCGTCCGCGCGGAGGCGCCGGCGGGGGCGGCCGCGAGGGCGCGACGGAGGGCGATGGCGAGGACGCCTTCCGCTTCGTGCTGACGCGCGAGGAATTCCTCGATCTCTTCCTCGACGATCTCGAGCTGCCCGATCTCGCCAAGCGCCGTCTCGCCGAGACCGATCTCGAAGGCATCCGCCGCGCCGGCTATTCGGTGTCGGGCACGCCGTCCAACCTCGCCGTGACGCGCACGATGCGTCACGCCATGGCGCGGCGCATCGCCCTGAACCGTCCCAAGCCCGAGGAGATCGCCAGCCTCGAGGCCGCGATCGCGGCCGCTACCGACGACGAGCAGCGCGCGGCGCTGCGCGCGCAGATCGAGGCGCTCGAATCGAAAGTGCGCCGCATCCCCTATATCGACCCGGTCGACCTGCGCTACCGCCGCTTCGAGACGTTTCCGAAACCGGTCGCCCAGGCGGTGATGTTCTGCCTGATGGACGTGTCGGGCTCGATGTCGGAGCACATGAAGGACCTCGCCAAGCGCTTCTACATGCTGCTTTACGTCTTCCTCACGCGCCGCTACCGCCACGTCGAGATCGTGTTCATCCGGCACACGCATCGCGCCGAGGAAGTCGACGAAGAGACGTTCTTCCGCAGCCCGGCCACCGGCGGCACGGTCGTCTCGACCGCGCTCGAGGAGATGCGGCGCGTGATCGCCGCGCGCTACCGGCCCGAGGAGTGGAACATCTACGCCGCGCAGGCGTCCGACGGCGACAATTCCAGCTCCGACGAAGCCGAGACGGTGCGCCTGATCAGGCAGGCGATCCTGCCGGTCACGCAGTATTTCGCCTATGTCGAGCTCGGCGAGGAAGGCGAGGACAACGACGGCCCCGGCCGGGAGACGACGTTGTGGACCACCTACGAGCGCCTGTGCGGCGAGGGTGAGCCGCTGGTGATGCGGCGCGTCAGCCGGCGCCGCGACATCTTCCCTGTCTTCCGCGACCTGTTCCGGCCGCGTCACGAAGGAAAGATGGCGGCCCTATGAGCGCGACGGCGAAGGAACGGCTGTACACGGGCGCGGACTGGGACTTCGCCACGCTGCAGCGGATCCACGACGCCTGCGAGGACGTGGCCCTGTCGGAGCTCGGCCTCGAGGTCTACCCGAACCAGATCGAGGTGATCACCGCCGAGCAGATGCTCGACGCCTATTCGTCCATCGGCATGCCGCTCTTCTACAAGCACTGGTCGTTCGGCAAGCACTTCGCCCAGCACGAGGCGCTCTACCGCAAGGGCATGCGGGGCCTCGCCTACGAGATCGTCATCAACAGCTCGCCCTGCATCTCGTACGTGATGGAAGAGAACACGGCGACGATGCAGACGCTGGTGATCGCGCACGCGGCCTTCGGGCACAATCATTTCTTCCGCAACAACTACCTGTTCAAGCAGTGGACCGACGCGGACGGCATCCTCGACTATCTCGCCTTCGCCAAGGTCTATGTGAGCTCGTGCGAGGAGCGTTACGGCCAGGCCGCCGTGGAGCGGACGCTCGACGCCGCGCATGCACTGATGTCGCACGGCGTGCACCGCCATCCGCAGCGCAAGAAGCTCGACCTGCGCCAGGAGGAGCTGCGTGAGCGGGAGCGCCGCGAGCACGAGGAGAGCATCTTCAACGACCTGTGGCGCACCGTGCCGACGGGTCCCGGCAAGAGCCGCTCCGACCTCACGCTCGAGCGGCGCCAGGCGCTGCTGCAGCTGCCGCAGGAGAACATCCTCTACTTCCTGGAAAAGTCTGCGCCGCGCCTGCGGCCGTGGCAGCGCGAGCTCCTGCGCATCGTGCGCCTGGTGGCGCAGTATTTCTATCCGCAGGGCCAGACCAAGGTGATGAACGAAGGTACGGCGACCTACGTGCATTATCGCATCATGACGCGGCTGCGCGACGAGGGCCGCATCTCCGAAGGCGACTTCCTCGAATTCCTGCAGTCTCACACCAACGTCGTGTTCCAGCCGACTTACGACGATCCGCGTTTCTCCGGCTTCAACCCTTACGCGCTCGGCTTCGCCATGATGCAGGACATCGAGCGCATCGTCACCGATCCCGACGACGAGGACCGGCAGTGGTTTCCCGACATCGCCGGCCGCGGCGACGCCATGGCGGTGCTGCGCGACATCTGGGCGAACTACCGGGACGAGAGCTTCATCGGCCAGTTCCTGAGCCCGCGCCTGATGCGGCAGCTGCGCATGTTCCACCTGAACGACGATCCGGCCGAACCTGCCATCCGCGTCGACGCGATCCACAACGAGCGCGGCTACCGCGCCATGCGCCGGGCGCTTGCCCGCCAGCACGACATCGGCTGGATCGACGCCAATATCGAGGTGATCGACGCCGATCTCGCGGGAGACCGGCGGCTTGTCCTGCAGCACACGACGCTCGGCGGCAATCTCCTGGTCGAGGCCGACGCCAAACGCATTCTGCAGCATCTCGCCGATTTGTGGGGCTACGACGTGGTGCTCAGGGAAGTGGCCGGCGACGCCGTGCTCAAGGAGCATGCCGCGAGCCCGCGCTCGGCCCTGCTCGCCGACGCCTGACGGCCTGCCAGCGGAAGCTGGCGCGGCGATCGCCCGGATGGCGCAGGACGATCTGCTCTCGCAACGGCCGACCGGTGCCCGCCTGGACCGCGCCGGGCCGGTGCTTCATGGTGGCGCGCCTTCCACGCTCGCCGGGCTGCCATGCACCACCGTCTCGCCGCATCACCTGAAACCTGCCACTGGGGATATTTCGACGCGCGCCGCGCGCCCGTCCTGGCCATCGCCAGCGGCGACCGCGTCACGATCGATTCGGTCAGCGGCGCCCCCGAGGTACTGCCGCCGGACGGCTTTCATGTCCCGCCCGAGCTCCTCGCCATTCACGCGGCCGAGCCCGGCATCCCGTTCGGGCCGCATATCCTGACCGGTCCGGTGGCGGTCGAGGGCGCCGAGCCCGGCGATGTCCTGGAGGTGCGCATCCTCGAGGTAAGCCTGCGCCAGGATTGGGGCTACAACTTCAACCGGCCGCTGGCCGGCACCCTGCCCGACGATTTCCCGACCTATCACCTGATGCACATCCCGCTCGACAAGGTGCGCATGATCGGGCGGCTGCCGTGGGGCCTCGAGCTGCCTCTGAAGCCGTTCTTCGGCGTCATGGGCGTCGCCCCGCCTGCGTCCTGGCGGCGCTGCACGTCGATCATTCCCCGCGCCTTCGGCGGCAATCTCGACAACAAGGAGCTGGTCGCCGGGACCACGCTGTTCCTTCCGGTCTTCACGGCGGGCGCGCTGTTCTCGTGCGGCGACGGCCATGGCGTCCAGGGCGACGGCGAGGTCAACGTGACGGCGATCGAGACGGCGCTCTCCGGCACCTTCGAGATCGTGCTGCGCAAGGATCTGCGCTTCACCTATCCGCGCGCCGAAACCCCGACCCATGTCGTCACCTTCGGCATGGACCCCGACCTCGACCGCTGCGCCGAGACGGCCTTGCGCGACATGATCGCCCTGATCGTCGAGCGCACGGGGCTCACGCGCGAGCAGGCCTACGCGCTGTGCAGCCTCGCCGCGGACCTGCGCATCACCCAGACCGTGAACCAGCACAAGGGCGTGCACTGCATGCTCGAGAAACGCTGGCTGGCGCCGGCCGTCGGCTGACCGCGGTCGTCACCGGCCGCCTCACGCTTTGTCCACGCCCAATTGCCGAAGCTGGTCCTGCAGCAGGAGCGCATCGGCGGCTGCCGCGCCCGACGCGGTATTGTCGAAGATGCACCACGTCTCCCGCGCCGGCTCCGCCACGAGCCGGCGTGCCAGGGCCTCCACATAGGCTCCGCCGTATTCGGAAAAATACATGCGCGGCGAGCCGTGCAGGCGGTAATAGGCGAGGCTGCCGGAGCCGCCCGGACGCGCCGCTTCGGGCACGCGCGCCGGATCGGCGGCGACCCGGGCGACGTCGAAGTCCTCGAGGAGACGGTCGGCCTCGCCGTCGAACCAGCTCGGATGGCGCGGCTCGCACGCGATCGGCCCCCCTGCCCGTCCGCGCAGCAAGGTGAGCAGGCCGCCCGTCGCCGCCGCGTCGAAGGCGAGCCTGGGGGGAAGCTGGATCAGCAGCGGCCCGATCTTGGCGCCGAGGGCGGATGTCTCGTCGAGGAAGCGGAGCGCCAGATCGTCGGCGCCGACGAGGCCGCGCGCATGGGTGATCGTCTTCGGCAGCTTCACGGCGAAGCGGAAGGCGTCGGGCACGGACGCCGCCCATCGCTCGAAGGTCCCGGGCCTGTGCGCGCGGTAGAAGGTGGAATTGATCTCGGCCACCGGAAAGCGGGCGGCATAGCGCTCGAGCCCGGTTCCCGCTTCCGGGAACCGGTCGCGTGTCCGGGCCGGGATGGCCCATCCGGCCGTGCCGATGCGGATCATGTGTTGCCCCTTGCCGCCATAATCCGGCGCGCCGGAGACAGCCTGCCTCGGGCCCGGCGGCCCCTATCGCGCGGTTATCCACATCCGGCCATATTGACGTCCGTTCATAATCGTTGCGAGTTTGCTACATCAATCGCGCGCAGCCAGTGCTGTAGTAGCGGCTGGGGCATTTGTAGAGTGGAGTCAGTAGATGCTGACGGTGGCCTCGGGGGCATCGACCAAGCCGATCGACGATGTGGTGTCCGCGTTCGACCGCGCCTTGAGCACCGTGAAGTCCTCCTGGAGGAGCACGGACGAGAGCGAGGACGGGCAGGCGCGCCGGCTGATTTCCGAGTTCGACGGCCTCGGTGGTCCCGAACGTGATCTGGTGGCGCAGGCCCTGACCCAACTCTGGGACGCATTCAACGAACGCTTCGGCGGCCTGCAGGGCTTCCTGGCTGCGGAATTCTCCGACCGCGAGGGCTACGTGACCCAGCTCGAGCGAGCCCGCCTCCGCATGACGCCGTATCGCAATGGCGGCGCCGCGCATTTCTATCAGGCGACGGCGCTGATGCTCGCCTATGTCAGGGCGGTCCTGCAGCAGCAGAGCGTCGAGTCGCGCGTGCTCGAAGCGGTGCACCGGGGCAGGACGCTGTCGCGCGAGCGCCAGCGGTCGGACACCGCGCAGCGCATCCGCCAGGTGACCTCGTTCGCCGTGCGGGCGAAGCCTTAGTCCGCCGCAGAGGCGGCGGCGATCCCCGCAAGACCCGGGATCAGAGCCTGGACGGCGCTGCGCGCCGCTTCCCTCCATCGCATCGCCTTCGGTACAAGCGAGCCTCGGCTCCTTCCCCGCGCATCGCGCAAGTTGCAGGCCCGGCGCCGACGCCTCCCGGCCGCACCTTGTCACGCCCGGACACAGCCGATTAGATGCGCGCCACGCTGCAGCCGGCCGCAGGGCCATGACATCCAAGAACGCAGCGCCGGGGAGGAGCATGGGAATGGCCGAAGCGTCGGCAGCGGTGGAATATGGCGTGGCGCCGCTGCGCCTGAATATCGGGCGCGACTTCTGCGCCTTCCTGGCGACCTTCAGCTACGCGGACCTGCCCGAGCAGGTGGTTCATGAAAGCCGCCGCGGCGTGCTCGACTGGATCGGCTGCGCGCTTGCCGGCAGCCGGCACCCGAAGCTGCGCAGGGCGCTCGCCGGCCTCAAGGCGCTCGGCAGCGCCGAGCGGGCGCGCGTGCTCGCCCACGATCTGCGCCTCGGGCTGCTCGAGGCGGCGATCGTCAACGGCCAGATGGGCCACATTCTCGACTATGACGACACCCACATGGACGGGGTCGTCCTGCACACCAGCTCACCCGTTCTCGCCGCCTTGCTCGCGGTCGCCGAGACGGGACCGTTCAGCGGGCGCGACCTCATCTGCGCCTACGCCGCCGGATTCGAGGGCGGCGTGCGCGTCGGCAAGGCCTCGCCCGGCCACCATGACGGCGGCTGGCACCTGACCGGCACGCTCGGGTCGATCGCCGCTGGCGTCGCCGTGGCGCGCCTGCTGCGCCTCGATCCCGCGCAGACGACGCATGCGCTCGGCATTGCCGCGACGCAGGCGGCCGGGATGCAGCAGAACCGCGGCACCATGTGCAAGTCGTTCCACGCCGGCAAGGCCGCGTCGAACGGCGTGCTCGCCGGGTTCCTGGCCCGCGAAGGGGTCGACAGCTCCGACGAGATCATCGAAGGGCGGCGCGGCTTCTCGCGCACCTACAGCGCCGGGTCGAAGCCCGAGGCGCTGCTCGAGCGCCTCGGCGAGGATTGGCAGATCCTGCGCAACGGCTACAAGCCGTACGCCTGTGGGGTCGTCGTCCATCCGCTCATCGACGGCATGATCGCGCTCCGCCGCCGCGGCATCGATCCGGCCCGCGTCCTGGGCATCGAGATCGCGGTTAACGAGGCCGCCGTGCGCATCACCGGGGTGCAGGAGCCGCAGACCGGCCTGCAATCGAAGTTCAGCATCTATCATTCGGCGGCGGTCTCCTTCCTCGACGGCGACGCCGGCATTGCCCAATACAGCGACGAGCGCGCGCTCGCCGACGAGGTCGTGCAGCTACGGCGCAAGGTGCGCATCTCGGTCCACGAGCGCTTCCGCCGGGACGAAGCCCATGTCGTTGTGATCGACGCCGACGGGACGCGCCACGAGGCGCATGTCGACCACGCCACGGGCACCGTCGACAACCCGATGCCGGACGAGGCCATCAGGCAAAAATTCCTGGCGAACGCCGAACCGGCAGTCGGCGCGGGCCGGGCCCGCGATATCGCCGAATGCGTCTTGGCACTCGAGGCGGTTGAGGACGTGAGGGACCTCGTGCGCCTCTGCGCTTGAACCCGCCGTCGAAATGAGGTCGAATTCCTATCTTCGATGAAAACACCCGACGACCCGGACCAACCGGGACTCGCGCATGGGAGGAAATGATGAGTTTGCGATATTTCGGTGCTTCGCTCGTGCTGATGCTCGCCGCGGTGGGCGCGCTGCCAGCCGCCGCGCAATGGAAGCCGACGAGCCCCGTCGAAGTGGTCGTGCATACCGGCCCGGGCGGCGGCAACGACGCGCTCGGGCGCGCCATGCTCGGCATCATGGAGAAGGAGAAGCTGCTCCCGGTTCGCTTCCAGATCTCGAACAAGGTCGGCGGCGGCAGCGCGACTGCCATGAACTACATGCGCGAGAAGAAGGGCGATGCGCACGTCATCTCGATCTTCTCGAGCGTCTACGTGAGCAATCCGCTCGTGCAGGCCGAGGCGAGCGTCACCATGGACGACCTGACACCGATCGCGCGCCTCGTGCTCGAGCCGGCGCTGGTCGTGGTGCGCGCCGATTCGCCTTTCAAGACGCTCAAGGATTTCATCGACGCGGCCAAGCAGAAGCCGAACCAGCTCAAGCAGTCCGGCGGCTCGGTGCTGTCGCGTGATGCGGTCGTGCGTCAGGTGCTCGTCTCCGCGACGGGCGCGCAATGGCCGTTCATCTCCTTTCCGTCCGGCGGCGAGCGCATTGCCGCTTTGCTCGGCGGCCATGTCGACATGATGATGATCGAGCCGAGCGAGGCCGGCGAGCATATCCGCTCCGGCAAGCTGCGCCCGATCGCGCAGGTCTCGGAGACGCGCCTCGAGGCGTTCAAGGACGTGCCGACCATCAAGGAGGCGGGTTTCAACATCCCGGACGTGCCGCAGGCGCGCGGCATCGTCGGCCCGCCCGACATGCCGAAGGAGGCGGTCGCCTACTACGCCGACCTGTTCAAGAAGGTGTCCGAGTCCCCGGGCTGGAAGAAGTATCTCGACGACACGCACCTGCAGAACGCCTATCAGAGCCCCGAGGAGCTGGCGCGTTTCAACAAGCAATATGCCGACCAGCTGCGCACCATCCTCAAGGATGCCGGCGTCAAGGTGATCCGCTAGCACCCAGGGTCGTTGTTCGTCGATCCCGAACGCCCTTCACGTGTCATCACCGGGCTTGTCCCGGTGATCTCGATGCGAAAAGGCTCCACCTTTCCGGCCGGGATGGCCGGGACAAGCCCGGCCATGACAGTGAAAATGACGAACGGAGAAGAGAGCACGTGAAAGCGGCGAAAGCTTTGGCCGAGGAGGCCGGGATCCGGCGCGCGGACGACGGCATCTCGCAGGAGATGCGCGCGCTCAGCGCCTACATTGCCGGCGCGCTGCGCGCCCCTTTGGCCGAGGATGTGCTCGAGAAGGGCCGTCACCATCTCGTCGACACGGTCGCCGCCATGGTGTCGGGCTCGCATCTCAAGCCCGGCGTGCTGGCCATCTCCTATGTGCGGGCGCTCGGCGGCGCGCCCGACTGCACGGTGATCGGCGCCGGATTCCTGACCAATGCCCTCAACGCCGCGCTCGCCAACGGCATCATGGCGCATGCCGACGAGACCGACGATTCGCATCTCGGCGGGCGCTTCCATCCCGGCTGCGGGATCGTGCCCGGCGCCCTCGCCGCCGCCGAGCTCAAAGGCGAGAGCGGGGCCAATCTGCTCAAGGCCGTGATCCTCGGCTACGACATCGGCACGCGCTTCAATCTCTCGCTCGGGCCGCGCAAGCTCTATGCCGGCGGCCACAGCACGCACAGCGTCGGCCCGCTATTCGGCGCCGCGGCGGCGGCGGCGGCGCTGCTGCGGCTCGACGGGGCCCAGGTCCGTCACATGCTGTCCTACGCCGTGCAGCAGGCGTCGGGCGTGCAATGCTGGGCGCGCGACGACCAGCATATCGAGAAGGCGTTCGATTTCGGCGGCATGACCGCGCGCGACGCGCTCACCGCCGCGACCATGGTCGCCGCCGGCTTCACCGGCGTCGACGACGCCCTGTCCGGCGAGAACAATTTCTACACCGCCTTCGCCACCGACCCGCGGCCGGAAGAGCTCGGCAAAGGTCTCGGCACGCGCTTCGAGATCCTCAAGGCGACCATCAAGAAATGGTGCGTCGGCTCGCCGATCCAGGGCGCCGTCGACGCGGTGACGCTGCTGATGGAGCAGCACGCGATCACGGCGGCGGACGTCGCCAAGATCGTGCTCGAGCTGCCGGACGACCGGGCCAAGCTCGTCGACAACCGCACGATGCCGAACATCAACGTGCAGCACCTCGTGGCGCTGGCGCTCGTCGACGGCGGCATGACCTTCGCCAGCGCCCACGATCACGCGCGCATGGCCGACCCGGCCGTCGTCGACCTGCGCAAGCGCATCGAGCTGATCGCCAATCCGGAGCTGACGACGGCGCTGCCGCCGCGCCAGGTGATCATGAAGATCACGACGAAGGACGGCCGCGAGCTCGCCCATCGCACGCACGCCGTGAAGGGCACGCCCGACAATCCGATGACCCGGCAGGAGGTGTTCGACAAGGCGCTCGATCTCGTCGGCCCGATCGTCGGCGGCGCGCGCGGCCGCGAGCTGGTCTCGACGTTGATGGCGATCGACAAGGTGGACAATGTCCTCACCCTGCGCCCGCTCCTGCAAGCCTGATCCGGCCCCGCGCCGCGCCATGCTGCGCCGGCGGCGGGGCTTCCTCGCGTTATCGCCCTTGCCACCGGGAGATATCCGTTGACCGCGGGCGGGACCTCGCGCGCCTGGGGCGACGTGATCTCCGGAGGGCTGCTCGCCGGGCTCGGCGTGTTCATCGTCACGCAAGCGCGCAACTGGACCTATTCGGCGCCCGACGGCCCGGGGCCCGGCTTCTTTCCGATCTGGTACGGCATCGCCATCATCGCGCTCTCGCTCGTGCTGGTGGTGCGATCGCTGCTGCACCCGACGCGCGAGGGCTCCGAACCCGTCGACCGCGTCGGACTGATGCGCGCCCTCGGCACCTGGCTCGCCTTCGCCGCAGCGGTGGCCTTGATGAAACCGCTCGGCTTCATCATCAGCTTCGCGCTGCTCGCCTTCTTCATCGTCGCGGTGGTGTTTCGCCGGCCGCTGGCCGTTGCCGGCGCGACGGCGCTCGCCGCCGCCGCGACCTTCTACGTCACCTTCCCGCTGGCGCTGGGCGTGGCCTTGCCCATCGGGCCGCTCGGTTTCTGACATGGAGATCGTAAGCGGACTTCTGCACGGCTTCGCGGTCGCACTGCAGCCCACCAATCTGTTCTGGTGCTTCGTCGGCTGCCTGCTCGGCACCGTGGTCGGCATCATGCCGGGACTTGGACCGGCGGCGACCATCGCCATGCTGATGCCGCTCACCTTCGGCATGGATCCGACCGGCGGCATCATCATGCTCGCCGGCATCTATTACGGCGCCAAATACGGCGGCTCGACCACGTCGATCCTGCTCAACATGCCGGGCGAATCCTCGTCGGTCGTGACCTGCATCGACGGCTACCAGATGGCGCGCCGCGGCCGCGCCGGGGCCGCGCTCGGCATCGCCGCCATCGCCTCCTTCGTCGCCGGCACCGTCGGCGTGCTGCTGCTCACGCTGGTCGCGCCGCCGATCGCCGCCTTCGCGCTGTCGTTCAGCTCGCCCGAATATTTCGCGCTGATGTGCCTGGGGCTGGCGCTCGTCGTGCTGCTGTCCGGCACCTCGCTCGTCAAAGGCCTGCTGTCGCTGCTCGTCGGCCTGTGGCTCACGACCATGGGCACCGACCTGTTCACGGCGCAGTCGCGCTTTACCTTCGGGCAGAGCGCCCTGCTCGGCGGCATCGACTTCATGGTGATCGCCATCGGCGTGTTCGCCATCGCCGAGGTGCTGGCGAGCGTCGAGGCGGGCAGCGCCGCGAAAATGCTGCCGGTGCCGCGTGGCCTGCGCAACCTGTTGCCGAGCCGCGAGGAGCTCCAGGCGTGCCGCTTCGCCTTCCTCAACGGCTCGATCACCGGCTTCATCATCGGCGTGCTGCCCGGCGCCGGCTCGTCGATCGCCTCCTTCATCGCCTATGGCATCGAGAAGGCGGCCTCGAAACATCCGGAAAAGTTCGGCACCGGCGTGCCGGAAGGGCTGGCGGCGCCCGAAGGCGCCAACAACGCCGACAGCGGCGGCGCGCTGGTGCCGCTGCTCACGCTCGGCATTCCCGGCGGCGGCAGCACGGCGATCCTGCTGTCGGTGCTGATCCTGTGGGGCATCAGGCCCGGGCCGCTCATGATGCAGGACGCGCCCGACGTGTTCTGGGGGCTCGTCGCCAGCATGTATATCGGCAACGTCGTGCTGCTCTTGATGAACCTGCCGCTGGTGCCGCTATTCGCGCAGATCCTGCGCATCCCGGCCTTCATTCTCTATCCGGCGATCCTCGGCATCACGGTGGTCGGCGCCTACAGCGTCTCCGGCCGCATCTTCGACGTCGCCCTGCTCGCCGGCTTCGGCCTTCTCGGCTACGCGATGGTGAAGCTGCGCTATCCGACGGCGCCGCTCATCCTCGGCTTCGTGCTCGGCGACGCCATGGAGCGCGCCGTGCGCCAGTCGCTGATGATGTCGCAGGGCGACCTCACCATCCTGGTGGCGCGCCCGCTGTCCGCGGTCATGCTCGCCGCGGCGGCGCTGATCCTGGTGTCGCCGCTGGTCGGCGCCATCAGGCGGCGGCGCGTCGCCGCCGTTGCGCAAGGCTGACGGGAGGCGAAGCGGGCGCAACATGATCGCGCATGACTGGAGAGTGGCGCATGGGCGCGAGCTGTTCCGCGTCACGGCCGTCGGCCGGCGCGCAGCGAGCATCGAGATCGAGACTGCGGCCTGTCTCGACGCCGCCTTCGCGGCCATCCGCGAGGCCGGGCTGCCGCTCGAGCATATCGTGCGCAGCCGCCTGTGGGCCCGCGACGCGGAGGCGCGGCGCCGCGCCAGCGACACCCGCCGCGCCATGCTGGCCGACCGTCTGCGCGGCGCCAGCGCCAGCCTGATCGCACCCACCCGCCTGTCCGACGATGCATCCATGGCGATCGACCTGATCGTGCTGCGCGCCGGCGCGCCCGCAACTGAGAAGACGATCGCCGAATACGACCCGCCGATCGCGCCGCCGGAATACGTGGCGCTCGACGGCATGGTCTTCCTGTCGGGCAACACCAGCACCGCGCCCGGCTTCGACACCCAGCTGGCCCGCATCCACGACCAGATCCACGCCAGCCTCGGCAAGGCCGGAGCGACCTGGAGCAGCGTCGTGCATGTCTCCGCCTTCGTCTCCGGGACGCTCGACCAGGACGGCACGCGCAGGCAAATCAGGGATCGCTTTCCAAAACTCGCATGCCCGTTCGAGGTGGCGAGCGTCGGCGGGTTCTCGGCGCCGGAAAAGCTCGTCGAGATCGAGGTGACGGCCGACCTGCGGTGAGGATTCTGGGGCACCGGCAGAGCGCATCGGCGGATGCACGGGTGAGGTCTCCTTGCAGAGGCTGATGACACCTGCATCAGAAAAGAATATAATCCTTCATTGCACACCGCGTCCCTTGGGATGGCCCATGACGCTCACCATTCGGGACGTTTCGATCAGCGGCTACCGCTCGCTC
Source organism: Beijerinckiaceae bacterium (assembly GCA_036556825.1). GTDB lineage: Bacteria > Pseudomonadota > Alphaproteobacteria > Rhizobiales > Beijerinckiaceae > JAJKJG01. The sequence goes on from DATBIR010000197.1 coordinate 16,239, forward strand.
CGCCGGATCCGCTTCCCGGTCGAACCGCTGACCGTGTTTGTCGGCCCGAACGGCGTCGGCAAGACGAACCTTTACCGCGCCCTGCAGCTCGTCCAGGCGGCCGCCGCGGGCACTTTCGCGCGCGAGCTGGCGCGCGAGGGAGGCATGCAGTCGGCCTTGTGGGCCGGCGAGCGAGGGGCCCTGGACGAGCCACGCATCGCGCTCGGCGTGTCGCTTGCCTCTTCCGAAACCGGACTCGGCTTCGAATACGAGATCGCGGCGGGGCTGATCCCGTCGGCAAAAGGAAGAACGCTCGGCGCCGCCTTTCCGCTCGAGCCGCAGGTGAAGTCGGAGAGGCTCGCACTCGCCGGACAGACTCGTCCCGTCGTCCTCCTCGAACGCAAGGGGCCGGCCGGCTTCGTGCGCGACGAGAACGGCGTGCGGCGCGAACTCGGAAAGAGCCTTCTCGCCACCGACACGGCGCTGGGCTCGTTGGACGACGCCGCGCGCCTGCCGGATCTGCACTGGCTGCGTCAGACGATGCTCGGCTGGCGCTTCTATCACGACTTCCGCACCGACCATGGGTCTCCGTTGCGGCAGCCGTGTCTCGCGGTCACCACGCCGACCCTGTCGTCCGACGGGTCCGATCTCGCCGCGGCTTTCGCAACGCTCGTGCACATCCGCCAGGACACGACGGATCTCGACGGCATGATCGACGAGGCATTCCCGGGCGCGCGGCTGGTGGTTCCCGTTCCCGACCGGACGGCAACCTTCGGCATGATCTTCCCGGACTACCCGAAGCGGATCTTCGACGCCGGCGAATTGTCCGACGGCACGCTGCGCTACCTCGCTCTCGCCGGGTCGCTTCTCTCGTATCGGCTGCCGCCCTTCCTCGCGCTGAACGAGCCCGAGGCCAGCCTCCATCCCGATCTCCTCGGGCCGCTTGCGCGCCTGATCGTCCGTGCCGCGGAGCGGACGCAGATCTGGCTCGTGACGCATTCGGAGCGGCTGGCGGCGGCGATCGCCGCGCATGGAAGGGTCACGCCGCGCCGGGTCGTGAAGAAGGACGGCGCGACATGGTTCGAGGGCCTCCGCCTGACCGGCGCATTCAACGATCAGGACGAGTGAAGGCTCGGACATCCGGCCGGGGTGTATGCGTGGACCGTCTTCAACGCGTCCGGGCCGCCCGGCTCAAAGCCTGTCGCGGCGGCCTGCGTGGGGGCGGAGGCCGAGCTAATCGAGCCAGAGGCCGTGCGAGCGGTGCCAGTCCTCCAGCGCATTCTCGGGATACTCATCGAAGCACTGGTCGTCCGGGCCAACACGCGGCTGGACCCATGACGCCTTCGACCCGAGCATCATGTGGACGAGTGACGGCGGCTGGGGCAGCTCGCTGTCGATCGCAGAGGCGAAGGGGTGAAAGAGGTCGGGATATTCGGGGCTGAACACCCACAATGCGCTGGCGCAAGCTGCGCAAAAGTGTCGCTCGCCGGTGCTCGTTCTGCAGTCGCCATGGCCGTCGTCGATCTGCGCGTGAAAGACGGCAGTCTCGCCCACGACCTTGAGCGTTCGCTTGTCGGCGTGAAGGTTGATCGCATAGCCGCCGCCGCCTGCGGTCTTTCGGCAGATCGAGCAGTAGCAGCGCATGAACGGAACCGGCGCGTGGCTTTCGGCGGAGAAGCGGACCTTGCCGCACCGGCATGAGCCTTCAAGCTTCAGAGGCATAACCTCGTCCTTCCGTCACCCATGTGCCCGGAATGGACCCCGCGGGCGTGGCTGGGGCGCCAGGATTCGAACCTGGGAATGGCGGTACCAAAAACCGCTGCCTTACCGCTTGGCGACGCCCCACCGGCGCGGCGGATACATAGTCGGCCCGTTCCGCCGTGGCAACGTCTCGGCGCCGTCCCTCGGCCCTTTTCCGGCAAAGCCTTGCCGTCGCCCGTGCAGCGTGGGTCAGGCCTGCGCAGGGACGCCAAGAGATGCGTCAGAGGCGACCCTCTCGCCTGATTCGAGAAGATGGCGAGATAGCTTGGCCCGATCGGCCCGACCCGACTTGCAGCCCCGGAACGGCCCCGTTATAAGCCGCCCACCAGAAACGACGGCTTCGGAGTGTAGCGCAGTCTGGTAGCGCACCTCGTTCGGGACGAGGGGGTCGCAGGTTCAAATCCTGCCACTCCGACCATTCCTCTCAAGACCTTGGCAAAATGACGGAATCGCGATCCGGCCGTTTCGCCGACGGAAAGCGGAGAGCGGTGCTGCGCTCACTGCATGCGCTCCATAACCGCCCGACCGCTGGAACTCCTCCTGCTCAACCAGGGACTGGCCGGCTCCGACAGATCTTCGGCACGTTCTGACAAGACCCTGAAGGACGCCACCGCTAAGAAGCAGGCGGGGTGGATGGAGCGTCAGCGAAGTCGGGCTCCAGGACAAAAGCTGCCAAAAGCGACCTGTCGAAAGGCCGGCATGGCCCGGCCGAAGTGCCGGGCCCTTTTCCGCCGATGGGCGAGCCTGCCTTTGATGGCCAGGCGCGGCTTTTGAGTGACAGGAATGAGCAGCCTTTTCAGGCATGCTGACCACGGTCAACGGGAGGCGAGCACATGCCCCGCGCACTTCTCGATCTTCGCCATAGCGGCCGCATGCCGGTCTCTTTCGCCAGCCGGCTTCGCGCCAAGCACCGGGCCCGACGGTGGGTGTTGCGCGAGTTGGACCGGCTCGAAGCAGAGCATCTGGAAGCAGAGCAGAAGACTGAGAAAAACGAGTGCTAGCGCGCCGGACGCAAATTTCGCCTTCGAAGTGAAACGCCAAAGGCCTGGCGCGCGATTGGCCGACAGAGGGACGGGACCGAATCTGGGAGCATCCAAACCCTCGCCGTCGTGATCGGATGCGATACCCGCTGTGGCCCGACTGGAAGGAAGACCTCAAGGCCGCGTTTGTTTTTTCCTTTGTTGCGGCATTCGTCGCCGTCTGCGCCTGGCAGTTACACACGGCATACGAAACCGGCATCATACACGCCCCGAAGAGGGTGTATGGTCCGGGGAGACATCTCTCTCTCGCCAACGACCCTGACGGCTTCTGGTTTGCCGTCGTGGCCTGGCACATTTACGCGTTCGTCGCCGGCGCCGGCTTCATTTTGATGTGGGGCCTGCGGCGGTGGTTGTCGAAGCTGCTTTCCCCGTTGTTTCTCCTGAGCGGTTTGCTCGTCTTCGGCGCATTGGCGGGCAGCCTCGCGGCATTTGTGACGAAATACTGACGTGGACCGGTACGCATCACCTTGTTGCGCCTTAGCCCGACGTTTACTCCGCCGAGGGCCTACTCCGATCCCGACCGCCCCGGACGCGACGATCCCGCGATGACGCACGAAGACGCCCCAGCCGCATCCCTTAAGGCTTCCGCACCGGCGGGCAGGAAGGCGAAACAGGCCGGCGGCACGATGCTGCTCGCAAACCAGCTCTGGCTGTTCGACTTCACGGCCTGGGACGAGGCGGCAGCGCCGGAGGTCGGGAAAGCCGGGAGGAAGCGCAGGCGCAAGGCCGCCCCCGCTGCGATCAAGCCGGTTCAGCTCTCGCTGTTCGTCCCGGCATCGGCGTAGCGCACGCCCCGCAGCGGCCCGACAGGTTCCGACGGCGCCGCGGACGCGCCGTCTCAGCTCGCCGCCTGCAGCCCGAGCTTGCCGAGATGCGCGACGACCTCGTCGATGTGCATCACGTCGGCATATTTGTGGTGCAGGTCGAACAGGTTGATCTTGTGCGACAGCGGGCTGCGGTCGAAGCAGCATTCCTCGACCAGCACCACGTGGAAGCCGTGCGAGTAGGCGTCGACGGCGGAGGCGCGCACGCAGCCAGACGTGCTCTCGCCGCACATGATCACCGTGCGCACGCCGAGTTGCGTCAGATGCGCCGCCAAGGGCGTGCCGAAGAAGGCGCTGGCGCGCTGCTTGTGGATGACCACGTCGCCGGGCTGCGGCTTGAATTCGGGGCGGATGGCGTAGAGGTCGGCCGGCCGGCTGGCGACGCGCTTGGTCGCCGAGATGCGGTCGGGCCGCGCGTCGGCGCGCGCGTCCCCGGTCGAGTAGAAGACCGGCAGGCCGGCCCGCCGCGCCGCATCGAACAGGCGCTGCGTCGGCGCGATGGCCGCCCAGGCATGCTCGCCGCACGAGCTCGGATATTTCTGGGTGACCTCGGCGACCGGCAGCGGCCCACCCTGATAGGCCATCTCGTAGAGGTCGATCGCGACCAGCGCCGGCGACGGCCCGACGAAGGTCGTCCGCCGATAGGGCGCGTAGACGTCGAGGATCTCGGCCGGCACCAGATCCTTCCAGCAATGGTCCTCGAAATCTCTGCTCATGTGGCCAAATCCTCCGTGGAGCATGATCCGGCGAAAGCGTGCCCCGGACCTGATCCGGGGTGGTCACCACTTCGCCGGCAAAGATCATGCGGCTTAAGGCAGATCAGAGCGGGGATCGATTCACTCTGAAGTGATCCCCGCTCTGACGCGCGCGACTGAAGCCGACGCCGTCGCGGGCGTCAACCGGGCCGGCCCCTGTAGCCAGCGCCGACCGCATCCGTTAGCTTCGCCGCCCGCACAAGACCAACAAGGCGACAACCCAGGGAGACCCGATGACCAAGGTCCGGCAGTCAAAACGCAATTTTCTTACTTCGCTCGCCGCTCTCGGCATCGGAGCGGCCGTCACGGCGCTCCCTGCCCTGCCCGCATACGCCCAGGCGAGCCGGGTCGCTGAGGTCGCGGGCTATCAGGGCCCCGACCGCGACAAGCGCCTGATCGAGGGCGCCAGGAAGGAAGGCGAGGTCACGGTCTATTCGTCGATGCCGGTCGACGACAACACCGCGCTGTTCGACGCCTTCGAGAAGAAATACGGCATCAAGGTCAAGGTGTGGCGCGGCAGCTCGGAGGACATCGTCCGGCGCACGCTGGCCGAGATCAAGGGCGGGCGCTTCGACGTCGACGTGATCGTCAACAACGGCCTCGGGCTCGAGCCCCTGCATCGCGAAAAGGTCCTGCAGGCCGTCAAGTCGCCGCATCTCGGCGAGTTGATCCCGCAGGCCGTCCCGCCGCACGGCGAATGGGTCGCCAAATACCTCAACGTCTTCGTGCAGGCCTACAACACCAACCAGGTCAAGAAGGAGGATCTGCCCAAGACCTATCGCGACCTGCTCAAGCCGGAGTGGAAAGGCAAGCTCGGCATCGAAGCCGAGGATTACGACTGGCTCGCCGAGCTGGTGCGCGACATGGGCGAGGCGGAAGGTTTAAAGCTGTTTCGCGAGATCGTCGCCGCCAACGGCGTCTCGGTGCGCCGCGGTCACACGCTGCTGACCAATCTCACCGTCGCCGGCGAGGTGCCGCTGGCGCTGACCGTCTATTCGTTCACCGCCGAGCAGCTCAAGAAGAAGGGCGCGCCGCTCGACTGGTTCATCCTCGGCCCGGCCATCGCGCGGCCGAACGGCGTCGGCGTCGTCAAGACCGCGCAGCGTCCGCACGCGGCCGTGCTGCTGTTCGACTTCCTGATCAGCGACGAGGGTCAGAAGATTTTTGCCGCGCGCAACTTCGTGCCGACCAGCAAGAAGTTCGACTCGCCCTTCAAGAACGCGCTCAAGGTCGTCGACACCGGCCGCATGCTCGACGAAGGCAAGCCCTGGCAGGAGCATTTCGAGCGCATCTTCGTGAAGCAGGCGCGATAGCGGCCGCGCCCTTGTCATGGCCGGCCTCGTGCCGGCCATCCCGATCCGTCGCGCGCCACGAAGCGGGATGCCCGGCACAAGGCCGGGCATGACACATGGTGCGTGTCAGCGCCGCGCGAGGCCCCAGGCGGCCTTGATCAGCGCCGCGGCGAGCGCCGTCTTGATGACGGTGCCGAGGATGAACGGCGCGGCGCCGACGGCCCACGCCTTGCCGGCGCCGAACAGATGCGCGAGCCAGGCGAGCCCGAAGGCGAAGATCACGATGTGGCCGATCGTCATCATGGCGATCACGCGCCACAGCGAGCGGTCCCAGCCGCGCTCGGCGAGGACGCCCATCAGCATCGCCGCGGCGACGTAGCCGATCAGGTAGCCGCCGGTCGGCCCGAGCAGGTAGGCCGGGCTCGCCACCTGCGGCGGCGTGTTGGCGAAGACCGGCAGCCCGGCCATGCCTTCGGCGAGATAGAGCAGCGTGGTCGCGCCGGCGAGGCGCCAGCCGTAGGTGGCGCCGATCAGCAGCACGACGAGCGTCTGCAGGGTGATCGGCACCGGCGGAATCGGCACCTGGATCTTGGCCGAGATGGCGAGCAGCGCCGAGCCGGCGACCGCCAGGACGACGGCGCGGAGCGCGCTGGCGGCGCCGCTGTCGCGCGCCGGCCAGAGCAGCTCGGCGAAGGTGGGAGCGGAAACGGTGGGGACAGAGCCGCTCGACATCAGGATCTCCTTGCGGGCCGTTCGTTGGTTGGCCGGGTCGCTGGGCCGATCTATAGGGGCTGCGCCCTTCGCTCTCAACAGGGAAGTCGGATCGGGGCAGGCATGAAATCAGGCGTCAACCGGATGAGCGACGATCTCACCTTCGACCGCGATTTTTCGGCGCCGGCGGGCGAATGCATCGCCCTGAGCCCGCTCGTGCGCCGCGTGGTGGCGCCCAATCCGGGGCCGTTCACCTTCACGGGCACGTGCAGCTACGTCGTCGGGCGCGGCCGCGTCGCGGTCATCGATCCGGGGCCCGACGACGCGGGGCATGTCGCGGCCCTGCTCGCCGCCGTGCGCGGCGAGACCGTCACGCACATCGTCGTCTCGCATACGCACAGGGACCATTCGCCGGCGGCGCGGGCGCTCAAGGCCGCGACCGGCGCGCCGATCGTCGGCTGCGGCGCGCATCGCGCGGCGCGCGCGCCGAGCGCCGGCGACCGCCTCGAGGCGAGCGGCGATGTCGACCACGCGCCGGATGAGGCGCTGCGCGAGGGCGAGGCCGTCGCCGGGGCAGGCTGGACGCTGCAGGCGGTCGAGACGCCGGGCCATCTCGCCAACCACCTGTGCTTCGCGCTGCCGGAAGAGAACGCGCTGTTCTCGGCCGACCACGTCATGGCGTGGTCGACGTCGGTGGTGGCGCCGCCGGCCGGCTCGATGCGCGACTACATGGCTTCGCTGGAGAAGCTGATGCGGCGCGGCGAGCGCATCTACTGGCCGGGCCACGGCGGCCCGGTGCGCCAGCCGCAGCCTTACGTCGCCGCGCTGATCGCGCACCGCCAACGCCGCGAAGCCGCGATCCTCGCCCGTCTCGCCGCGGGCGACCGCACCATCGCGGCGATGGTGCCGGAAATCTACGAAGGTCTGGCGCCGGCCCTGCACGGCGCCGCGGCGCTGTCCGTTCTCGCGCATCTCGAGGACCTTGTCGCACGCGGCGTCGTCGCGACGGATGGGCCGCCGGCGCTCGCGAGCGCGTATCGCCTCACGTGACCGTCACCGGATGGCGAT